>JAYUWO010000142.1:0-12997 GCA_043753545.1 Arenimonas sp.
ATGGTGGTAGCGGACTCCTGCTATTCCGGTTCGATGACGCGTGCGGCCGTGCCCAATCTCACCTCCGCTACTCCGGAAAAATGGAACGCCTACGTCAAAACCATGGCCGCTGGCCGCTCACGTACCGCGCTGACATCGGGTGGCGTGCAGCCGGTGCCCGACACTGGTTCAGGTAATCACAGCTATTTCGCCCGCGCTTTCCTGAACGTGTTGCAGGACAATAATCGCCTGATGGAAGCCCAGCGTCTTTATCGCGAAGTGGCCACCTCGCTGGCGCTGAACTCGATCAATTCGCCGATCCCGCAAAACCCGCAGTACGCCCCAATTCGCTACGCAGGCCATGAAAGTGGTGATTTCTTCTTCATGCCCAAGGGCGCCGGCAGCTGATCTAGCCGTGTGAACTAGCCTAAACCCCGCAAGGCCGCGTATAATTCGCGGCCTTGCTGCTTCAACCGGTAGCAAGCGAATTATGGAGAGGTGGCAGAGCGGTTGAATGTACCTGACTCGAAATCAGGCGTAGGTGAAAGCCTACCGAGGGTTCGAATCCCTCCTTCTCCGCCATAAATAAAAAGGCCACCCCACAAGGGTGGTCTTTTTATTTATGGGGTGATGCGAGGATTTGATGAGGACCCAAGCGGGTTCGACAAAACGGCAGGACAGCCGTTTTGCACGGCGTAGCCGCCCGAAGGGCGAGGTACATGGATGTACCGAGTGCATCCCTCCTTCTCCGCCATAAATAAAAAAGGTCGCCTTAGGGTGACCTTTTTTATTTATGCACTTCTTTCAACGTGCCGGCTTGCGTTCTTTTTACCAAATTTTGTCCGTTTCATTGCAGCTTTCGCGATAAGTTCGTTATCTTCAACACGGAAAGTGATTATGAAATCGCGAAGTCATATATTTTTATCGATGCTATTGATGTTGGCGTCCGGCTGTCAGAAAGACATTGATGAGAATGGTTCGGTTGATAAGGAACAAACAGAGACAGATTTGAATCAAGCAGCACAGGACCAGGAAGCCGCCGACGAAGCATCGCTATTGGCTGCAGCCAAGGAGGCGGGTGTATCGGAAGACGAGGCTCTGGCGGCAAAGGCCGAATTCGACAAAATCTACAACGAAACCGCCGATAAAATGAGTAAAGCCGAAGCCGAACGAATCGCCCGTGACAAGCAATTCAAAGACGACGCATGCATCAGTAGTTGTCAGGATCATTGAGCTTCAGGAAACACAAGCAAGACGTATTCGATCAGTCCATTGATATTCAAAGCTGGTTTTCTTTGTAGGAAGGCAGACTCATCTCGCTCGGGAATCTGGAAGCGGCAACTACTCCGCAGAATAATAAACGCCGGTACGGTTTTGGATTTATGCCCGATGGTAAGAGCATGGATCGACTATACGGACACGAAGGCGGTGCATCAGGAATGAATGCCGTCGTGTTCATTTACCCCTCTAAACATATGTTGTCATCGGGTTGAGTAATTTCGATCCTGCAGCAATGGGGCAAATGGGAACTCTGTCGGCAACCGGCTGCCGTTGTAACGCGCCAGGATCCACTGGAGTATGAACTGCAGTCTCCAGTTTCAAAAACCAGACAGATAAGATCATCATTACAAACTGGTGCATCAAAAATTCAAGGATGTACGCATCAATTACGCTCATCAAAAAATTTCGCACCATTTAACTCTAATACATCACAGTTCCAGTTTAAACATTGTGCAGTGTCGTTCATCTCGGTAAACACCTGATTACATTGCACTATCTATCATGCAGGCTTGCGCGTAGTGTGGATCGCATGACAATTAGCAACATCATGCACGACAGCCGTTCACCCGAGGCGTTCGAGATGTTGTTTGACCACAATCCGCAGCCAATGTGGATTTATGCACAGAGCTCGCTGGCATTCCTTGCAGTCAACGATGCAGCATTGAAACACTATGGATACAGCCATGCCGAGTTCATGGCAATGACGCTGAAAGATATCCGTCCAGCCGAAGATGTATCAATCTTGTTGCAAGAGTCAACCGAACAGAGATCCGGCTTCAGGCCAATGCGACGTTACCGGCATTTGAAAAAAGATGGTGACATGATCAATGTCGAACTAAGTGCACACGATATTCATTATGCCGGCCAGGCTGCTCGTCTGGTGCTCATATGCGACATTAGCAATCGTCTGAAACTTGAAGATCGCCTGCAGCGCGATCAATCATTCATCGAGAGCGTAATCGACACAATTCCCGATGGTTTGGTGGCCTGCGATCCGGAAGGGCAGCTCACCCTGTTTAATTTGGGTATTTGCGAAATGCTCGGCTTGGCGGATTACGACATGGCGAGTGAGGGATTGCGTCAGGTAAACCGATTGCGAGATCCAGTGACGGGTGCCGTGCTCGGAATTGAAGCTCAGCCTTTGTGGCGAGCCTTGAATGGGCTGGAAGTCCGCAACGTTGAAATGAAGATTGGCGGAGAGCATGGCATTCCATCGCGTCATCTGCTGATTAACGCCGAGCCTATTGTTAACAAGTCTGGAAAACTTGAAGGTGCGGTTACTTTATTGCGCGATATCAGCGCGCTCAAGCAAAGCGAGCAGCGTTACCAGAATTTGTTCGAACATGCGGTGGAGGGAGTTTTCCGGACCACGCTTGATGGCCATTTCGAGATTGCCAATCCGGCCTGCGCCAGAATTCTCGGCTACGATTCACCCGCTCAGTTGATTGGTCCCGATGCACCGAAGGTTTCTTCCTTTTATCTTGAAACCACTGATCGCTCCGCTTTGCTGGGAACACTGAGCAGTCAGGGCAGCGTGCTTGGCCAGCGTCTGCAATTGCGTAGAAGCGATGGCCAGATTATCTGGGTAAATGAAAATGTTCGTGCTGTCCTGGATGCAGATGGCAAATTGATTGGCATGGAAGGCAGTATCGAAGATGTCAGTGCCCAGATTCGCGCCGAGTTAGCCATGCGTGCAAGCGAGGAGCGTTACGAGCGTGCGACCAATGGCGCAAATGACGGTCTTTGGGATTGGAATCCACAGTCCGGGGAAATGTATTTTTCATCGCGCTGGAAAGAGCAACTCGGTTTCAAAGCCGATGAACTTGAACCAACGATTGATGGATGGCTTAACCGGGTGCATCCGGATGATCGCAGCTTGATCGAAGGCGCAATCGAAGCTCACCGTGCAGGGCACACGGCACAAATTGAAGTTGAACACCGACTCAGACATAAAGATGGTTCATATCGATGGATGCTGGCACGTGGCGTCCGCAGTCTTAGCCAAGTAGATGGCGTAGAACGCATTGCCGGTTCGCAGACCGAAATATCCGTGCGCAAGCGTGCCGAGGAACGTCTACAGCACGATGCCTTGCATGACAGCCTGACCGGGTTGCCGAACCGTGCCTTGTTGCTTGACCGCATCAAGCAGGCGGTACGTTTGCACCGGCGTGATCCAAGCAAAAAATTTGCCGTGCTATATCTGGATCTGGATCGTTTTAAGTTGGTCAACGACAGTCTGGGTCACGGTGCCGGCGATGAATTACTGATAGAAATTTGCCGGCGCTGGCGTGGGCAGGTTCGTGAGTACGACACTCTTGCGCGCGTTGGCGGAGATGAATTTGTGCTGCTGTTCGAGAATCTGCATGAAATCAACGAAGTCAGACGCAAGGCCGAGCAATTGCTGGCCGTGTTGGTGCACCCTGTCCGGATCGCAGGACAGGATATTGTTGTCGGATCGAGTATCGGGTTCGTGTTTGTCGATGAAGGTAACTTTACTTCCGAAGAACTCATGCGCAACGCGGATACCGCCATGTATCGAGCGAAAACCACCGGCCGCAATTGCGCAGTGCTGTTTGACGAAAGCATGCACGAAAGCAGTCTGCGTACTTTTGAGATGGAGAAGGATTTGCGTGCCGCGATGGGCACCAGACAACTGCGTTTGCATTACCAGCCAATCACCCGGTTGGAGGACCGTGCCGTTACCGGATATGAGGCATTGCTGCGCTGGATGCATCCGGTAAAAGGCATGATCGCACCGATGGAGTTCATTCCGCTGGCCGAAGAAACCGGTTTGATTATCGAGCTGGACATGTCCGTGGTGCGGATGGCCTGCACGCAATTGGTCGAGTGGAGAAAAGATGGGCATGTGGGTGACGACCTGACGATGTCAGTAAACCTCTCGGCGAAACAACTCGGGATGATGCAATTGCCCGATCGAGTACAGAAAATATTGCAAGACACCGGCCTCCCCAGCTCGGCACTAAAACTTGAAGTCACCGAAACTGCCATTATCGAAAACCTCGATACTGCCTACAACGTCATCATGCGCTTGAAGAAACTGGGCGTGGGCGTTGTCCTCGACGATTTCGGTACCGGCTATTCCTCGCTCAGTCATCTGTATCGTTTCCCGTTTGACGGCATCAAGGTTGATCAGAGTTTCGTGAAGCAACTCGGGAATAGCCGGAACGTGGAACACATCATGAATCTGATCCGTTTACTGGGCGAAAAGATGTGCATTAACATCGTGCCTGAAGGTATCGAGACCGAAGATCAACTCAAACGCCTGCAGGATCTGGGTTTTGTCCACGCCCAGGGGTTCCTGCTTGGACGTCCGCAAACTCCGGAAGACACGATGGCTCCAGGTGGTTCGCCTGCACCGGAATGACGCCGATTGTATCGATTGTCCGTTGGTACAGTCGGAGGCTGGTATCGAGAATCAGACTAAAGACGGGTACTCACGATGGCGATGAACGTAACCGGCAAAATTCGGATTACGAGTTTCCCGCCGGCTATTTCGGTAGATGCCTGCACGCTGATTCTCGGTAGCATGCCGGGTGAAGAGTCGCTGCGGTCGCAGCAGTATTATGCCCATCCGCGTAATGCCTTCTGGCGAATCCTTGCTTCGCTGGGTGGAAGTGAGCCGGGCGCATCCTATGAAAAGCGTCTGGAAATGTTGACCGCCCATCGCCTTGCCCTCTGGGATGTTCTGCATTCATGCCGTCGCGCCGGGAGTCTAGACTCTGCCATTCAAAAATCCAGTGTGCAGGCAAACGACTTCAAGGGTATTTTCACGCAAAACCCTAACATCAGGCGAATCTTTTTTAATGGTGCTTTTGCGGAGAAAAGTTATCAAAAGCATGTATTGCCCTTTTTATCGAGTGGGCATGCAGACATCCCCATGTTGCGTCTACCCTCAACCAGTCCGGCTCATGCCGGATTGCGTTACGAGGACAAACTCGATGCCTGGCGGGCGATTCTGGATTAGCTGGCCGTTGCCCGCTTGCCATGTCGTTCTCTCCATCATGCACAAGGCATATGGAGAGCTCCATGAAACCACTGGTCTATATTTCGATAGTGCTCCTCTCTGCAAATGCCCACGCCGGGTTCACCGGCCAATGTACTTATGAAGACACGGCACTGGTATTTGTCGATGGATACGCTGGGCTGGCACCGGATCCCTTCGAGGAAAAACAGAAAGTGCCGACCCTGTGGTTCACGACCAAGAAGATGGATCACTACGCTTTGGCAAGCGCAAAACTTGAGAACATTGATGACGCCATCATGGATCAGGTTTTTGAAAATGACAGCGCCAAACTGGAATTGCGTTTCGATGCTGCTGGCAAATTAATCGAGGGCTTGCAGCTTTACGTGCCGCCCGGCAACAACCGTTCGCTTTCCAGTAATGAAGTGGGCAAGTTACAGTTGAAGTTACCGATGGTAAATCGCGCTTCGGGCAGGTTCATTCTTGATGACGAAGACCTGAAATGCGATTTGCAGTTTGATATTCCGATGGCGGGAAAAGGACCACCACCGCCTGCACCGAAACCCTGGGGGGTCGCGCTGCCTGCCGGTGGCGGTGAGCCCGGCAAAGTGTATTTGGCGATGCACCGTGCCACCCTGACGGGAAATGTGGAGGCAATGCTTAAACTTGCGATGAAAGAAAAAGCCGATCAAATGCGTGCGGCACGCAATGATCCGGAATTTCCGAAGATGCTGGAAATGATCAAGGCATTCGAACCCGCGCAGGTAAGAATTGTGTCCGGCCGTGCAGATGCCAATCGGGCCGAGTTACAGATCGACGGCAAGGAATCCGACGGCGCTGCCATGACCGGCACCGTGAAGTTGGTGAAAGAAGCCGATGCATGGCGAATTGAAAATGTCAGTACCAAATCGAAGTTAAGTCTGTAACATTTTTCTTCATTGCGGCACTAGTTTTTACGGCTCAGGCGATACAGTAAAACCGCCGCTCGAATGGCTTGCGAGTCGAGCGTTTCAAGGTCGGCGATTTCTTCGACAGTGTGACCGCCCGTGCCCATCAGGCCGATGCCATCGATCGCCATGTCCACTTTGTCGGCGACGAAGGAAATGTCCGCAGCACCAGCTTTGCGTGGATTGATGGCGGTCACCGGGCCAAAGCCAAAATCCTCACTCACGGTGGAATACATCTCCAGCAATTTGGCGTTGCCGTCGGTAGGCGCCATCGGTGGATACCCGTCCGAAAAGGTGATGCTTGCATTGGTATGGGGCAAATGCGCCGCCACGATTTTTTTCATCGTCGCACGCGCATCTGCCAACTGTGCCGGTGAGATGGCACGCAAATCACCGCTGACATAAACGGTTTGAGCAATCACGTTGCCCTTGCCAAATGCAGTGGCACGGGAAGTTTCTTCGTCGAGCGACGCATCGGTGCCGCCTGCAATGACCCCGGGATTGAAGGTCAGGTTCGGTACGCCGGACAGCGCCTGGCGAAACCCATCCAGAATTCGGGCGGTTTCAAAAATCGCACCGTCTCCATATTCGGGCTGAAAAATCTGCGAAGAGTGTGCAGGCCTGCCGGTGACTTTCAGCTGCCAGCCGCTAGATCCCCTGCGCGAAATAGCGGCGGTTTTCGGGTCGCCATCACCATCCTCGAAACCCAGCGCAATATCGGCCCATTCACCGGCTTCCAGTAATTCTTTATTGGCCAGCTCAGCCGGCTCGCCACGGTTTTCCTCGTCGCCCATCAACACGACACGGATGCTCATCTTCTCGAGCTGTCCGCTACTGCGCAGCGCGCGCAGCGTACTGAGGATAATCACGTTGCCGCCCTTCATGTCTGTAGTGCCCGGGCCCCGTGCAGACTTAGCATCGATGGCTTCAAACTTCTGGAATGGGCTGTCTTCGGCGAATACCGTATCCAGATGGCCGATGAGCAGTATGCGCGGGCCGCGCTTGCCATGACTTGCAACAAGATGCCCGGCGCGATTGAAGCCGCTGCCATCTACCCAGCGCGTGTCAAATCCCAAATCCTTGAATTCGCGTTCGAACACACTGCCGACCTTGCGCACTCCGGCAATATTCATGGTGCCGCTGTTGATATCGACGGATTCCTTCAATAAAGCCAGTGCTCTTTGATGGTCTTTGCCCACATGGGCCACGATGGCTTTTTCGACAGGATCGGCGGGGCGGCTAGCGAGTGCGTTATTGCTAATCGTGCCGAGTGTGAGCGAGGCAAAGACGAAAAGGGCTAGGTGATTCATAGTCGGCAATTTAGTGTCGGTACTGGAATGGCCACCTTAACCGAAAAACCAGAGATTGGCTTGAGGCCGGTGTGATGGGTATTTCATGAAGGGAAAGACCGGTTCGCATTTTTTTAAGCCTTGATAAAGTAAACTTGCGGCCTGTTTGAACGAGATAAATCCATGTCCGAAATTCTGGTGCCTGTGTCCTTTGGTGAATTGCTCGACAAAATCGCGATTCTTGAAATTAAATCCGAGCGTATGAGCGATGAAGCCAAGTTGTTGAATGTCCGCAAGGAACTCGATGCCCTCAATAAAACCTGGGCGGGCCATCCGGCCTCGAAAACCGATATCACTGCACTGCGTGCGGATCTGAAAAAGATCAACGAAAGCCTGTGGGTGATCGAAGACGACATCCGCATCCAGGAAAAAAAGCAGTTGTTCGACGCCGAGTTTATTCGTCTTGCACGCGCCGTGTATTTCGAAAACGATACCCGCGCAAAGATCAAGAAAGATATCAATCTTGCTCTGGGTTCATCGTATATCGAAGAAAAATCCTATGAGGATTACAAGACACCCTGAAGCATGAATGCGCTCAGGGATGGTCTTCGCAATACCGATCAAAGCATTCGGCCACCTCGTCAACTTTGATTAAATTCATGACGCCGGGAAACTCGACGCGTTTCCCCCAGGGTAACTCGCTCGCGGGTTTGTCCAGGAAACTGAGTGCCGCTTGTTCGTAATGGTTAATGCAGTAGCGTCGATCGGAATAGGGAGCGTTGCGTATGCCATCGGTACAGGCATACAAACCGATCACTTTGGTGCCGACGGCATTTGCCATGTGTAGAGGGCCCGAATCAGGCGACAGCAACAAATCCGCCCGTTCGAGCAAAGCCAGCAATTGTTTCAAGGTATCTTTACCGACCAGATCAATGATCGGAACGCCGGCCAAGCGGATGATGGTGTCGGATGTATTTCTTTCGAGTTCGCTGCGGCCGCCGCAGATGACGACACGCCATTTATTGTGATGCGCATGACGCGCAACTGCCGCGTAGCCTTCGGGTGACCAATTACGCAGCTCATGGCTTGAGCAGGGTGAAATGATCAGGGTTTTCTGTTCGCCGGGCAGTTGTTCTGCCGCCCACTGGCGCGCTGTCTCGGGAATGGGAATGTTCCAGTTCACTGCATCTTGTTTCAAGCCAAGTGGTTCGCAGAATTTTCCGAACACATCCAGCACATGGTGGCTGCCCGGGGTAATCCGGCGGTTGATGAATAAGGAATGCAATTCCTTGCTGCGACCGGCATCGAAGCCAATCCGGATATTTGCCGGAATAAAGGCCGACAGGAAATTGGCGCGCATCGCGAGCTGCATTTGCAATAAAACATCGAAGCGGCGACCGGCGAATTTCCTGCGGAGCTCACGCATGCCCTTGATACCGGTTTTCTTGTCGTAAACCACCAGTTCGATATTTTCCAGACCTTCTACCAGCTTCGCCTCGCCCTTACCGAGCACCCAGGTGATGCGCGTGTCGGGCCAGGCGGAACGCAAGGTATTCAGCAATGGCAGCACGTGCGTGGCATCGCCCAGCGCAGACAGGCGCAAAATGCAGATCGAGGCAGGCGCAGCAGGCATTACACGTTCAAACACATTAAACTTCCGGTTATGGATTTATCGACCACAGCGCCGAATTGCCGAGTGCCGATTCACCAACAAGGTGAACAAGCTGCGATTGTGTTCGACACAAGGCTTTGGCAGCAAGCAGATTCGGTTTTTTTTGATCCTGCTCATTACGGCGAAGGAGCAACGCCGGTCAGCGGGAAAGGCGGCCGTGGTGCCGCCTGGTTCGTACACGGTCCCTTTGGTAACGCGGTGCTTCGACATTATCGTCGTGGCGGCTGGGCGGCAAAAATCAGCAATTCACGCTATTTCTGGCGCGATGAAGCGAGTGCCAGAAGTATTCACGAATTCCGATTCATGCAAAGACTGTGCGAAAAAAATCTGCCGGTGCCGAAACCCGTTGCCGCCATGTATTCAAGAAGCGGTTTGTTTTATTCCGCCGCCATCCTGATTGAACGCATCGACGCTAGCCGGAGTTTTCTCGATTGCGTGCATGCACAAACCGAATCGGCACCGTGGGCAGAGCTGGGGAAATGCATCGCCGGATTTCATAAAGTTGGTGCAAGGCATGCCGATCTGAATGCGCAAAATATTCTGGTCGATGCGGATAATAAAATCTGGCTGATCGATTGGGACAGGGCAGGGCTTCAAACAAAACCCGGGTCGTGGTGTGTCGATGTACTGCAACGATTGCAGCGTTCATTGCTGAAAAATCGTGGTGAAGTGGATGAAGAAACCATAGTGGCCGGCATGCAACAGATGCGTTCGGCACATGATGCGGAGTTGGAAAAATGAGTTGGACATTACGTTTTTTGGGCGTCGGTAATGCACAGGCGATCGAGCTCGGTTCAGCCTCGTCGGTGATTGAATGCGACGGCAAACCCGAGGTGATGATTGATTGCGGGCAGGAAGCGCTGACTGCGTACGTGCAGCAGTATGGGGCGATGCCTGATGCGGTTTTTATTACCCATGTCCACATGGATCATGTCGCAGGTCTGGAACGATTGTTCTATAAAACCTATTTCGATCCGGCCAGGGTGGGTAAAGTCCGCTTGTACGTTCCGGTCACCGTGTTGCCATTCCTGCAACAACGTCTGGCCGAGTACCCTGGCGTGATAGCCGAAGGCGGCGCGAATTGGTGGGACGGTTTTCAACTGGTACCGGTATCGAAAGGCTTCTGGCATAGCGGCTTTTGGTATGACGTGTTTCCGGTTCGGCATCATTTGCCGGAAACCGCCTATGCCCTGCGTTTGCATGGTTGTGTGATCTGGAGCGGCGATACCCGCCCGATTCCGGAAATGTTGGCGAAGTTTGCCGATGCCAATGAATTCATCGCGCATGATTGCGCCTGGCTGGGCAATCCCTCGCATAGCGGCATTGAAGATCTCGAGCGAGAGTATCCACCGGAATTATTGCAACGCTGCGCGTTTTATCATTATGAATCACTGGCGCACGGTGAAAAATTGGTGGCGCGCGGTTATCGAATAGCAACATGCGGTGAAGTGGTGGCATTACCCAATCCAACCGAACAGCGCATGGTGCGATGATGAATGCACAGCTACAAAACGCCATGTCCTTGCCGCTGGATACATTATTCCGGCCGGTGCACGACTTGCGGGTGTCGGTGATCGAAGCCTGCAATTTTCGTTGCCCGTATTGCATGCCGGCCGATAGAACGCCGGAGGATGCGGTCCTGCAAAATGCCGCACGGCTTTCCTTCGATCAAATCGAACAAGCGGTGAAAGCATTCGTGAAAATCGGCGTGCGTAAAGTTCGCCTGACCGGTGGCGAGCCCTTGTTGCGTAAAAACCTTCCCGATCTGGTTGAGCGTTTGGCGAGAATTCCCGATCTGGAAGATATTGCCCTGACTACAAATGGCTCGCTATTGGAAAAACAAGCGCAGGCCTTGAAGCAAGCGGGCTTGCATCGTTTGACTGTGAGCCTGGATGCATTGGATCCCAATGTTTTTTCAGAATTGTCCGGTGGCAGAGGGCAGGTGCAAGATGTTATGAATGGCATTGGCGCTGCCGAAGCCGCAGGATTTTCTTCGCTAAAAATCAATGCCGTGATTCAACGCGGCATCAATGAAGATCAGGTCCTGCCGCTGGTAGAAAAATTTCGTGGAACTAAACATGTCTTGCGTTTCATCGAGTACATGGATGTTGGAAATTGCAATGATTGGTCGCTGAAAGACGTGGTGCCGTCGAAGCAATTACAAAGCTTGATCAACCAACAGTGGCCATTGCAACCGGTCTCGGCGAATTACCGCGGCGAAGTCGCATCGCGCTATCGCTTTACCGATGGCCAAGGCGAAATTGGTTTTGTCAGTTCCGTCAGCGAACCATTCTGCGGTGATTGCCATAGGGCGCGACTCTCGGCAGATGGCCATGTCTACACGTGCCTGTTCGCCGGTAAAGGGCACGACATTCGTGCCGAACTTGATCAGGGTCAAGATTCGCTGGATCAAAAGCTGATTAAAATCTGGACGAATCGCTCCGATCGCTACAGCGAGCTGAGGCATTCGAAAACGCAGCAGAATAAAAAAATCGAAATGTATTTTATCGGAGGCTGAGATGGCCGCAAAAGCAACAAGCACAAAAAAACTGACGCATATCGATCAGGCCGGTCGCCCCTCGATGGTGGATGTCAGCGACAAGGCAATAACGGCCAGGCATGCTATCGCTGTCACCAATGTTGTTTTCCCGAAGGCGATAGCGAAGCAACTGGTTAAGTCGGATATGGCAACCAAGAAAGGCGCGATTATCGATACCGCCATTATTGCCGGGACTATGGCCGTGAAACGTACCGATGAACTGATTCCCTTTTGCCATGCCTTGCCGATTGACAGCATCAAAATCCTGATCGATTGGCATGATTCCGAACAATTGCGCATCAGCTGTACCGTGAAAACCCAGCATCGCACTGGCGTGGAAATGGAAGCCTTGATGGGAGCGAGCGTCGCCGCGTTGACCATCTACGATATGTGTAAAGCGCTGAGTCACGATATCGTCATCGGCCCGACTCGCCTGGTCGAAAAAACTGGCGGCAGATCCACGATCAGCAAATTACTATGACACTGAAACAATGACGATTAAGGTTTTATATTTCGCCAGTTTTCAGGAAGCCGCCGGCGCAGATTCGGAAGTAATCGAGATGCCGGTTTCACTGACGGTGCTGTTTGAAAGCCTGAAGCAAAAATATCAATTTAAATTCCAGTCGGCCAATATCCGTGTTGCGGTGGATGGGGTTTTTGTCGGTTGGCAGCATGAAATCAAGGACGGCAGCGAAATTGCGTTTATTCCGCCGGTGTCGGGCGGATGAATAAATTTCAAATATCCGAACAGGCGATCGACAGCGAAGCATTGAAGCAATCGATGCAGCACGTTCAAGCCGGTGCCTTTATCTGTTTCGAGGGTTGGGTGCGCAATCATCATTGCGATCGGGCTGTGCAGGCCCTGGCTTATCAGGCCTACAAAATCCTGGCTGAGTCCGAGGGCGAAAAAATTCTGCTCGAAGTCCGTGAAAACTTCGTAATTCTGGATGCTATTTGTATCCATCGAACCGGCGATTTGGCCATTGGTGATTGCGCAGTTTGGGTCGGCGTGACCGCAGCGCACCGGGATGCCGCATTCGCCGCCTGTCGATACGTAATCGACGAGGTCAAACAGCGTGTGCCGATCTGGAAAAAAGAGAAGTATGAGGACGGCAGCTCGGATTGGCTGCATCCGACTGCGTAGGACCGACGGAAGTCGGGACACGAGGTCTTGAAGAAGGTGGCGGCCCCGCCAACTTGCCTCGGCGCACGAATCAGTCAATACCGTTGCTGCCTTCCGGCCCTGGCGGAGTTTTCAACCTATCGTCGCGAGGGGCCGACAAAGGCCACCATAGAAAACTAGTGGCG
>JAYUWO010000143.1:0-12922 GCA_043753545.1 Arenimonas sp.
GAGGCCGCCTTCTTCCATGGCCATTTCATGCGGCAGGTTGCCGTCTTCGAGACCGACCAGAAACACCACGCGGAATTCGAGGCCTTTCGCCGCATGCAAACTCATCAGGCGAACCTGATTGCCCGGATCGCCGCGATCGGCATTGCTGAGCAATGCCAATTGTGCGGCCAGTTCACCGGGACCGCCGCCGCGCGCGTCTTCAAACCATTGGGCAAGTTCTTCGAGATTTTCCTTGCGACGCAGATAGCTGGCCTCGTCCTTGCACTGGGCGCGCACCATTGCGAGCAGGCCGGATTTTTCGATCAGCTTGCGGGTCAGTTCCGAGGGCGGCAGCGTTTCCGCCAAATCCCGCATCTGGTGCACGATGCTGGTGAACTCGTGCAAACCCGAAGCTGCGCGGGGCGTCAATTGTTTGATCAGGCCGATGTTGTCGGCAGCTTTCGACAATGACAGATGTGCGTGTTGTGCCAGCTCGGCGAGTTTTGCCAAAGAAGTACCGCCGACTTCCCGCTTTGGTGCGGCAATGGCGCGCAGAAACGCCGCGTCATCATCCGGATTCGCGAGTACGCGCAACCATGCCAGCGTGTCTTTGACTTCGCCACGATCGAGAAACGCGGTGCCGCCGGTCAGGTGATACGGAATGCGCAAGAGCTGCAGTGCTTTTTCCAACACGCGTGACTGGTGATTGCCACGAAACAAAATCGCGAACTCGCCCCAAGGAATTTCCTTCGCCTGTTTCAGATAATGGATTTCGGCCGCGACGCGTTCGGCTTCGTGATCATTGTTTTTGCAGGCCCAGATACGGATCGGCTCGCCGTCGCCGTGCTGGCTCCACAATTTTTTCATATGCACATGCGGATTTTTCTGGATCAGCTGATTCGCGCTGCGCAGAATTCGTCCGGTGCAACGATAATTTTGTTCGAGCTTGATCACTTTCAGGTTCGGATAATCCTTGCCGAGCAAGTCCAGATTTTCCGGCTGTGCGCCACGCCAGGCATAGATACTTTGGTCGTCGTCGCCGACGCAGGTCATATTGCCTTTCGGTCCTGCCAGATGTCGTAGCAAACGGTACTGCGCACCATTGGTGTCCTGGCATTCGTCGACCAGCAAGTAGCGCATTCGTTCACGCCAGGCCGGTGCGAGATCCTTGTCCTGATCGAGCAGCATCAAGGGAATACGAATCAGGTCATCGAAATCGACCGCGTTGAATGCCTGCAAGCGGGCCTGATAACGATCATACAAATTGGCGGCTTCGCGTTCGCGGGCACTTCTTGCCAACTCGAAAGCTTCTTCTGGCGACAGACCGTTGTTTTTTGCTTTCGAAATCAGGCCATGCAAAGCCTGCAAGGCATCGTTCTTCAAACCCGGCGGCGATAAATCCTTGATGATGCCAAGTTGGTCGTCGCTATCGAAAATAGAAAAACCGCGGCGAAGTTTCGCCCGCTGCAATTCAATCTGCAGGAAACGCAAACCCAGCGAATGGAAAGTCGAAACGGTCAGGCCTTCGGTCTTGTCGCTCTTGATGCGTTTGGCAACACGCTCGCGCATTTCGCGCGCGGATTTATTGGTAAAGGTAATCGCGGCAATGTGCTTGGCATCACATTTTCCATGCGAAATCAGATGCGCGATTTTCTCGGTAATCACGCGCGTTTTTCCGCTACCCGCGCCTGCCAAAACAAGCAGCGGGCCATCGGTGTATTCAACTGCCGCTTTCTGCGGTGCGTTCATGGTGTTGGAAGACATAAGCCGGACATTTTAGCCTATGCCGACTTCCCGAAGAGCGTAACAGTGGACTTTGTAGCGGAAGCGCCGCGCAAAATAGAATAAACTTCGTTCATGCTTGTCATCAGCCCCAATCTCGTTATCGACGACGCCGAATTGCAGGAACGCTTTGTCCGTTCCAGCGGGCCGGGCGGGCAAAACGTCAATAAAGTATCGACGGCGGTGGAATTGCGTTTCGATATCAAACAATCGGCCTGTCTGCCGGAACCCTTGCGTGAGCGCTTATTGGCACGGCGTGACCGGCGACTGACTGCCGATGGCGTATTCGTGATCAGTGCGCAACGCTTTCGCACGCAGGAGCGCAATCGTGACGATGCCCGCGAACGTCTCGCCGGTGTTATCCAGGCCGCCATGCATGTGCCTAAAAAACGCTTGGCGACCAAGCCGAGCAAAGGTGCGAAAGAACGCCGCTTGACCGGTAAGCGCGAGCGTTCCGATATCAAGCGGACACGTTCAATGCAGGCCTGGGATTGAGCATGCAGAGTCCTTTGTATTTGCCGCCTAATGCACCCCACACCAATGACAGAAAGTGGGTGCAGAAGCTGGGTTTTCTTGTGTTGAAACTGGGCGGCTGGAAGATTGTCGGTGAATGGCCGAATTTGTCGAAAATGGTGATGATTGCCGCGCCGCATTCATCGGGCTGGGATGCCGTCTGGGGAATGGCGGTGAAAGCCGCCATGGGTGTGGATATCGTATTCATCGGCAAGGCCGAATTGTTCCGGGGTCCTGTCGGCTGGATTTTGCGAAAATTTGGCGGAAGGCCGGTCGACAGAAGCGCCCCGGGCGACATCATCGACCAGATTGTCGGTCAAATTAAAGCGTCGGAGAAAATGTGGTTCGTACTCGCACCCGAGGGCACGCGAAAACGCGTAACCAACTGGAAGCCCGGATTTTGGAAAATCGCCAAAAAAGCCGGCGTGCCGGTGTGCTGTGCCTGGTTTCACTATCCCGGGAAGACCATTGGCGTTGGCCCCGTGGTTGAGTTGACCGATGATTTCGATGCGGACATGCAGCGCTTCCGCGAAATCTATCGACCTTATATCGGCAAGAATCGCGGAATTGAGTAAATAAGTGACGCACAGCGGCGATCCCAGCTGATGTTTTGATTGTTTTTTAATCAGAAAAACCTCAAAAACGTTAAAACTTGTGAACTAGGACGCAGATTTCGGCTTTTTACGTAAGCTATGTCAGATAGCTATATTTGAAGGGGTTTCTCGTGCATATCTTTATTACTGGCGGCGCCGGCTTTATCGGCTCACATCTTGTTGAGTTACATCTTGCCCGAGGTGACAAGGTGCATGTTGTGGACGATTTGTCGACCGGCTCGATGGATAACATTGCCCGCTTCATGGATTCGCCGAATTTCCGCTTTGACCAGGCCGATATGCTGGTGTGGCCACAGTTGGAACGCACCGCTGGCTGGGCCGACCGCGTGTACCATCTTGCCGCGGTCGTCGGCGTCTACCGTGTATTAGCCGAGCCGACCAAAGTGTTGGCAGTGAATATTGCCGCTTGTGAGCGCCTGCTGCGTGCCGTAAATGATTCCGGCTGGAAACCGCAGATTGTGCTGGCATCAAGTTCCGAAGTGTATGGCCACAACGACCAAGACATCTTGCGCGAGACGCAGGATCTGGTCGTCAGTACCCGCGTCGGTACCCGCTGGAATTATTCGGTCAGCAAAATTTGCGACGAGGCACTGGGTCTTTCGTTCGCGAAAAAATTTGATATCCCCACCATTATCGCCCGTTTTTTCAACACCGTTGGCCCGCGACAATCGTCGCGTTACGGCATGGTGATTCCGCGCTTCATCGAACAGGCCGTGCATGGCCAAGACATTACGGTGTTCGGTAATGGCGAACAAACACGTTCGTTCTGCGATGTGCGCGATACCGTCACCGCACTTGATCAACTGGCTTCGCATGCCAATACCGAAGGTCTGGTCGCGAACGTCGGCAATGATCGGGAAATCTCGATGAATGATTTGGCCAGTTTGATCATCGAACGTGCCGGTAGCAAGGCCGGCATAAAACATATCCCTTATCTGCAGGCTTACGGTGAAGACTTCGAAGATATCCGTCGTCGTCGCCCCGCGCTTGATAAGCTTCGCGGCTTGACCGGGTTCAAACATCGTTTTACCTTAGAAAATACCATCGATGATTTGATCGCGGCGCAACGAGCCAAGAATATGGAGATAGAAAATGGCAACAGCACCGTGGTTCGTCATAAGTCCAAACACACTGCTTAGCATTATCGGATTGATACGCGGCCCGGATAAAACCGTTCCGACACCGAATAAAGATTGGCAAAATGCAGTGGTTGACGTTGTTATTCCGGCCTACAAGGAGGAAGACAATATTATTTTGGCGCTTACCTCGATTGCCAGACAGACCTTCAAACCGCGAAATATCATTGTCGTTGACGATGGCGGCAAGGATCGCACCGTCGAACGGGCGCGGGCGTTTTCCGAAATCGTCGGTTTGAATGTCACCGTGATCGAACGGGCAACCTCGATCGGAAAAACGCCGACCATCAAGCGGCAGTCGCGCGAGTTCGACAACGATGTCGAATTTATTCTCGACGGCGATACCTTTCTCGAAAGTGACGACTACATCGAACGCTGCGTGCAGGAGCTGTATCAAGGCGTCGGCATCGCCAGCGCCTGCGGCACCATTTTGCCGATGCGCCTGAAAGACCGTGCCGCGCTTGCGGAGACGCCGGAATTCAAAAAATACATGGGCGGCGACACCTTCGACGACCCGCTAAAACACATGGGTCGCCTGCATCTGACCTGGTGGTGGATTACCAATCTGTATCGCGAATGTCTCTACACGTTTTTGCAGCGTTTTGTCTATCACGGACAAATGGTGTTCTTCGGCGGCATTACCAATCCGGTCGGGTGCGCCGTGGCGTATCGCCGTGAATACATCAAGGATTTGTTTGATCGCTACGAACCGATTTTCGGCGACGATCTGACCAACTCCGAAGATATTTTCATCGGTTTCGCGCTGAACAACGAAGGCTATCGCAATATCCAGTTGATGGACGTGTTGGCGCGTTCGGAAGAACCGGAAGTGCAGAAACTACCACGCCAGGTGTATCTCTGGTCGTCGTCATTCCTGCAAAGTTGTTACTACTTCGATCAGCTTTTGCGCAGTCCGTTCAAATCACCCAAGCGCGCCTGGCGTCGCTTCAAGGCTTGGAAAAGTGGTGAAGCCAAACGGATTGAAGAAATGCGCACCGTAAAAGAACAATATCGGCAACCATTCGGTGAAAAATTCACGATGGAAACCGGCCGTCCGATTGGCTGGGTGATGTTCATGTCGGCATTCGAGAAAATCGGATTTCCGACTGCGATAATCATCCTGATAATCCTGCAGATGTGGGAGCCATTGGCCGTCACGATGTTGGCGGAAGTTTTATTGTCTACCGGCGTTTTGGTCGCCATCTCGAAAGGTGCCCGTATCAAGGCATTCTTCAAGGCGCTGCTGGTCACGCCGCTTCGCTATGCCTTGATGGCGCAGGAAGTGGTCACCATCGCGCGCTTCGCGACCGATTTATGGATTACGGGGAATCGCAAATGGCGCAAATAAAACCACTGATTTTCTGCATCGCGATCGCTTTATCGACATCGCCCTTGCAGGCACAGCAGGCAGATTCGCTCGATACCCAGGCACGCACCCGCATGAGCCAGGGCGATAGCCGTGGCGCGCTGGACCTGATGCAGCAGCATGTTGATGCGACGCCGAATGACGATGGTGCGCGTCTGGATCTGGTGCGTTATCTCACTTGGGCAGGCAAATATGCACGCGCGGAAAAAGTGTTGCTTGCAAGTCCTGCACTGGCAGCGACAGAAGAAGGTCGCACACTGCACGCCAACATACTGGCCTGGGGTGGGCGCTGGCAATCTGCCAAGGCAATCAACGACGGGTTGTTGAATGACAATCCAGAAGATTTCATGGCCAACTTCAACCAAGCCATTATCTTGCGTCAGTCGGCACAGCCAAAAACCTCGCTGCCGTTTGTCGACAAAGTTAACGCACTGCAGCCGGGCACCAAAGATGCACGGGATCTGGCGCGAGGCACCAAAGTGCGTACGGACTCGTTTGTATCGCTGGACTGGCTGCAATCGGATGACTCGATCAATATCACCTCGAACCAGCCACGATTGCTGGGAAGCTTCGTATTAAACGATGCGTGGCGTATTACAGCTGAAGCAGGGCGCAACGATATCGAGGCTCCGCTATTCAGTCCGTTTGCACCGATTTACGGTGGTCGTTCCGTGGATGAAAATCGCGCGCTGGTCGGCGTGCGGTTTGCACCGAATGGAAAGACCAGTTTCGGGTTTGCCGTCGGCCAGTCCAATATTCCCAACGACAGTGCGGGTTTATGGCGAGCCAGTGTAGATTTCAGTGCCAGCGATAGCTGGTTCTGGGCAGCGCATGCCGATAGTGATCGCGTGATGATCTCGCCGCGTACGGCGAGTCTTGAAATTACCCGCAGCGCATTCGAGCTGCGGACTCGCTTTACGCCGGACATGAATTGGACGGCGAATGCCAGCTTACGTCTCGAGAACTACAGCGACGGCAATAATCGCGATGAATTGAACTTATCGCTAAGTCGTGCCGTGGTGAGGCAATCGGGTTTCATGCTGGATATTGGCGGCGCTGTGCAACATCTACACTATGATGCCGATCCGGGCAATGGCTATTACGCGCCGGATAATTACCGTCGCTATTCAATCACGGCCAGCAGCTATATCGGTATTTCGGAAAACGTGGGCCTAGCGATTCAGGGTGGCCTGGGCCGTCAGCGCGACGAGAATTTCACTTCCTGGCGAAGTGCCAATGACCTGGGTGCGGAATTGATCATCGGCATTTTTTCGCCATGGGAATTACGTGTTCGTGCCGCGTACAGCGAACGCGTGCAGAATGTGGGTTCCTACGATGGCAATAGTGTTGGCTTTACGCTAACCCGCCGGTTCTAAATTCCATTGTAGGAGCGTCCTTTAGGCGCGACAAATCCCGCCAGATCTATCGCGCCTAAAGGACGCTCCTACAAAAGCAAAGCTGGTCTATTTCAGACAGCGATTAAAAAAATCTTCAGTCAGCCGATAACGATGCAATGCGTCGTTGCCACGAAGTCCGTGCTTGGCACCGGGATAAGTCATCAACTCAAACGGCGTGCCGCGCTTTTGCAATTCCGACATCAGCTTGGTCGAATTAGTGAATAGCACATTGTCATCGGCCATGCCGTGTATCAATAACAGCTTCGATGTCAGTCCATCGAGATGCTCGAACACGGTGCTGGCCGGATAGCCTTCGGGATTGTTTTTCGGCAAATCCATATAACGTTCGGTGTAATGGGTGTCGTACAGGCCCCAGTCGGTCACCGGCGCGCCGGCAACGCCGCAGGCGTAGGTGTCGGAAGCTTTCGCCAATAACATCAGGCTCATATAGCCGCCATTCGACCAGCCATACACGCCTATCTTGTCGGCCTGCACATACGGTAATGTTTTCAAATAATCGACACCGCGTAATTGGTCGATAACTTCGACATTGCCCTGATGGCGAAACAGAGCACTGCCGAATTTCACGCCGCGCCTCGGCGTGCCGCGATTGTCGATCGAAAAAACAATATAGCCATTCTGCGACAAGTATTGATTGAAAAACGCATCTGAACGGGCAGGCCAGCTATTGAGCACGGTTTGAGCTGCAGGGCCACCATAAACAAACACCACCACCGGATATTTTTCCTTCGGATCAAAATCGACCGGCTTGATCATGCTGTAGTGCAGGGTTTCACCATCGGCCGCTTTCAATTGGCCGAATTCGGTATTTCCTTGCGCCGACCAGTATTTTTGATACGGATGGCTGGCATCGATCGTGTTGTCGACAAGGCTGGCGATCTTGCTGCCGTCGGCACGATACAGTTCGGCCTGCGGTGGTGTACGAGTATTGGACCAAACATCAACATAAACGTTGGCATCATCCGAAAACGAGACCTGGTGCATGCCGTCATTCTTTGTCAGTTGCACCGGAGCACTGCCATCGAAATCGGTTTGGTAGACATGGCGCTCGCGTGGTGTTGTTTTGGTGCCGCTGAAATAAATGCGTTGCAATTTTTCATCGACTGCCAATAAATCATCGACCTGCCAGTCACCCGATGTCAGCGTTTTCAGTTTCTTCCCGTCAGGTGCATGCAAGCTCGAATGCATAAAACCGCTTTGCTCGGACGACCAGATAAAGCGACCGTCCTGCAGGAATTGCAGATTATTGTGCAGATTAATCCAGCTATTGCTGGTTTCCTGCAAGAGCCTGGTTTGCTTGTTGCTGCTTAAATCGACTTCGATTAAATCAAGCACGCGCTGTTCACGATTCTGCCGTTGGAATGTCAGATGCTTCGCATCGCGCCATTGCACGCGTGCAAGATAAATATCCCTTTCCTTGCCTAAGTCGATATCGGCAACCGATTTTTTTCCGGAAGCCAGATTCGCGACTATCAATTCAATCAACACATTCGCATCGCCCGCTGCCGGATACCGCTGTTCAACAATATCGGTACGATCGGGATAAATCTCGAAACGCTTTTGTATCGGCACCGGGCTTTCATCGATACGGGTGAACGCAATCGCCGAATCATCCGGCGCCCACCAGTAACCGGTATGACGATCCATTTCCTCATCGGCAACGAATTCGGCAACGCCATTGGCGATCACGTCGGAAGCATCGTCCGTGATCTGGATTTCTTTCGTATTTTCTAGATCGATGACCCACAGATTCCGTTCGCGAATAAAGCTGACGTAATTGCCCTTCGGCGAAATTTTCGGATCAGTCGCAAAACCCTCACCACTCGTTATTTTTTTCGCAGTCGCCAGCGCCAAGTCGTACAAATACAATTCACCGCCGAGCGGAAACAACAGGGTATTGCCATCGCTACCCCATTGATAATCGACAATGCCGGAAAAACCGGCGATGCGTTGGCGTTCGCGCCGAGCCTTTTCTTCATCCGACAAAACTTCTTCACCGGAAATCAGGTTCTTGGAATCGACGAGCAATTGTGTTTTGCCGGAAGCGATGTTGTATTCCCACAAATCCAGTTGATTAGCGACTTCATCCTTGCCGCGCAGGAAGCTAACGCGTTTTCCATCCGGAGATATTTTCGCGTTATTCAAACTTGGGCCAGAGAGCGACGCACTGCCTGTGATGGCTTCAAGCGTCAGTTTTTCTGCGTGTACGGGAGTCGCCATAAGAATTGCCAAACTCAAAAAGATTGCTTTCATGGGTTTTATGTCGTTAGAGCCAATGTAAAATTCGGAAATAGCTACGACAGATAGCCACCGTCGACCGTCAGGCAGGTGCCAGTAACGTAACTGGCAGCCGGCGATGATAGGAATAAAACCGCCGGCGCAATTTCATCCGGCTGCGCGCTGCGATTCAACGGAATGAGTTGCATCATCATGCCCATGATTTTCGGATTCGAGGTAATGGCCGAGGCGAATTTTGTTTCGGTCAAGCCCGGCAATACCGCGTTGACGCGAATCTTGTGGGCCGCCAATTCTTTTGCAAAACCTTCGGTCATATTGACGATGCCGGCCTTGGTCATTGAATAGATGCCCTGGCCCGGCGCAGCACGCTTGGCGTTGACCGAGGCGATATTCACAATGCTGCCGCCCTTGCTTTTCATGCGTTTGGCCGCCTGCACGCTGGTCCAGAAATAACCGCGTAGATTCACTTCGACGGTTTTTTCATAGCTGCTTAAATCCATATCAATCATGGGGCCGAAGTAAGGGTTGGCGGCGGCGTTATTGACCAGAATGTCGGGTGCGATATTGGCGGCGTCCAGATCATTGAATAAACCTTCGATTGCCGCAACATCGCCGACATGAAGCGCACGCGCTTCGGCGCTACCGCCGGCGGCCTTGATTGCATCGGCGACCGATTGGCAGGACTCGACTTTGCGCGAGGTACAAATCACGTGGGCACCATGGGCGGCCAGCAAATGTGCGATGGCTTCGCCGATGCCGCGCGATGCGCCACTGACCAGCGCGGTTTTTCCGGATAAATCAAAAAGCGGGTCGATTTTGTGCATGAAATCACCAAATAATTGCGAAGGAATGACGGTGGCTTGCTATGCTGGCGAGACTATCACAGCAGCTGTTTTCGGGAGTAATGAATGAGTCAACGTCGTGTCTTGATTACCGGTGCCGGCAGCGGTTTGGGGTTGGCTTTGGCCCTGCGTTATGCCCGCAGTGGCGCCCGCGTTGCCTGTGTCGACTTGATCCCCGAACGTGTTGAAGCCGCGCGCAACAGTTTGCCGGGCCAGGGCCATATCGGTCTGATGGCCGACGTCGGTGACGATGATTCGATGCAGGCCTTGTTCGATCAGATTCAAAAAGAATGGGGCGGCGTGGATGTGCTGATCAATAACGCCGGCATTGCATCGGGTGGACCGATGGTTGAAACCACGATGGAAGAATGGCGCAAATTAATCGAAGTCGATTTGTTCAGCGTGGTTCGCGGCTGTCGTTTATTTTTACCCGGCATGTTGGCAGCGGGCAAAGGACAAATTTTAAGTACGGCGAGTTTTGCCGGATTGGCGAGTGCGCCTGGCATCATGACCTACGGCGTGGCCAAAGCCGGCGTTGTCGCTTTGTCGGAACAATTGCGCGCAGAAGTATTCGACAAGGGCATTCTGGTCGGCGTGATTTGTCCGAGTTTCTTCCGCACCAATTTGATTGATACCGCGGTAGGCAGCGACAAGACGCGGAAGATGGCGCTGAGATTAATGGATACTTCGCCGGACACTTGCGATAGCGTCGCCGATAATGTCTTTGCTGCGGCTGAACGCGGGCAATTCATGATTATTCCCACCAAACGAGAACCCAATCGTTGGCGCTTGAAGCGCTGGTTCCCTGGTATCTATTTCAAATTCTTGACCGGTATGGTCAAGAAAGAAATGAAATAAGCATTCATCAAAACGAGAAAAAACATGACCTGGATGATTTACGGCGCGAATGGCTACACCGGAAAAATGGCAGTGGAGCGTGCAATGGCCTATGGCCAACGGCCCGTGCTGGCCGGCCGCAATCTGGCTTCGATCGAACCACTGGCAAAACAATATGGTTTGCCGGTACGCGCATTCGCGTTAGACGATCCGAATGTGGTGAAAAAAAATCTGGAAGGCATGAAGGTGGTTCTGCATTGCGCCGGTCCGTTTTCCGCCACCAGTGCACCAATGCTGGAAGCTTGCCTGGAAACCGGCACGCACTATCTCGATATCACCGGCGAGATCAGCGTATTCGCGCATTGCCATGAGCAACACGAACGTGCCAAGAAAGCGGGCATCGTGGTATTACCGGGTGCCGGATTTGATGTCGTGCCGACCGATTGCATGGCGGCGATGTTGAAGCGCGATTTGCCATCCGCCACGCATCTTGTACTGGCGTTTGAAGCCGGTGGCGGTCCAAGCCCCGGTACGGCAAAAACCAGTGTTGAAGGTTTGGGTGCCGGCGGTCGAGCCCGTATTGATGGCATCGTGACCAAAGTGCCGCTGGCCTGGAAAGTTCGCACTTTCGAACGCGATGGCGAACAACGCACCGCGATGACGATCCCCTGGGGCGATGTTTACACCGCGTTTGTTTCGACCGGCATTCCGAATATTGAAACCTATATGGGCGTGCCACCATCGAGCATCAAGAATGTAAAACGCATCCGTATATTCGGGCCATTGCTGGGTTTGAGTTTCGTGCAGAACTTTCTGAAAAAACAGGTTGCGAAAAAAGTACGCGGCCCTTCCGAAGAAAAACGCAAACAGTCGACTACTACTGTTTGGGGCGAAGCACATGATGCATCCGGAAAAGAAATCAAAAAATGCATGAGCACGCCAAACGGCTATGAATTGACTGTCACCGCATCGCTTGGCATCGTGAAGCATTTGCTGGAAGTCGAGAAACAACCGGGCGGCTATTACACGCCTTCGATGCTGATGGGCCCGGAATATGTACTGAGTTTGCCGGATGTGAAGATGCTTTAATTTTTTGTAGGAGCCCGCTCGAGGCACGAGAGCTGGCGATGCTTTTGCGTTCCGAACGGCCTGACATCTTCTCGCCAGCTCTCGTGCCTCGAGCGGGCTCCTACGGGGCTAACGCAGTTAAGGGCGCTTTTACAATAGGTATTCGGCCCGCAAACCTTTAGAATATGCGCATACCACGTTAGAAAATATTTATGAATTCCAACAAATCAGAAAAGTTACATCCTTTGTCCTGGCTTATCTTCAGCTCTCGCTGGATGCAACTACCCCTGTATCTCGGCCTAATTGTTGCGCAAGGTGTCTATGTCTTTCTATTTATGAAAGAGCTGATCCACCTTATTCAGAAGACGCCGGTTTTTGTAGAGCAGGACATCATGCTGGCAGTTCTGGGCCTGATTGACGTGGTCATGATTTCAAACTTGCTGGTCATGGTCATCGTTGGCGGCTACGAAACTTTTGTATCGCGGCTCAATTTGAAGAATCACCCTGACCAGCCGGAATGGCTGAGCCATGTGAATGCATCCGTATTGAAAGTTAAATTGGCGATGGCGATTATCGGCATCAGTTCGATCCATTTATTGAAAACCTTTATTGCTATCAATTCGATTGGTGTGGTCAATCCGGAAACCGGTCAGCTTGTCACCACGCTCACAATGACGGGTGTTATGTGGCAAACCATCATACATATGGCCTTCATCGTCTCTGCCATTGGCATCGCCTACACCGACAACCTGATGTCGCAAGCGGCAAAGGCGAATAAATCGACACATTGATTGCGTGTCTGAAAACCAATGGATGTTTCGCACTTACTTGATGATCTGAACGCCGCACAGCGAGAAGCGGTGTCGGCGCCGCCTGGCCACTACCTGGTATTGGCCGGTGCAGGCTCGGGTAAAACCCGCGTGCTCACGCAACGCATTGCCTGGCTGCATGAAGTGGTCGGCGTACCGGCGCACGGTATTTTTTCAGTCACCTTTACCAATAAAGCCGCGACTGAAATGCGGCATCGCGTCGAAAAAATATTGGTGAATGGTTCGCGTGGCATGTGGGTTGGCACCTTCCATGGCTTGGCACATCGCCTATTGCGATTGCACCATGCCGAAGCCGGTTT
>JAYUWO010000144.1:0-12911 GCA_043753545.1 Arenimonas sp.
TCAGGTTGGCGAGGAATCGGGTGAGCTGGATACCATGTTGCTGAAAGTCGCCGACACCTTCGATACCGAAGCCAATCACTCCATCAGTCGCCTGATGGCCGCACTTTTACCAGTGCTGACTTTGTTGATGACCTTGATGGTGTTCTGCATCATTCTGGCCGTGTTGTTACCCATCTTTAATTTAACCGGAGCCGTTGTCTAATGAGCCGTATTAATCTCCAGTGCCGACCGATCGCGTCGCAAAGTGGTTTTACCCTGATTGAATTGGCGGTCGTGATTTTGCTGATTGGCGGCATCGTGGCGCTGGCGGCCAATAGCATCGTCGGTAGCAAAAACAAATCCAATTACAAATTGACCCAGACCCAGCTGAATTTGCTGTCGCAGAAAGTGGCTGAATATCAATCCGATGTCGGCACCTTACCGGAGAGTCTTGATGCGTTGGTGACGGCGCCCGGTAATGCTGATGGCTGGTTGGGGCCTTATTCGAAACCACAGCAATTGAAAGATGCCTGGGGCACGGCAATTGAATATCGTAATCCGGGCTCAGATGCGGATTTTGAACTGGTGAGTCTGGCAGCCGATAAAAAATCCGGTGGCGAAGGCGTTGATAAAGATATTGTCGTCAAGCCTTGATGTATGAAATCTCAATCGGGCTTCAGTCTTCTGGAAATCATCGTGGTGGTCGGATTGATCGCGCTGGTGATGAGCTTTGCAGCCTACACACTTAGCCAGCAATTGCCCGGCCAGCAGTTGCGTTCATCGGCAAAGGAACTGGCAGCCGAGCTGCGTTTTACCAAAAGCCAGGCGATGATTACCGGTGATGCGCAGACATTTCAGATCAATGCCAACACGCGTGAATGGACCGGAGCAAAAAATCATTCCGGTGAATTGCCTGATTCACTGGAAATCATCGCGACAACGGCCAAACGCGAGCAACCGGCAGACGGTGTTGCCGCGATAAAATTTTTCCCGGACGGTGCCGCCACTGGTGGCCGAATTGTGTTGCAACACGACACCGCGAAATGGCAGATCGATGTGAAATGGCTGACCGGCGAAGTGACCGTCAAAAGGCCAGTGACAACGCGATGAAGACAACGAGGGGATTCACCTTGCTGGAAGTACTGATGGCGGTCGGCTTGCTGGCAGTTCTCAGTGCACTCGTAATTTCAACGATGTCAGGCGGACTTCGACAAATACGCTGGTCGAGCCAGGCATCGGAAGCCAGCATGCATGCCCAATCCTTACTTGACACGCTCGGTACGATGGAATTTATCGAACCGGGCTCCAGGCGGGGCGTTTTGGATGACGGTAAATTTCGTTACGAACTCGACATAAAAGAAGTGCCTGACCCCAGTATCGGTGCCGATGCGCCAACGAGCGAGATTGAAGCAGTCAATCCACCGGTGTTGTATCAAGTTAATTTATTAGTCAGTTGGGGTAACAATAAACCGCAGGAGCAATTGCGCTTCGTCAGTTACAAGGCACGACAGCCCGAAGTCGAACATTTCGAGCCGCAGTTGTGAGTGCCGTGATCACTCGCGGATTCACGTTGCTGGAAATGCTGGTCGTGACTGGCTTGATGGCTTTGCTCGTCATGCTTGGCCTGAATCTGATGCGCAGTACCGCATCATCTGCCACCAAGTCGGAAGCCAGCGCCGAACGAAATGAAAAATTACGCAGTGTGCAAAGTTTTGTCCGCCGGCAAATGACCGGCGCTTTGCAGATTCCCTACGAATTCGATGCAGCGAGCGGCGAGGCGACTTTCTTTTCCGGCGACAGGGGAAAATTGCAATTGGTCGCCAATATGCCCGGCTATCTTTCTTACGGCGGCGCATATTTGCAAACATTCGAACTAAAGCGTAGCGGCGAAAACTACCGGTTGGAATTCCAGTTTCAGCAAATCACGCCCGAAGGTTTACTTGACGCAGAACGCGAGCCGGAAATTTTGCTGGAGGGCATCAAGCAAGGCGAATTTTCCTATCGCACCCTCGACGATCAATCCAAGCCTGGTGACTGGGAGAACGAATGGGATGCACCGACACAGATGCCCGTGCAGGTCCGGCTGAATATTGAATTTGTCGACAAGAAAATGCATTGGCCGTCTTTGGTCGCCGCACCAAAATTAGCAATAGCCTCAGCCGCTGGCGGTAACCCTGGCTTGCAGCCCAGGCCGGTCGGTCCGAATCCCGATCCTGACCCGGACCCGGATTATGGTGGTGAGCGATGAGCCGCTTTTGTCGGAATAAAGACCAAAGTGGCGTCGCATTGCTTTTGGTGCTTTGGATGATGGTGATACTGATTGGCATCATCGGTGTCTTCGCATTAATTGCCGGTACTGAAAACAAGCAGGGAAAATTGCTTGCCCGCGGCGTACAGGCCCGCTATGCCGCCGAAGGTGGAGTCGATGTCGCCGTGTTGCGATTAAATAACGCCGACCCCTTGCTGCGTTGGGTGCCGGATGATCGTGTCTACAAGTACGGCGTCGGGAAAACGCAAATTGAAATTCGCGTCGTAGACGAATCGGGGAAAGTCGATATCAACGCCGCCGGTGGGGACGTTATCAAGCCACTTTTGATTGCGGTTGGTATCGAGCCATCGCAGGCACAAAGCATGACATCGGCCATTGTCGACTGGCGTGATACAGATAATTTATTGACCGAGCCCGGCGGTGCGGAAGATCCGCAATATGCTTCGGCAGACCTTCCCTATGGTGCAAAGGATGCCCCTTTTCAAACGGTATCGGAATTGCAGCAGGTCATCGGAATGACGCCGGAACTCTACGCAAAGCTGCTCCCGCTCATCACGATTTATAGCGGGCTCGACCGTCCCAATCCGAGCTTTGCACCGCCGGAAGTCTTGGCAACCTTGGGACTGCAGGCCCCGCAAATCGCGCAATTATTGGCCGAGCGCAATGCCTGGAAGCCGGGAATGCCCGTTTTTACGCTACCTGACGGCAACCCCCTCGCGACCAGCGGCACGGGAACGTATAGTATTTCCAGCGCCGCCATTGAGCCTGATGGCAGCCGTGCCGAAATTACCGCGACTCTGCGTGTCGGAGCCAGCGGTAATTTTGGTCTGCTTTACACACCCCTCGCGTGGCGAGTGGGAGACATCGACTAAACAACCATGACCCAATCAACTTCCAATTTGCTGGAACCCATACGCTTGGCTTACCAAGGCAGTTCGCTGTCGGCCGGTTGGAGTTTGGTGCGGCATGAGCTTCTTGGTTTACTGCCTGCTACGTGGCAGGAAATTCTTGGAGTGACCGATCGTCGACTTTGCATTCGTGTTCAGGGCGAAGAATTGCATCTGTTTGCGGCCAACAATGGCAGCCTGACCGAATTTGGCAGTGTACCTTCCGACGACGAATCGCTTTTACGCAAATGTCTGGCGCGCTTTCATCAACAGAAAAATGCACCCCGATATTTGCTACTGGATAACAAACAAGTCTTGCGCCGGATGCTGACGCTGCCTTTATCGGCCGAAGGCAAATTGCGGGAGGTCGTGAGTTTTGAAGTAGACCGGCAAACGCCTTTCACTCAAGACCAGATTTATTTCGAAGCACGCGTGATCAGCCGCAATCTTCAAAGCAAGCAGTGCCAGGTGGAATTAATCGTGTTGCCAAAACAGGCGCTCGAAAAAAATCTGAAGACTCTAGGTGTATTGGCCTCCGATCTGAGCGGCGCCGATGTGCTCGAAGACAACTGGCAGACCCTGGGCGTTAACTTATTGCCTCTACATTTGCGTACCGCCCATGCCAACCAGAATTTTTGGCTCAACGTCGGTCTGGCACTGGCGGGCACGGCATTGCTGGTAATTGCAATGAATCAGGTGTTGAAGAATCGTGGACAGGTGCAACAGGAGTGGGAGCAAAAAGTCGCCATCGCCAAGACGCAGGCAAAGGATGCCAATGTTTTTCGCGAACAATTAAAGCGGGCAGGCAAGGCGGAAATTTTTCTCGAAAAATTCAGAAACTCGCAGCCGGCGATGCTCACGCTGATTAATGATTTGACCAAACGAATTCCTGACGATACCGCGCTCGATAAAATATCGGTTAACGAAGGCCGCCTGGTGTTGGTAGGCCAAAGCAAACAGGCCGCCGCATTGGTGGGTCAACTGCAGGGCTCGCCGTATATCAGCTCCCCGGCCCTTGCCGGTGCAGTGCAGCCCGATACCCGTACCAATCGTGATCGATTCACTCTTACCGCTACGGTGAATGGTTCGAAGGAGGCCGCCAATGGCAAGCCTAAATAGGATCGTGGTCGCTGGCAACGTCAAACGCTGGCAAATTTTTCTCGGAGCGGGTTTGGTATTGGCGCTGGCGTATTTTATTCTTGTGCATTGGTGGTTCACTGCGCCCATGTTGGGCATGGGTGAGCAGATTGATGAATTACGAACACAGGAACTGCAATTCCGGATGGAAGCCAGTCAGCGTCCTGCGCTCGAGAAACGATTATTGGAAGTGAGACAACAGCAGGCAGCCACTCCGCATTTTCTGCCCGAAGACAATAAGGAATTGGCGAGTGCCGCGCTGGTGCAACGTCTGGAACAGGTGGTGAAAGCGGCAAGCCCGAACCCGAACGCCTGCCAAATTACCGCACGTACGCCGACCGATTACGCGTTGAAGGAAGACTTTCAGCGTGTCACGGTGCAAGTACGTCTGCGCTGCGGCATGACTGAAATGACCACCATTTTGCATTCGCTTGAAGGCGGCAGCCCGCAGTTATTTATCGATAACCTCGAATTATTATCTCGAGGCAGTTACAACAATGTGGGTGCGGCCGGTGGCGCGGTTGAAGTGGTGTTCGACTTGTTTGGTTATATCCAGTTTCCGCCTGAAGTAGAGCGGAAAGGGAATGCCAATGGCTAAGTGGAATAACGTTTATACGCTTTTGTTGTCAAGCTTCACGCTTTGGGCGGGCTTGGTCTTGCTCGTTGCCTTGCTAGGTTTGGGTGGGCGCTTCAATGCCTTGCCGGTAGATACGAGCTTGGCGAAAGCCATTCCGGTCGTGAAAATCGAGCGCAAGAAAGCGGTACTTGAACCGATCGAAAATTATGCCGAAGTTGGCACACGCCCCTTATTGATGTTTGATCGTCGCCCGGGCGTTGTCCAGGCGGCGCCAGGTGATACTTCCGGTGCGGAATTGGACGTTACGCTGGGTAGTGTGCTGATTACACCGAATTTGAAAATGGCCATATTGCGTGAAAACCAAGGCGGCGTGGTTCGCCGTGTGCGCCTGGGTGATGTAGTTGAAGGAACCGGTTGGCGTCTGGTGCAACTGGATCCTCGCCGCGCCGTGCTGGAAGGGCCGACGGGGCAGCGTTCGCTTGACCTGCTGGTATTCAATGGTAAAGGCGGAGAACTTCCAACACCTATGGCAACGGCGCGCCCGGAACAGAGCGCGATTCCCCAGCCGGGTCCGGCCGTGACGCCGCCACCAGCCCAGCCAACACCCAATAATACCAATGTGGTCGCTGCAGTTCCGGCGAGCGCAGCAACACAAAACATGACACAAGAACAGCAAATTGAAGCGATACGGCAACGCATCGCTGCGCGTCGCGCACAAATGCAAGCTGATGCGGCGAAAGCCGCATCTGATGCAAAAAAATAACGAGAGTAGAAAACATGCTGAAAATACGACTGCTTAAATTACGTCTGCCGCTGATCATCATGATCGCCGCCTTCACGGCGACGACCGGCTGGGCTGCCGAACCTGAAAAGACGGAAATACAGATGAAGCGTGCACCGGAATTAATCTACATTCCGCCACCGGTCGATCAGACGACTCAAGATTCATCGGTTCAACCAGCGAAGAAGACATCGAATGCCATAATAAAAAGTGGCAACGGGCAGTTGATCAACAAGCGAGCGGCAGGAATGCCTGCTCCAAATCTGGGCTCTGCCGGCGATGCGACTTTCAACTTTGAAGGCGAGTCGGTACAGACCGTGGTGAAAGTGATTCTTGGCGACTTGCTGCAGCAGAATTACGTCATTGCACCCGGCGTTCAAGGCACAGTAACGCTGGCAACGCCACGCCCGGTGAGCCCCTCACAAGCGATCTCCTTGCTGGAAATGGTGCTCGGATGGAATAACGCACGCCTGATCTGGAGCGATGGCCGCTACAACGTGGTGCCAAGTGACCAGGCTGTTGCGGGTAATCTTGCACCGCGCACCGGATCACCGGCCAATGCACGAGGCTATGAAATTCGTGCCGTCCCCCTGAAATTCATTTCGGCTACCGAAATGGAAAAGCTGTTGAAACCGTATGCGCGCGACAAGGCGATTGTCCAGGTCGATAACATGCGCAACATGATCGTGCTCGGCGGCACACGTGCCGAATTGCAAAACTATCTGCGTACCGTTGAAATTTTTGATGTCGATTGGCTTGCCGGCATGTCGGTCGGCATTTTCCCGCTGCAATCGGCTGAAGCCGACAAGGTCGTCACAGAACTCGACAAGGTCTTCGGCGAGAATGGGAAGACGCCGCTATCAGGCATGTTCCGTTTCATGCCGCTGGAAGGCCAGAATGCGGTGATGGTGATTACTTCGCAGCCGAAATACCTGCGTGATGTGGAAGTCTGGATTGATCGCATGGACGCAGGTGGAGAAGGAATACGTCTCTATGTCTATGAAGTAAAAAATGTCAAAGCCACAGACTTGGCTGACCAGTTAAGTAGCGTGTTTGGCAATAGCTCGGGTGGCAGTGGTAAAAACGATTCGGTGTCGCTGCAGCCGGGTTTGGAGCCTGTCGAGGTCCGAACCCTCAATAATCCGCCACCTGCAAACACACCGAAACCTGGCGCGGCAGCCGATGCCAGAAACGCGTCACTTTCGATCGGCACTGGCGAGGTCAGCATCAGTGCGGTCGAGGAAAGTAACTCGTTGTTGGTCCGCGCCAGCCCCGGACAGTGGGAGTCCATTCGCCGCGCCATAGAAAGACTCGATACCATGCCCCTGCAGGTGCATGTGGAGGCTCAGGTTATTCAAGTTACTTTGGGTGGTGAACTGGAGTACGGCGTCAGCTGGTTTTTTAATAATGCAATCACGCCTCAAGCGCAATACGATGCATCACAGTCTCAAAACGACTGGAGTACGTTTGCTTCGTCAATATTGCCTTCAGGTGTTTCAGATTGGACTTTGATCGGCCCGAGTGCAAAAGCCGTCATCAGTACGCTTGATAAGTTGAGCAATGTGAGGATTCTTTCAGCGCCGTCTGTTCTGGTCCGTAATAATGTTGAAGCCAGTTTTGACTCAGGTGAGCAAATTCCAGTCGTTAGTACGATCGTGAATCCGGATAATGGCAACAACAATACCGTGAGTCAGGTGCAGTTTAGGCAAACCGGCATTAGCCTTAAAGTAAAGCCGCGAGTGTCCAGTGACGGTATGGTTTTTCTGGAGATCACCCAAGATGTAAGCCAGGCATCCGATGAGCCGGCTGATGCGAGCGGCAATATTCGCGTCAGCACCAATAAACTGCAAACGGAAGCTGCAATTCAATCCGGTGAAACCGTAGTGTTGGCTGGTCTGATTAAAACCGAAAACGGGAAGGGTTCAAATGGCATTCCTTTTCTTAGTCGCTTACCCATAATTGGTGCTTTATTCGGGAAGCAAACCAAGACGAATAACCGAGCGGAAATATTGGTTTTGATTACGCCGACGATTATTCGCAATCCCGCAGAAGCCCGCAAGCTCACCGACGAATACGGCGAACGTTTCCGTGCGCTGGATCCATTGCGCAAAGAGCGCGAGAAAGCCGTCAAGCAATAATGAAGCCCGCGTATCGTTCGGTTTTTCGTGAATTATTGCGTCGTGAATTAGGCGAACGATATCGCGGCAGTTTTCTCGGCGTGCTCTGGCATTTGCTGTTGCCCTTGTCGCAATTGCTGGTGATGTCCTGGGTGTTTTCGCATTTGCTGCAGGCAAGAACGCAATATCAGGATCTGAGTTATGCCGCGTTTCTGGCGATGGGTTTGTGGCCATGGAACTTGTTCGCCAACTCGGTTGCCAACAGTGTCGTCGCGCTGACCGGGAATTCCGCTCTGATCGGGAAAATTGCACTGCCGCATCACCTGTTGGTGGATGCAAAAGTCAGCGCCAGCATCTTGCTTGATCTGGCCGGCTTTGTGGTTGTGCTGGTTGCCCTGATGGTTTTCGGAACTTCACTTGAGCTCTCGGGATTGCCGGTCGTGTTTCTATGCCTGTTGATATTTGCCGTTTTTGCGATTGGCTTTGCCTACATTGTTGCCGTGCTGAATGTTTTTTTGCGTGATGTCGGTGCCGCGATTTCGCAAATTCTCAGCCTGTTGTTTTTTCTAAGCCCGATCATGTACGACCTGGCGCAATTGCCGCCACGCCTGCAAAAACTTTTGCTGCTCAATCCGCTGGTGTCGCCCATCGTCAATATTCGTCATGCGCTTCTGGGGCTGCCGATAGATTGGCCGAACCTGATGATTTCGGCTGCCGCCGCGATGCTGGTAGCCGTCATGGGATACGCCTTGCTGCGCCGTGCCAGGCCGCATCTGGAAGACTATCTATGAGCGAGGCATTGGTAGAGGTAAGCCATCTCAGCAAGCGCTATCCGGTATTGGCAAACAGTAGCGATCGTTTCAGCGCATTGTGCGACATGCTGCGTGGCCGCGCGCCGACGCGTCATACCACGGTATTGAGCGATATCAGCTTCAAGGTCATGCCGGGTTGTTCGATCGGGATCATTGGTGAAAACGGGGCCGGAAAATCGACCCTGCTGAAGTTGATCACCGGCGTGCTGACACCAAGCGAAGGCCTGGTCAAAACCCGTGGCGCGATTGGTGCTTTACTTGAACTGGGCGCCGGTTTTCATCCCGAGTATTCGGGCCGTGAAAATATCCGTTTGTCGGCCGCCTTGTACGGTATTACCGATGCCGAATTAAAAACGAAAATGTCCGAGATCGAGGAATTTGCCGACATCGGGCACTACATCGACGAGCCCACCAAGCATTATTCCTCCGGCATGGTGGTGCGTTTGGGATTTGCAATTATTGCCGCCGTGCGGCCGCCATTGCTGATTACCGATGAAGTGCTGGGCGTCGGCGATGAAAGCTTCCAGAAAAAATGCTCGCGCTGGATCGATGACTATGTCAATTCCGGCGGAACCTTATTACTGGTCTCGCACAGCACCTATCACGTACAGAAACTTTGCCGCGAGGCCATCTGGCTGCACGAAGGGAAAGTGGAAATGCAGGGCGATGTATTTACTGTTACCCAGCATTATCTCGCCTGGCATGAAGCCAAGCAGAGCAAGCAGGAAAAAGTTGCCCCGGTGATTCACGCGGAATACGAATACGGTATCGAGTCGGTAGTGAGCAACGGCTCCGATTCCCGCGACGAGCTGACCTGCCAGTTTGGCGAAGACTTCAAAATCGATGTTTGCCTGACTTCCCGCGACGACAGCCCGCCGGTTTTACTGTGCGGCTGGGCGCGTGGTGACGAAACCCCGGTGTACGGCGTCAGTTCGGAAATGGACCAGGTGCCACCGGAAAAGCTGGGCCCCGGCAGATATCGCTATACTTTGGTCTTCCCGAAGCTTGGTTTGTTGCCCGGCAAATATTTCATGAAAGTGCATTCACTCGACAGCACCGGCTTGCGACTCTACGAAACAAGACAGCGCACGATTGTTGTGGCGGGAGAATCCCGTGCCTACGGCCTTGTCCTGATGCCGCATCATTGGGAATAAATAGAGATGAATTCAGTGGTACTTCCCGTTGTCGTCATTCCGGTTTTCAACGCACACGAAGCGCTGGCGACCTGTCTCGAATCGTTGCTGAAAAACCTGCCCGCCGAAGCGCGTGTCCTGTTGGCTGATGACGCTTCAACGGATTCGCGTATTCCGAATTTGTTGCTGCAATTCAAACAGCAGGCAAAGTTTGTCGTCGATATCGTGCGCCGGGAAAAAAATATCGGATTTCCGGCGAACTGCAATCTCGCCTTCGAAGAGGCCGGTGAATTCGATGTGCTCTTGTTGAATTCGGACACGATTTTCACCCGGGGTTGTCTCCAAAAAATTGCCGAATGTGCCGCAACCGATGAAAAAATCGCAACCATTACGCCCTGGTCGAATAACGCAGAGATTTGTTCATACCCGAAATTCTGCGAAAAAAACCCAATGCCGGAAAATCTTGATTTAATGGCGGCAGCGGCGGCGCTAATTGAAGCGGAGCATTCACCCGATTTGCCGACTGCGATCGGTTTTTGCATGTGGATTCGACGGGCTGCGTTGAAGCAATGTGGAAGTTTCGATGCTGATACTTTTGGCCGCGGCTATGGCGAAGAAAACGATTTTTGCCGGCGGGTAGCATCGCTGGGCTGGCGCAACGTGATGTGCGTCAATGCCTATGTGGCCCATCGCGGCGGTGCATCGTTTGGACCACTGGGTTTGAAACCGGGTGGCGACAATCTGAAACGCTTGTTGGTGCGCTGGCCGGATTATCACGAACACGTAGCGCGCTTCATCATGGAAGATCCGCTGAAAGGGCTGCGCGAGCAATTTTCTGCCCATATACGGGCGATCAAGAGTAAGGTGCCGAAAGACGATTTATTTGGTGCGATGGACTGATGGCCGAGTCAATTCTTCCATTTACCGGAGAACGATTCACTCCGGAATGCGTTCGCGAGATTGCCTACGAGCATTGGCATCGCTATGCCTTCGCCTTGTCGCTGGTGGAAGGCAAGCAGGTGTTGGATGCTGCTTGCGGAGAAGGTTTCGGAGCGGCGCTGCTGGCTGGCAAGGCGGGTTCTGTCATCGCTGTCGACATTGATCCGGTCAGTATCGAGCACGCAACGCATCGTTACGGCGCGCAAGATAATTTGAGTTTCCGGCAAGACGATGTCACGCTGCTTGATTCATTGCCGGACGATAGTTTCGATGTCATCGTCAGTTTTGAAACACTTGAGCACGTGATGGAGCAGGATCGTATGTTGGCGGGATTCTCGCGGCTGCTCAAAGCCGATGGCATTCTGCTGGTGTCTACGCCCGACAAAAAGAATTACAGCGAAGCCACTGGTGTCACGAATCCGCATCATGTGCGTGAGTTGTATTTTTCCGAATTTTCGGAATTGCTTGATCGTCATTTCAACGCAAATAAAATCTACACCCAGAAACTATTATTTCAATCTAGTTTGTCGTCGTTGGACCGAGAAGGCCCTCCGGAAGTCCTGGTACATACCGATGCCGGTATCGTGCAAGAAATGGCTTACCCGCCGATGTACTACGTAGGTGTATGCACCAATAGTCCCGACTTGCTGTTGGCACTGCCGGGGCTGTCTTTATACGGCGATGTCGAAGAATCGGTGTATGCGCATTACAACAAGGAAGTTCGCTACAACATGTGGGCCCGACAGCGGGTTTACGAGCTCGAGTTGCAAGTTGCCGAGCTTGAAACGCGACTTTCCCAACATAAAAGTGCGATAACCGATATCGAAATACTAACTGTGGAGCCAGAAACCGGCTTGCCGGAAATTGACGCGACACAGACTGAAATGGAAATGCCAGCGGTAGAACTTGCAACCGACTCCCCAGAACTGGAAGTACCGCAGGCTGATATCGAAATAGCGTTTGTCGAGATTGATTTGGATTTCCGGGACATGGAGTCTCAGCAGACCACACAAAAGCCCGCCGATGAGTAACGCCGTCGTCAGCAATATCGCTGTGGTGGTCGTCACACATGAAAGTGCCGCAACCTTATCCCTTTGCTTGAAAAAGCTGAGACGTGCGACAGGATTGCGTCGAATCGTCGTAGTGGATAACGCATCGACCGACGATACCTGCTCGATCGTCGAAAAATTATTGTCGGAAGACTCGCGATTGAGTCTGGTGCGCAATAAGGAAAACCTCGGTTTTGCGGCCGCCTGCAACCAAGGAGCCAGCGCCCTGTCGCAGCCCTGGCTGGTTTTTCTAAATCCGGATGCCTATATCGAAAGCGATACTTTGAGCAGGATGCGAGAAAGCGCGATCGCGCACCCCGGTGCAGGCCTGATTGGCGTGGACCTGGTGAATGAAAACGGCAGTCCGGATCGAGCTGCCAGACGTTTTGACCTTTCGCTCATTTCGTTGCTGAAAAGCAATGGTGATTTGAACATGATCTATATGGGGCGTGATCCGGACACGCAAGTTCAGGCGGTCGAAGCATGTTCCGGTGCCTTGATGATGTTGCCGGCCACCGTGTTTCATCATCTGGGCGGATTCGATGATGGTTTTCGATTGCACGTCGAAGATCTTGACCTATGCCGACGCGTGCGACTGGCCGGTTATGAAGTGCTTGTCGATAACTCGGTCAAGGTCGTGCATGTTCGAGGTGCATCGGGCCTGACAAAACCGGTGTGGGTCGAGTGGCAAAAACATCGCAGCCTTTGGCGCTACTTTCTCAAATACGAAGCTGCGCAAACGCCCGATTGGATCGAGCCATTTATCTGGATGGGGTTGTGGCTGCATTTTGTCTGGGCACTCCTGCGTCTGCGTTTCAAACCGGGCCGAACCGGTTCGGTGTAATAATTATTTTGAAAGCGTGATGCCATTCACAAATATCTCACCATCGGGAGGCATTTAGTCGAGACGCAGCCGTTGCTTGGGAATAAGATGCCGTAACAACCTGTAACATCCGGTGGTTTATGGCCCGCAAGCAGTTTTCGCGTCTCGGAACGCTAATTGGCATTGGCAGTGTGATGCTGATTGCACTGATGCTTCAGGCATGTGGCTCGCAGTCTGAAAGTGACGCAGATTCGCTCCGGAAGACCACGGACGATGCGGCGATCCAGATTGAAATGCGGGAGAAGGCTGTAGGTTCACCGACACCCTCCGAAGCGGCACGCTTTTTGACCCAGACGACATTCGGCCCGAAAGAATCGGAAATTACCGCGCTGACGAACAGCAATTACG
>JAYUWO010000145.1:0-4288 GCA_043753545.1 Arenimonas sp.
CCACGATATTGAACGAAGCCGTCAATTTATCAATCAAGACTTCGATTTCAACACCCGAATAGACTCTTGCTTTACCTTGCCCCCAAACCGGTCCAGGCCAGGCCTCATCTTCTGATGTTCGTGCAATGACGTGTACATGCAGTTGACGCACGATATTCCCCAACGCGCCGATATTCACTTTCTCGCAAGGAAAATTCTCTCGCAGTATTTTTCCTGCGATATTTATTTCCGCCAATAAAGTCTGTTGTTGTTCCTGCGGCAAATCAATCCACTCGCTGGCGACTGCAATTTTGGGTACCAGCACTATCCATGGATAGTGGGCATCATTCATTAAACGAAATTGCGAAAGCGGACCATCGGCAATAAAGATGGAATCGGTTTCAAGCCTTCCATCCAGATCAAATTCGGCATTCATTTGGACGCGTGCATCCGCTTATTCAAGATGGGTCTCGAAAAACTTCAGTGTATGCTGCAGTGCCTCGGCAGCAACGGCAGGGTTGTAATCGGCACGTTGATCGCAATTGAAACCGTGTCCGGCGGGCCAGACATGGAATTCGGCGTCGGGTAATGCATCGCGATGCTTGGCAACATCGTCGGCTGAAATCAACGGGTCGTTTTCGCCAAAGTGCAACATCAATGCGCTGCTGGGTTTTTCGTCAAGGTTGGCAACCGTGGCCCCACCGTAGTAACTCACGGCCGGAAGGCCGAGACGCGCGCAGGTGAGATACGCAACCGTGCCACCCCAGCAATATCCAACAACACCGACAAAACCTTCCGCTTCCACTTCTTCCATCGCGGCACGCACGCAATCGAGTGCGCGATCCATGCCGAGTTGATCACGCAGCTCACGGCCACGTTCGACATCGGTTTCGGTATAACCGAGCTCGATATCGTGCTCAATCAGGTCAAACAGTGCGGGGGCAATCGCGATAAAGCCGTGTTTGGCAAAATTATCGACGACGGAACGAATATGGGAATTGAGACCGAAAATTTCCTGAACAACGATGACCGCACCCTTGGCGGGAATTGCAGGGTCTGCGCGCCAGCCGCCTATCGTGCCATGCAAGGTGCTGATACTGACATGTTGCCCCATGAAACACTCCCCATTATTGTGCGTTCAACGACATTCCGGATAGAAATTATGAGGTCGGGGGCCCCGTAGAGACAGTATAATTGCACAGAGTTCATTCTGGCGACCATTTATGTCCACCACACAACCAAAAGTCGGCTTTGTTAGCCTGGGTTGCCCCAAAGCTTTAGTCGATTCTGAGCGCATCATCACACAATTGAAGGTCGAGGGTTACGACATCGTGCCGACCTACAACGATGCCGATGTCGTGGTGGTGAATACTTGCGGCTTTATTGACTCGGCCGTGGCTGAATCACTTGATGCGATTGGCGAGGCGATGGCCGAAAACGGCAAGGTCATTGTGACCGGCTGCCTGGGTAAACGTGCCGATTTGATTCGTGAAGCGCATCCGGGCGTGCTGTCGATTTCCGGCCCGCAAGATTATGCAACGGTAATGAATGCCGTTCATGCCAGCCTGCCGCCAAAGCACGATCCGTATCTCGATTTGGTACCGCCGCAAGGTATCAAATTAACGCCGAAACATTATGCCTATCTGAAAATTTCCGAAGGCTGCAATCATCGTTGTAGTTTCTGCATTATTCCTTCGATGCGCGGCGATCTGGTGTCACGTCCGATTGATGAAGTATTGCGCGAAGCGGAAAAACTCGTGATGGGTGGCGTCAAGGAATTGCTGGTGATCTCACAGGACACGAGTGCCTACGGCGTCGATACCAAATATGCCGAAGCCATCTGGCGTGACAAGAAATATCAAACCCGCATGAAAGATTTATGCAGCGGCTTGTCCGAACTGGGCGTGTGGTCGCGACTACATTATGTTTATCCGTATCCGCATGTCGACGACATTATCCCGTTGATGGCCGAAGGCAAGGTGTTGCCGTATCTCGATATACCCTTGCAGCACGCCAGCCAGCGCATCCTGAAATTAATGAAGCGCCCGGCCGCTGCTGAAAAAAATCTTGAGCGTATCCAGGCATGGCGTAAAGTTTGTCCCGACATCACGCTTCGCAGCACTTTCATCGTCGGCTTCCCCGGTGAAACCGATGCCGAATTCGAAGAGCTGCTTGATTTTATCGATGAAGCCGAACTGGATCGTGTTGGTGCATTTGCCTACTCGCCGGTGGCAGGCGCGAAAGCGAATGATTTGCCGGGTGCCGTTCCGGAAGAAGTCAAACAGGAACGTCTTGCCCGCTTCATGGAGTTGCAGGCGGAAATCAGCACCGAAAAACTCGAACGTAAAGTCGGCAGCGTGCAGAAAGTCTTGATTGATACTCTCGATGGCGAATTGGCAATCGGGCGCTCGATGGCCGATGCACCGGAAATCGATGGCCTGGTGCAAATCCAGAACGGCGAAGAAGCTGGCTTGAAAGTAGGCCAGTTTGTCGATGTCAGGATCATGGGTAGCGACGAGCACGATTTGTTCGGGTTAGTGGACTAAATGTCCGGAGAGTTGGTGCTGGCCGATGTTGCTGTGGCGCTGCCTGCCGACGATGCGCTTCGTACCGAAATACACCGCGAGGCCCGCTCACGTTCCCTGGGGTTTTGGCTTGCAGTGATTTTTGCCCTGGTATTTTTCGGACTTGCGTCGCTTTCATTCCCGATGATGCATGACCAGGACGGCGCAGTCGTCGTGGATGGCAGCATCGTTGCCGTTGAGCGCGATCCCGGAAACGGCGAGCTATTGATGACCAGTGAATTTGTCGATGCCGAAGGTAAAATGCATCGCGATAAACTGCCTGAGGGTTATCACTATGCCAGCGGTGAGCCGAAAGTGGGCCAGCGCATCGAGTATGTTTACTGGCTTAGCCCATTTACCGGGGAAGTTGATTCGCATCCACGGAACGACATCTTTGTGAAATGGATCTTCATTTCTGCCGGGTTGATACTTGGCGTGATGGCATTGATGGTAAGTATCTACATGAATCGCCATCGTCGCCTTCGATTGCGTTTGATTGCCTCCGGGCGCATGGAGCGCGGTTCGCGCTACGCCATCGAAGCCAAAACGACAGTGATCGCGTTGAAAGTGACGCACATCATCCACCAGTGGCGTTTGACCGCTCGATATTTCGAGGATTCACTGACGGCTTTCAAGGATTGCCATAGCGACTGGCAACCGGGGCTGCCACCTGATCGGCTGGATAATTTGACGGTGCCGATGATTCTTGTGGATGACGCCAACCCGCGACACTACTGGCTGCCGGTGGGTGAGCTTTACGATCGCAGGCCCGGTACCAATTGATATGTTGAGTTCAGCCGATATTTTTTCGATTCAATAGTTTAACAACATGAAAGCACCCTCAAAATCCAAACGCATCTTTATTTCGCCGGCACGTGAAAATGTCGATAAAAGTATTTTCAGGCATCCGGTTTTTAACGATGTCGCTGCTTTTTTGACTTGGGCTGAAGGCGAGCACTGGCCGTCCGTTGAATCGCTGAATTTGTCGCAAGAAAAATTAATACATGCCTATGCCGGCATGCCTCTGGTGTTCGAGAAGCAAACGGTAGAACTGGTGCTTGACGGCATGCACTATGAACAACGTATTTATCTGCATGGCCAAATCGCGACTCGCGAAAATAATTGGCATGATTTATTCAATGCGATGATGTGGCTGAAATACGCGCGGATTAAATCTGCTTTGAATGCCCGGCAGTGGAGCGACGTGCAACAACATGGCCTGAAAACCAGAACGCCGGGGCAGTGTGCGATGACCTTATTCGACGAGGCAGGTGCATTCGTCGCCATGCCTGCCGACATGCTGGAATGCTGGAAACGGCATGATTGGCAGGGTCTGTTTATCGAGCATGCCGAGTCATGGCGTTCGGGAAAGGCGCGGGTTGCCGTCTTCGGGCACGCCCTGCTGGATCATGCATTAGTCACCGAGACCTTGCTGGTCGCCAAATGTATCGTGCTGGATGATCGATTCGATTTTTCTTCCGGTTTCGATATGCTGGCCGATGGCATCCAATCGGGAAATCGTTTGCTAGCCAATAGTGAACTGCGTACCCTTCCCTTATGCGGCATTCCCGGCTGGCATTCGGCCGCTAACAGTGCCGAGTTTATAGCTACATCGGCCTGTTTTTCACCTTTGTCCGCAAAGAAAAAAGCACTCGTCATCTAAGGCTATCAAGAGGTCGTCATGAAATATCATCGTGTGGTTTTACCCGCTCTGCTTTTATTCACGACACCACAAATCCAGGCGG
>JAYUWO010000146.1:0-12893 GCA_043753545.1 Arenimonas sp.
AGGTTCACCGACACCCTCCGAAGCGGCACGCTTTTTGACCCAGACGACATTCGGCCCGAAAGAATCGGAAATTACCGCGCTGACGAACAGCAATTACGACATCTGGCTGAATAATCAGTTTGCGATGTCTCGCGAGTCCCATTATTCGCATGTGCTCTGGCTGAAATCGCAGGGCATCGATGTTGATAATTTTACCAATATCTACGCGATCGAATCCTTCTGGAAACAGGCCATCACCGGTCCGGATCAATTACGTCAAAGAACTACCTGGGCACTGAGCCAGATTTTTGTCGTGGGAGATCAGGACAATATCCGTAACTCGGCCTATTACGATGTGCTGGCCGAAAATGCATTCGGCAATTATCGGACACTACTTGAAAAGGTAACCCTGAGTCCGGCGATGGGCCAATGGCTTTCGCATATCGGCAACCAAAAGGAAGATCTCGCCACCGGACGACTTCCCGATGAAAATTATGCCCGTGAAGTGATGCAGCTTTTTTCCATCGGCCTGTGGCAATTGAATGCGGACGGTAGTCGCAGACTAGATGCCAATAACCAGCCGATTCCGACCTACACGCAGGAAGAAATCCGCGGCATGGCGAAGGTGTTGACCGGCTGGACATACGCCAATTGCAATTACACCCAAGAGCCCTGGTATTGCATCGATAACGCACGCAGCGGCTACTACCGCAATTACAACGATGTCACTTTGCCGATGACGGCGATTGCGGCCTATCACTCGACCAGTGAAAAAAAGATTGTTGGCGGTGTTCTGCTACCGGCAGGAAGAACGGCGGCACAGGATTTGAAAGACGGCCTGGATACCTTGTTCAATCATCCGAATGTCGGCCCATTCATCGGACGGCAATTGATTCAGCGTTTGGTGAAAAGCAATCCATCGCCGGCCTATGTCGCAAGAGTCACGGCAGTGTTTGCCAATAACGGGCAGGGCGTACGCGGCGATATGAAAGCGGTGATCCGTGCGATTTTACTGGATCCGGAAGCACGCGATATTGCGCAGGCAACTACTCCTACTGCTGGTAAATTACGCGAACCGGTTTTGCGCCTGTCGCATTTCATGCGCGCATTTACTACGCCGCCGGTGGTAGCGAGATACGATTTTGAACCCTGGTGGATGGATGAAGTATTCGTGCAGCGGCCTTTGAGTTCGCCGAGCGTGTTCAATTATTACCGGCCCGAGTATTCGCCGCCGGGCGAAATGTCTAGCAATAATTTGGCAGGGCCGGAGTTCCAGATTTATCACGAAGCCAGCCTGGTCGATAGCCACAACTTCATCGAATACTGGGCAGCCAATGAGCCCGTCGGCAACGATAGCTTCAAACATAATTACAGCACCTACATCGAGCTTGCCAATGATCCGGCGGCGCTGGTCGATAAATTGAATTTGGTGCTGACCTCCAACACGCTGTCTGCGGAATCGCGCACCAGCATTGTCAATGCCGTCACCAATGTCTCGGCCAGCAAACCGAGAGACCGGTTTTTGCTGGCCCTGATGCTGTTTGAAATTTCACCCGATTACTTGATTCAAAAATGAGGCTGGCATGAAATCAGAATTTGAACAAATGCTCATGAATGAATCCTCGCTCAAGTCCAGGCGGCGCTTCCTGCTCGGCGCTGCCGGTGGCGCCGCACTGGGTGGTTTCGGTTTCGGACTCAGCGGTATTGCCGCAGCGGCAAATCTGGGAGTCAAGGCAACTACGCCGATACCGAACGATTATCGCGCGATGGTGTGCTTCTTTTTATTCGGCGGCAATGATGCGGCCAATACGATCATTCCCTATGATCAAGCAACCTACAACCAATACATCATCAGTCGCGAGAGTTCTTTGTCGCGACCCTTCGGCATCACCAGGCTTCGCCAAGACTTGTTGCCGATGTCGGCTGCGTCGGTCAACGATGGCAGAACGCTCGCCTTCCCGAAGGAAATGGCATCACTCAAAAATATTTACGATCGCGGCAAGGCTGCGGTGATCTCCAATGTCGGTGTGCTGTCCTATCCCACCAGCAAAACCCAATACGAGAATGAATCGGTCGAATTGCCGCCGCAGTTATTTTCGCATTCTGATCATCAGCGTTTCTGGCAGCTTGGCGTGCCCAACTACACGACACGTACCGGCTGGGCAGGGCGCATGGGTGATTTGTTGGCGGCGGGTAACAACAGCAATGTCTCCATGTGCATATCGGTGTCTGGCAACAACAGTTGGCAGGTAGGCGGCAATGTATTGCCGTATCCCATCAGCGCCACCGGTGGAGCGCCGCAATTCTGGGGTAGCTGGAATACAAACCGCATGAACGCGATGAATGCGATGAACCTGCAGGCCCGGACCAATCTTCTCGAAAAGCAGGCCGCCAGGGTTTACAACCGTTCGATCAATGCGCAGGCGGATATGGGCGAAGCATTGAATTACGCGATGACGCTCGAAAATTTTTTCCCCAAGAATCCGGCCGGTTTCAATCCTGGCTTGAATGGCGATTACAACCACGTGATGGAACAATTCCAGATGGTGGCGCGCCTGATAGCCGCCCGCGATGTGCTCGGGCATAAACGACAAATCTTTTTTGTCGGACTGGGTGGTTTCGATAATCATGATTCGCTCGCCGAGCATCCTGATCGTTTGCGAATCGTGGCAGACGGCATGGCGGCCTTTTATCAGGCCACAGCCATATTGGGCATTGATCAAAACGTCACGACTTTTACCGCGTCTGATTTTGGTCGGCCACTGAAAAGCAACGGCACCGGTTCCGATCACGGCTGGGGTGCGCATCATTTTGTTGTGGGTGGTTCGGTGCGTGGAGGCAATGTTTATGGTCGTTTCCCGCAGATGCAGATTAACGGCCCGGATGCCTTGAACAACCAGGGGCAACTGCTGCCGAGCACATCGGTTGACGAATACTCGGCAACGCTGGCGAGCTGGTTTGGCGTTTCGCAAACCGATATGCCGATCGTGATACCCAACATTGCCCGCTTTGCACAACCGGACATGGGCTTCATGACAGGCATCAAACCTTATCCGCGTGGAGATAGTACCTGCGTTAGCGCCAAACCCTGCAGGCCGCCGGATAGGCGATAGATCCTATTCCCCCAAGATCAAAATCGCTGCGGCAACGAACAGGATAAAGCCGGCAACGTGATTGCATTTGATCAGGTTGCCGAGATATCCGGTGGAAAATCCGGCGAAGACCACCAGCGTGATAATTTTCTGCATAGGATCCGATCATGTGGAGCACGGGCAGCAAATAGGCATTCCATTGGATCGGCGATCGGTTTTCCTATCCGTTGAGCCGACATACCAAGGCAAAATATCGTTCAGCTTCGCCTTCACGCTGCATAAACCTGCATTCACGTTTAATGCACTGCGAGCTAACTACTGGAGTGTTTTATGCGCCGTGATGACCCATCGGGATTGATATTACTGGTTGAAGACAACCGCAATTTATCGGAAATGGTAGGCGAATATCTGGAGTCTAAAGGCTTTGGTGTCGACTACGCGAGTGATGGCCTGGATGGCTATCGGCTCGCTGTGGACAATAGCTATGACGTGATTGTGCTCGATCTGATGCTGCCGAGACTGGACGGTACCGACTTGTGCCGCAAACTCCGCAAGGAAGCGAAAAAATCGACCCCCGTGTTGATGCTGACCGCCCGAGACACCTTGAACGACAAAGTCACCGGACTTGAAGCCGGTGCCGATGATTACTTGGTCAAGCCATTTGCGATTCAGGAGCTAGAAGCCCGTGTGCGCGCGTTAATTCGTCGCGATCGCCGCCAGGTAAGTGCCGAAGTACTGAAAATAGCAGACCTGGTTCTGGATACGGCCAGCCTTCGGGTGACACGTGGCAGTCAGGAAATCTTCCTGTCACCGATTGGCCTGCGTCTGCTAACTATCTTGATGCGCGAATCGCCACGTGTGGTTACCCGTCGCGACATTGAGAGAGAAATCTGGGGCGATGGCTTGCCCGATTCCGACACCTTGCGCAGCCATCTTTACAACCTGCGTAAATGTGTCGACCGACCGTTTGACAAGCAGCTATTGCATACTGTGCAAACCGCCGGGTATCGCATTGCCGATCTGGAAGCAGCAGCGGCCGCATAAACTAACGGGATAGCCAGCCAACTCATGAGTAACGTATCGTCCAACGCTGGCCTGCGTCGGAAAATTTGGACCGCATTCATCCTGCAAGCCGCCGTGATTAGTTTCGCGGCGGTCCTTGGCGTTTACGGTGCGTCGATTATCCTTAAGCATGTTTTGATTCGGCAGGCGCTGGAAAAAGAAGCAGCCCATTACTGGGATATTTTGCAGGCCAACAAAAACGCATCGGCACCTGATACCTACAACATGAAAGGCTATCTTTTGTTCGATGGACATTCCGAAGCGGTCTTGCCGGAAAGCATGCGTGGGCTATCGTTGGGTTTTCATAGTTTGCCCCAGGCGAAAGGTGGTTCGCTGATTCTGGTGGAAGAGAAAGGTGATCGACATTTGTTTCTGCAATTCAAGCAGGAGCAGGTGGACTCGTTGGCCTTCTGGTTTGGCATGGTGCCGCTCGCATTGGTGTTGGCGGTGGTATATCTCATTGCCTTCAGTACCTATCGAGCTTCAAAGCGAGCGGTCTCGCCGGTGATCTGGCTTGCCAATCAAGTAAAACTTTGGGATCCGAAAAATCCCGATGCCAATTCAATCAGGCCGGAAAATTTACCAAGCGATGTAGAGGGCGAAACTTTCATACTGGCAACCTCTCTGCATGACTACGCATCCCGCATCAATAATTTTGTCGAGCGTGAACGCAATTTCACCCGAGATGCCTCGCATGAATTACGCACTCCACTAACGGTGATCCGAGTTGCCGGTGACATGATGGGTGGCGATGACGGCATGTCGCCCCTGTCGAAAAAATCATTGACTCGCATCAAACAGGCTGGTCGCGACATGGAAGCGCTGATCGAGAGCTTTCTGATCCTTGCGCGCGAAGGTGATACCGGGTTGCCGGATGAAGAATTTTCGGTTTCCGATGTCATCGCCGACGAAGTCGACAAGGCACAGGTTTTGTTACGCGACAAGCCGGTCGAATTGAAACTGGAAGTGTTGCAGGACTTTGATTTGTTTGCGCCATCGAGAGTGCTGAGCGTGATGTTCGGAAATCTCTTGCGCAATGCGTGCAAATACACCGAAACGGGTTCCATTCGTGTGGTGATCGAACTGGGAAGGGTTACGATCATCGACACCGGGATCGGCATGGCGAAAGAAGATCTGGACAGTGTTTACGACACGTTTTTCCGGGGTGGCAATCACAGCGAAGAAGGCCAGGGTGTAGGCTTGTCGATCGTGCGTCGACTATCAGACCGCTATCACTGGCCGGTCGGGCTGGACAGTCTTCTTGGTGAAGGCACGCGGGCCAGCATAGAATTTCCCAAGGCGATCGTGAATCATTCGAGTCATTAATACCTGCCGTTGGGTCATGGTGTTCAGGTATTTTTCGCTTTGTGAACGGTATACGGCAGCCAATCAACATCATGATTTAGAATACCGTTGTCCGGTACTCCTGCCGTAGCCTTGATCCCCAAAAGAAAAAACATGCAATCCAGCAACGACAGTAAAAAATTTGCCATCGTCATTCACGGTGGAGCTGGAGTGGTCAGCCGTGATTCGATTCCTGATGACGATGCAAAATGCATGCAGGCCGATTTGGACAAGGCACTCGATGCCGGCCATGCAGTGCTTAGTCTGGGTGGTACTGCACTGGATGCGGTCTCTGCTGCCATCGTCGTTCTGGAAGATTCGCCCTGGTTCAATGCTGGTCGAGGCTCCGTTTTTAATGCTGAAGGCGGGCATGAACTTGATGCCTCCGTCATGGAAGGTCATACGCGCCGTGCCGGAGCGGTAGCGGGGGTCTCGACAGTGAAGAACCCCATTCTCCTTGCTCGCAGCGTGATGGAAAAATCCGCACACGTCATGCTGGCCGGCGAAGGTGCAGAAAAATTTGCCGACGCCCAATCGGAAATTGAACGTGTGGCTACGACGTATTTCGATACCGATAGGCGTTGGAAACAATTGCAGGATGCAAAAGCCCTTGAAGCGCAGCAGGCTGTGCATACCGTGCAAGGTACCTATTTCGGGACGGTGGGTGCGGTTGCTCTGGATCAGCACGGGCACATCGCAGCGGGTACATCGACCGGTGGCATGACCAATAAACAATGGAGCCGGGTCGGTGATTCGCCGATCATTGGTGCCGGCACTTTCGCGACGGAACATTGTGGTGTGTCATGTACCGGCTGGGGTGAATTCTATATTCGCGCCGTGGCTGCGCACGACATTTGTTCGAGAGTGGAATATCGTGGCGATTCGATTGCACAAGCAGCAGAAGATGTCATCAATCACATCATTCCTGTTATGGGCGGTGATGGCGGCGCGATTGCGCTGGATAAAGATGGCAACATCGCGATGCCATTCAATACCGGTGGTATGTCACGTGGCTGGATTAATCCTGATGGTTCACGCGGCACGGCAATCTTCAAGTAATAGTGGAATGCAAGTCGCATGCTGCATCATTACATTGAGCTAATACTTCAATGAACATTGATCTAGTCACGTTGCGTAAGTTACGTGCACGGGCACTGCGATTGTGTCGCAGTGCTGAAGACGCTGACGATGCAGTGCAAGAAACATTGCTGGCATCTATTCAAAACGATCGGTACGATCTACCGTGGCTGTATGGCGTTTTGCAGAAGCAGCTCGCAATGCAGGTACGTGCAAAAATCAGGCGTCGCCGTCGAGAAGAAATTATTTTTGATGAAGCCGAATCTGAAGGGCTGGAAGCAAGCAATCCAACTCAATCAGTATTAACACGCATCCGTAGTTTGCCGACCGCGTCACGACTGGTGGCCGCGTTGGCCATACATGGCTTGAATGCAGAGGAAATTCGTTATCTGCTGGGGATCGCACCGACCGCTTTCAGGCAGCGGCTGACCACTATCCGCAAAAGTCTGGAAAAATTATCGGAAGCACAAGATCGCGAGGCATTGGCAGTCGCCTATCTTCGAGAACCAAAACGGAGTGTTGATCTCCAGTTGGGGCTGGTACGGCGGGCATTGAAAGCCGCTTTGTACGGAGACCGGTGTCTGGGCACACATGATTTAGATGGACATCTGATGATAATTCGTCGAGCAGCTCACACATTTGCCTGGCGCGGCAACTAATAGCGGTGACCCAACAGGAGAAAGTCATGCTTAGTAATTGCAAAATTGGCGCTATTGTTTTTTTTGTACGCGAACTTGGTCGAACGATTGCGTTCTATCGCGACACGCTTGGCTTATCAGTGAATCATATCGATGGACACGATGGCCCTTTAGGCATTGCGGATGTAGGTGGGGTTGAGCTTGTTTTTATCGTTCGAGAGGTAACGATTGGCAGCTCTCCAGTGGTGGTGTTCGCCATAGACGGCGGCATTGACGAATACGCAGAAGCTTTGGCAGAAAAAGGCGTCGAGATTGTGGTACCGGTTAGCGAAGCACCCGATGGTGGTTTGACACTTGATTTCATTGATCCGGATCAGAACACGCTAAGTCTTTATCAGCCAGCGGGAGCGCCAAGAAGAAAGAGATGACTTCGAGTCCATAGGGCTATATTGGATTTTGAAATTTAGCGATTTTTAATGTGGGAGTGAGGTCGGCCGCGAATAAACTACATCGAGGATTTATTCGCGGCTAATCCCGCTCCCATAAAAAACTTCAAATCAAAAACCGCGATCACCGGAAATAATTCCGCCTAAACCGCCAAGGATGGAACCTTCATCCCGACTTCCGCCTTGTCGCGGCATGGCACTAAACATTCGACCTGCCAAACGCGAAAACGGCAGTGATTGAATCCAGATTTTCCCGGGACCTGTCAGTGTCGCCAGGAACACGCCTTCACCGCCAAACAAAGCCGACTTCACGCTGCCGACGGATTTAATATCGAAATTGACCGTGCTGGTCATTGCGACGACACAACCGGTATCCACATCCAGGCGTTCGCCCGCTTTCAATTCACGCTCGACAATCGTGCCGCCAGCATGGATAAACACCATGCCATCGCCTTCGAGTTTTTGCATGATGAAACCTTCACCGCCGAACAGCGCAGTCATCACTTTTTTCTGGAAGAAAATGCCTATCGAAACGCCGCGTGCGGCGCAAAGAAACGAATCTTTCTGGCAGATGATTTTCCCGCCGTAATTACTCAAGGTCATTGGCACGATCGTGCCCGGGTAGGGCGCTGCAAAAGCTACTTTTGCCTTGCCCTGACCGGTATGCGAAAACATGGTGGTAAATAAACTTTCGCCAGTGATCAGACGTTTACCGGCACCCACCAGCTTATCCATGAAACCGCCACTGCTCGAAGATGCCGAGCCATCACCAAAAACGGTTTCCATCGAAATGGCCGAGTCCTTGTACATCAGCGACCCGGCTTCAGCGACGGTGCTTTCGCCTGGATCGAGTTCGATTTCGACGAACTGCATGTCTTCGCCATAAATCTTGTAATCGACAACATCGCTGCGTTGCTGGTGTGCGCTTGGCGGAGCCGGCACTGCCATGCTTCCTGCGGCTGTTTCTGCACGCAATTCCATGCAACTGGCAATGGCCTGCCATTCGGCAAAGCCCTGACGCCAGCAATGTCCATTGGAATCTTTCGCTGCCTGGGCAACGGCTGCGGCTTGATCGAGCGGACCTATTTGCTGGCCGTTATAGCTGAGAAACCATTGATGCATTGTTGCTCTCCTTAAGTCAAAATTTAAAAAATCCGATGTTGGCAAAATGCCTAAATCACATGCCGAGTTGCTTGTGGATATCCTGACGTTCCGCAGGATCAAGATTCAATGCTTTTGAAAGTTCATCGAGGAATTCACGCTCTTCATCGGTGTCGGCAGTAATCGCAATCAAGGCTGCCGCATAGGTGTCGTCGCGAAGGGCTTCCGGTGTACGCGCTACTAGTTGTTTCAAATTCAGTGGTGCACGAATTTCGACATCCAGTGCCTGCAAGCTATCTGCATCTAGTCCTGCGTCACGGGCGCGCCCAAGAATGCTTTCGCGTTCTTCGGCATCAATCAGGCCGTCAACATCGGCTGCGGTAATCATCGCCCGAATCAAATGCAGCGCAGTTTCGTGGCTGACAGCAGGCTTTGCTGCAGGAGGCGGTGGAGGCATGGGGCTCGCCCCTGAAGCGGCGGCGGCGGGTGGCGGAAGCGGGCTGGCCCCCGCGTTGGCCGAAACAGCATTGCCCGGTTGTTTGTAGTGCTCGTAAGCGGCATACGCCAGGCCCAGTAACCCGACTCCGATTTTAGCTTTAGTGCCGGTTGAAACCCCGCCCAATAAGCCGGACAGTCCCGATGCCTGGCGCTTATGCTTGCGTTTTTTGCTGCCCAGAGAACCGGAAAAGGCGTCGCCCATCATTTGTCCCAGTAGCTTTTCTGCATCGAACATTGTCATCTCCGGCTTTTGTTAAGGGTCAATGTCACACAATGGGGGCTAATTTACCCCTGCTCAAGGTCATGTGAGCGGTGGAGTGTGGCAAAATACGCGACTTATTGTGCCTGTAACAGGATGGCAAGATGGCTGACAGTACCGAAAGACAAAGCGCCCCGCGCAATGTCTTTCAAATCATCAAAGCATTTAAATGGTCCATGAAAGGTCTCAAAGCGGCATGGGATTATGAATCTTCATTCCGTCTGGAAGTTTATCTGTTCGTGTTGCTAGCTCCGCTGGGTTTTTGGCTGGGACAAAACGGTGTCGAAAAAGCTCTCCTGGTCTCGAGTCTGATTTTGGTGTTGATAGTTGAAGTGATCAACTCTGCCGTCGAAGCAGTGGTTGATCGTTTTGGCGGCGAACATCACGAGCTCTCTGGTCGAGCCAAGGATTTGGGTTCGGCTTCCGTTTTTCTGGCCGATATTATTGTGCTGCTTTGCTGGGTTTGCATTCTGGGCCCGCGTTTCATGTCATGGGTAAATAGCTGAAATGGATTTTTTATTTAATACCGAAATGTGGGTGGCATTGTTCACCCTGTCGATGCTTGAAATCGTGCTGGGGGTAGATAACCTCGTTTTTATTTCCATCGCCGTCAGCAAGCTGCCGCCGGAGCAAAGGCCCAAGGCCAGAAAGTTTGGCCTTGCGCTCGCCTGCTTGTCGCGTATTGGTTTGCTGCTTTCGCTGGCATTTCTGGCGAGCATGAAAGAAAACCTGTTCAGCTTGTTCGGACAGAACTTTTCGGTGCGGGATATCGTCCTGATTGCCGGCGGTTTATTCCTGCTGGTCAAGGGCACGATGGAAATCCATGACTCGGTCGAAGGCAGGGGCGAAGACGAAGATATCGACACCAAACCTTCGGCCGTTTTCGGATACGTGATCGCGCAAATTGCGGTGATCGATATCGTGTTCTCGCTGGACTCGGTGATTACCGCCGTCGGCATGGTCGATAATAAATGGATCATGGTGGCAGCCATCATGATTGCAGTTGCCGTGATGATTTTTGCCGCGAACCCCATCGGTGATTTCATCGATAAACACCCGACCGTAAAAATGCTGGCATTGGCCTTCATCATTCTGGTGGGCGTGGCCTTGATTGCCGAAGGCTTCGAAATCCATATTGATCGTAAATTGCTTTACTTCGCCATGGCATTCTCGGCGGGTGTTGAAGCACTGAATATATGGTCAAGAAAAAAATCGCGAAGAAATCTGTAACGTGCGATAGGGGCGTCCCATACGGTGTGCCGATGGCCCACCGTATTGCGGAATACCGGGTCTTCCTGCCTTAGCAGCCGGCCTGGCGGTCACTTGCTCCCTGCGCCGGATTACATGCTAAATTGACCCTAGGCAAACAGGGCTTGTTATGACGACTGAGACCTCTGCACCCCCCGACGGTGACGACTTTCTTGCTGGTGAAAGCTGGTTGCGTCTGCGCGACGCCCTACTGGAAATTTCCCGCCATCCTTTCGTCAGTGATGAAACCAGTCTTGAGCGGATATTAAGCGCCACCTCCCGCGCGTTATCCTGCCCTCGGGTCGGCTTGTGGATGTTTGAATCTGATAACACTCAGTTGCGTTGTGCCGCATTATTCCAGGACGGGAAAATGCAACTCAACCTGCCTTACATTTTGTACCGGGAAAAAACCCCGCGTTACTTCGATGCCTTGAATAACTTGCTGACTTTGGCCGCACATGATGCCGCCAGCGATCCTAAAACCTCCGAGTTCAAGGACAATTATCTGCTACAGAACAATATCGGAGCCATGCTCGATGTGCCCGTCAGCGTGTGCGGAAAAATGGTCGGCGTGCTTTGCCATGAACACATCGGCTCGGTTCGGCACTGGACCGATGAAGAGCGGGTTTTTTGCTGCGGTATTGCTGCATTGGCGTCGCAGTCGCTTGAACATCGACGCCTTCACCAAATGGAAAGCGAACGCAATCGTGCCCTGTTTTTCGACCATCTTACCGGCGTGCCAAATCGCGGTTTGATGCTGGATCGTTTAAATCAATTGATGCGGGCTGGGGAGTCTGCCGCCTTGCTGGTGATTGACCTGGATCGTTTCAGCAATGTCATGCAGGCCATCGGTGATGAAGATGCCGATGCGGTTCTGGTCGCAGTGGCGGACAGGCTGGCGGCCTTGGTCGGCATGGATCGGATTGGACGGCTGGGCAATGATGAATTTGCCGTGGTGGTGGCGTCCGATACCCCCATGCTGGAAGCGATGAAAATCACCTCGAAAATCCAGGCGGCCATCGCGCAGCCGATTTTTATCGGTGATCGAGAAATCGTGTTGACGGCGAGTGTGGGAATTATTTCCGACACCCGGAAATACAAGGAGGCCTCCGAATGTCTTCGCGATGCCACGATCGCATTGAATGCCGCGATACAAACTGGGCGTGGCGGCCAGGAGGTCTTTACACAGGGCATGGACGAGGTCGCGAAACAACGTATGGATATCGAACAGGATATCCGGCGCGGCATGTTGGAAAACGAATTCCTGTTTTATTTTCAGCCGATTCTCGATGCACGAAACAAGAGTCTGATCGGCGCGGAAGCCTTGCTGCGTTGGCAGCATCCGGTAAAAGGTCTACTTGCTCCTGCCGACTTTATTGACGTGGCGGAAGAGTCGGGTGCCTTGCTGGCTATCCAGCCCCGATTAATTCGCAAAGCGTTTAAATCCCTCGCCGCTTGGCGCCAATTGGAGGGGTTCGGAAAATTCAGGCTCAGTTTTAATTTCTCGCCCGAGCAATTGACCTATCCCGGCTTTGCCTACGATTTACAAATCATGCTGGATGAATCTGGACTTGATTTTGACGCCCTGCAAGGCGAAATTACTGAAAATACCTTATTGCACGACAAAGATAATTTGTTGCCGATATTGGTAAAGTTTTCCGAAAGCGGGCTTGCCTTGGCACTGGATGATTTTGGCACCGGTTATGCCTCCGTGACCCATCTTGCGCAATTACCGCTGCAAATGGTGAAACTTGATCGAAGTTATGTCTCGAATGTCTGCGATGACCGTCGCATGGCAAGTATCGTTCAGCACTTGATTGCGCTGGCGCAGTCGCTCGATTTGAGGGTCGTAGCCGAAGGTGTCGAAACCCAGGCGCAGTTCGATCTGCTTCGGCAGTCGGGCTGCGACGAGGTGCAAGGCTATTATTTCAGCAAGCCCTTGCCATTGGCGAGCTTCGAATCGCAATATCTTTCGGCGTCGTCGCCGGCAACGGCGTAATGCTTGGGCTGGGCCCGTAAATCGGGCAGAATAAGCGCTGTATTTAGCGAGTATCACGCCTGATGTATCTACATAATCTGGACCCCGTCGCCATTCATTTGCCGTTCTGGCCACATGGCATTCACTGGTACGGCATCATGTATTTGATGG
>JAYUWO010000147.1:0-4284 GCA_043753545.1 Arenimonas sp.
GGCGGAAACGCTTCCGCCGTCGGAACTCACCCGTAAGCTGATCGAAAAATCCGGCCTGCTCGCGATGGTGCGTGCCCAATGCAAAGACGAAGCCAGCTACCTGCGCCGCAAGGAAAATCTCGAAGAACTAGCCCAATGGTTTGAAGACGCACGCGGTGGCGGTCCGGGTGAACTGGCCGCGCAATTGGCCTTGCTCAGCAACGCCGATCGCGGCGATCCGGGCAACCAGGTTCGCCTGATGAGTTTGCACGCGGCGAAGGGTCTCGAATTCCGCGTGGTGTTTCTGGTCGGTCTCGAAGACGGCAACCTGCCGCATGAAATGGCCATGGAAGAAGGCGGCCTCGAAGAAGAACGCCGCCTGATGTACGTCGGCATCACTCGAGCGAAAGAGCGTTTGTATTGCTCGCATAGTGCCGAAGTAAAACGCTGGGGCGCGGTCGAACATTTATTACCAAGCCGCTTTCTTGATGAAATGCCGGCAGCCGATTGCCTGCGCGACGGTGCCGACCCGGAACGCGATACTGCCGAGAAGAAACAACGTGGCAAGGCGCACATGGATGCAATCGCTGCCCTGCTAGGCAACTAAGCGTCACACTTACCCTTTATTATTACGACATCGTCAAACAAGGCTCCTCTATGAAACCCACCCGTCTTTTTATCGCCTGCTCCCTGATGCTCGCCTTGAGTGCCTGCGAAATGGTGCAAACCAAACCGCAAGTCGTTAGTGAAGCACCGGTGGTAGTAGCTCCGGTCGACAACAAGATTAACGCGCACGACAATTTGAATGCCGTGTTGTGGGTTCAAACCTCGGTCGAATACAAACTACTGGCCGGCCAAACCTGGCGCTCGGGTCTGGTGCAACTGGATCGTGCGATCAAGAATCCGACCTGGGATTCACTGACGCCCGATGAACGCGAAACGCCGGCAAAAGGTCTGCCGATGGCTGTCATTGTCGATATCGATGAAACCGTACTCGATAATTCGCCCTATCAGGCCCGCCTGATTCGCGATGGTGCAAGTTTCAACGAAGTCACCTGGGGCGACTGGGTGCTGGAAGAAAAAGCCACTGCCATTCCGGGTGCTCTCGAATTTGCCCGTGCCGCTAGCGCACGCGGCGTGACGATTTTTTATGTCACCAACCGTGCGGCACATTTGAAAGAAGCCACGATCAACAATCTCCGCAAAGCAGGCTTTCCGATCAAAGATGAAAAGCAATTCCTCGGCCTGGGTCACTACGTGGATAACTGCGAACAGCAGGGCTCCGAGAAAAACTGTCGCCGCATCGAAGTGGGCCGTAGCTATCGCGTGCTGATGCAGTTTGGCGACCAGATCGGCGACATGGCCACGATTCTGGTCAATACCCGCGAAGGTCGCGAAGACACCATGAAGCCGTATTTGGGCTGGGTCGGCGAGCGCTGGTTTGTTCTTCCCAACCCGACTTACGGTAGCTGGGAGCCGGCCCTGTTCAATAACGAATGGTCACAGCCAGCTGACGAGCGCCTGAAGCAAAAGCACGACGCACTGAGATATTGAATCTAAAGCGCAAAATTATTAATAATCAATATCTTAGACCATATTTTGTGAGGTATTGCATTAAGTAAGAATCGCAGTTACCCTGCACAGGTCGCCCGGAAAGCCGCTCTTCGGAGCATGTATCTACAACCACGATCTGTCCTCCGGTTTACCGGATTCTTAAGGAGACCCACGCGGTCTCCTCTTTTTTTGTCGAATAGCACAAGAATTAAAGACTTAAGCCATTGTTTTTATTGAATTAGGCGTGATGACATAGGGCTTGCGGCCCGCAATCTGGTAAATTCGGCGCAGGAAAAAGGAATACCGCTACGCATGCTTTGGGTCAATATTCGACAACTTGGTCTGTCATTGTTGTTTCTGTGCCTTTTATTAGGCTGCAGCCGTGAACCCGTGGCACCCGGCAATCCGGTTGCAGCGGTGGAAGGCCTGGCCGAGGCCATACGGGATAATGATCTCGTGCGTTATTCCAAACTCAGCCTGCCACCCAAGCTGCATGCGCGAATGATGCAGCGCTGGACCGAGGAACAGGCGCTCGCGCCGGCGCTCACCGAAGCACAGCGGAAAGACCACGCGCGCTACATGAAACAAATGATGGAGCCGGGGGCGGAAGCAAGATTGTTCAAGCGCTACGAAAGCAAGCTGAGCAAATTCCAGTCCGAGCTCAATTCGCAATGGCCAATGATGCAAGGCGGCGCTCGGATATTCGTGACCGGCGCCATCAAGGCCAATGAAGATCTCACTCCTGCCGAACGCGATCACGCAATGGCCATCAGCCAGGCGGTGCTGAAATGGTTAAACCCCAAGGTCTTCGACGACAAGGAAAAGGCCCGCGAAGCGATTACTGTCATCTGCAGAATGGCACGCGAGGTGAACTTGCCGCAGGCAGAACAAATGCGCCAGCTCTCGATGACCGCCACGCTCGAAAAAGGCGGCATCGCCCTGAAGGGACTGAAAGACATCGGGCTAATCTATGGCGTTGATGCGAATGAATCGCTCGATAAAATGGAAGCCAAACTGATCGATGCCGATGTCTCGGGAAACGATGCCACGGTCGAAGTCAATTATGTCCTGCTGGATCAGAACATTCGCTTTGAAATTGACATGACCCGGATTGATGATCGCTGGTACCCTGCCGACAGCGTTCAAGAAGCACAACAAACATTAAAACAAGCGTTGCCTGCTGCAGCCGCCTCTGCTCCCTAAAAAAATTATGACTACTGAACAACGTACGCTGCCTTTACCGGAGCCTGACCTGCCACCACCGTCACCCTCGGAAGCTAAAAAAACCTTCGCCAATACCATTGCTCCGCTGTGGGCTCGACTGATGGAAAAATTGCTGGACCCGTGGATCGAAATCAAACTCGATCCCGCGGTTCCGCCCTTCATCGCTGATCGACCCATCTGCTACGTGATTGAAAATTACGGTTTGTCGAACGCGCTGATTCTTGACCGCGCCTGTCGTGAAGCCGGACTGCCTTCGCCACTGACCGCCTTGCCGGGCAATCCGCTGGGACGCAAACGCTCCTACATTGCCTTGTCGCGCCGCGGCAGCAGTATTTTTTCGCAACCAAAAAATAAAAGTCATTCCGATGGTTTGTCTCGCCTGTTGATGGCGCATCGCCTGTATCCCGATCAGGACGTGCAATTGGTGCCGGTGTCGATTTTCGTCGGCCGTGCGCCCGACCGCCAATCTGGCTGGTTCTCGGTCTTATTCTCGGAAAACTGGGCTTTGGTCGGACGTTTCCGCCGACTGCTGGCGATTTTATTGAATGGCCGCGGCACCGTCGTACAGTTCTCCCCTTCGGTACGCGTGTGGGAAATTCTCGGTGAAGAGTTACCTCACGAACGCAGTGTCCGCAAAACTTCGCGGGTATTACGCGCCCACTTCCGCCGCATTCGTTCGGCTGTCATCGGCCCGGATTTATCGACACGCCGCCTGCTGGTCGATCGCGTACTCGATGCCGAACCGGTCCGCAAGGCAATAGCCGAGCAGGCGCGACGCGACAAAACCGAATATCTCGAGGCCTGGAAAAAAGCACACGGATTTGCCTGGGAAATTGCCGCCGACTATTCGCATCCCGTGGTGCGTTCGCTGTCGTTCGTACTGACCGGATTCTGGAACCGCATTTACGATGGCGTGCATGTGCACCATCTTGAATCGCTGAAGCAAGTCGCACCCGGTCACGAAATTGTCTATGTGCCCTGCCATCGCAGCCACATGGATTATTTGCTGCTCAGCTATCTGCTTTACGTGCACGGCGTGGTACCACCGCACATCGCCGCCGGCGTGAATCTGAACTTGCCGATTATCGGTTCGGTACTTCGTCGCGGTGGTGCATTTTTCATGCGTCGCAGTTTCAAGGCCAACGCACTGTATTCAACGGTGTTTACCGAATACGTGTCGCAACTGGTCGGCGAAGGATTCTCGCTGGAATATTTCATCGAAGGTGGACGTTCGCGTACCGGCCGTTTGATGGCACCGAAAGCCGGAATGATCGCGATGACTTTGCGTGGATACCTGCGCGCGCCACGCAAGCCGGTGGTTTTCCAGCCGGTATATATCGGTTACGAAAAACTGATCGAGGGCAAAAGCTATCTCGACGAACTGACCGGACAGCCGAAGGAAAAGGAAACCGTCTGGGCCCTGATCCGCGCCGGTTTCGAAATCTTGAAACAGCATTACGGCAAAGTTGCCGTCAGTTTCGGCGAACCGATTTTTCTCGACAGCATCCTGGACAAACATTCGCCGGA
>JAYUWO010000148.1:0-4236 GCA_043753545.1 Arenimonas sp.
ATAATCAATGGCAACAAGGCGCAATGCGCAGCACAGACCAAGGCTCCAACACTTCCAACTTTGTCGGCCGTGCGGGTAAAGGTCCATTTTTTTGAAGGAGGAATCACTGCCATGACTTTTGGGATACCGTAGACGGACTGTAATAATATAACATACGTGTTACATTATAACAGTGTCCATCGGAATCCCAAAATGAAAAGACCTGCCTTCGCCCCTTTGAGCTTCGCCATTGTTTTAAGCCTCACGCAACTGGCAAATGCCCAGGAAATGCCCGATGCCGCCGACAAAAAAGCTAAGACATTGGAAGCAATCGAAGTAAAAGGATCGCCGCTCGGTCTTGGTGCCGACAAAATCGTACAGCCTGTGGAAGTGCTTTCCGGCGACAAACTCGATGTCGCCAAGTCAAACACGCTGGGAGAAACGGTGGCTTCACTTCCCGGCGTGAACACCACCTACTTCGGTCCAGGTGTTGGCAGGCCGGTAGTACGCGGTCTGGACGGCTCGCGCGTGTCCTTATTAAGCAGCGGCATGGGCAGCGATGACGTTTCCAACGTCAGTCAGGACCATGCCGTCACCATCGAGCCATTTTTGGCCAACCAGATTGAAGTCTTCAAGGGGCCTTCCACGCTTTTGTACGGCACCGGAGCGATTGGTGGCGTCGTCAATGTCGTGGACGGCCGAATACAGGAAGCCCCGCTAGATGCCGCATTGAGTGGACGCGCGGAAATGCGCTACGACAGCGGCAGCCATGGCTTTACCGGTATGGCGCGAGTCGATAGCAGCACCGACACCTATGCATTGCACTTCGATGGGGTTTACAGAGATAACGGCAATTACCAGGGAAGTAACGGTGAAATCGCCAATAGCGCGGTGGATACAAAAACCGGCGCCATCGCTGCTTCAACATTCGGCGACTGGGGCTTCGCAGGATTTTCCGTTGCTCGATTTTTGAATAACTACGGTAATCCTGCCGAACCCGGCGATGCGATAGAGTCCGGTGTTACTTTGAGCATGGCGCAGACGCGTTACGACTTTAAAGCCGGTTTGCAAAAACCTTTTGCCGGTTTCGAGTCGATCAAATTCAGCATCGGTCGCACCGAATATATGCATACCGAATTCGAAGGTGACGAAATCGGCACCGTGTTCGTCAGTCAGGGCGATCAACTCCGACTGGAAGCTGTCCATGACAAAATCGGTGCATGGCAAGGCGCGTTCGGCCTGCAGGCAAATCGCCGCGAGTTCGATGCCATCGGTGACGAAGCCTTTGTACCGTTTACCCAATCACGCGGCATCGGTCTATTCGTTATTGAACAAGCCGAATGGGACGTCTTTACACTCGAAGCCGGAGCACGCGTTGACCGGCAATCGAGTACGCCTGAAAACGGCGAAAAACGAAGTTTTTCGTTAACCAGTCTTTCTATCGGCGGAATTTGGGAAGTGTCGGATGCCTGGCATCTTTCGATGAATCTGGACCGGGCTCAACGTGCACCTGCCGAAGAAGAACTGTTTGCCGATGGCCCTCATATTGCAACGCAGACATTCGAAATCGGCAATCCCGATCTCCGCAAGGAAACCTCCAATCAAGTCGAAATTGGCCTGCATTACCACAGCGATTTCATGAGCGCCAAATTCTCCATTTATCGCAATCAATTCGATGATTTTATTTATTTGAACGATACCGGCCTGTTCGATCCCGATGACAACCTGCCGATCAGGGTATGGACGCAGACTGACGCTGTTTTCCGTGGCATTGAAGGCGAAGCAACATTTCATCTGGCCGACAATGATTCGGGGAAATATGATTTGCGCATCTTCGGTGACCGCGTCAGGGCAACGCGCGACGGCGGGAATCTGCCGCGCATTCCTGCCGCACGATTCGGTGTTCAATTCGACTGGAAAGGCGAATCACTCAAGGCCGGCATAGGCTTTACCCGTACCTACGAGCAAAACAATTTCGATGTATACGAAACACCAACCGACAGCTATACCTTCGTCAACGCCAACCTGAGTTACAACTTTTACAACAAGGAAAATCTCAGCATGGATGCCTTTATCCAGGGCACGAATCTGACCAATCAGGACGCGCGTTTAAGCACGTCGTTTATCAAGGATGAAGTGCCATTGCCAGGTCGCAATTTTGCCGTTGGCCTGCGGGTTTTCTTCTGAGTCTCCAATAAGCGCTTTCGATTTCTGCATAAAAAAAGGCCCGGTAATTCCGGGCCTTTTTGATTGCTATTGTTCAGAGTAATTACGGAGGCGATGTTACCGTCAACAATACCGGTACAGCAGCGCTCGGGTTGAACGGATCGTTGCTGTTAAAGCAGACATTAGCCCGGTAACTTCCCGGAATCAGGGCAGCTCCGTTAATCGCTACGGAGTTCAGACCATTCGTGGCGGGAGCTAAACTACCATACGACGGGAATGCAGTACCCATCCAGGATGCACCGCATGGAACGTTGCCTTTGATCACCATATTCAGCCCAGCGAACGCCGTATTACTGGCCCAGGCACCCGCTCCGACCGTGCTCACATTGATACTCCTGAACGAACCGTTGCCGGTTGCAGATCCAAACTGCGCCCAGCGGTTTGCGAACGTGCCGCGGGTATTCACTACCAACCAGTACTTGCCCGCTGGCAACGAAACATTTTGTCCCGCGGCCGTCAGATTCAGGCTGATAAACCCGCCTGCGGTCGATACACCCGTAGCTGTCGGCGAAGCAGTATAGGTCCACACTGCTGCAGCGGGCGCCGATTGCGGATTGCCCGCAGGAACGCCAGCGGCATCGGGATAAATACTCCAAGTCAGATTTGTCGCAGCACCCGGGAACGCGGCACCACTGACGACAAACCCTTCGGCAGATATAGAGACAAGCTGGGTTGTCGCGGTCAAATCAAAGTCATCGGCAGAGAACTGGGCTGCATTCCCTGCAGTTGCTGGATCACTGTAAACCGTGTTGCGGAAACCACTGTTTACGGCACCGCGAGCAGCCGAATACAACGTGCCAGCTGCCGTTCCCGTATTGGTGACAGTGTAGTTAAGCTTGGAGCCACCGATATTGCCAACCGTAATATCTACGGTTGAAGCACTACCCGCATCAATCGACTTGCTCACACTCGCGGGAAGGCTGATGGCAGGCGGCGCAACCGCAACTGCGACCGGCATACGCAGGACCGGAGATGCATCGGCTACTGGCGTGCCCAAAGCGGGACTCAATTCGATTTCACCGAAGAACCACTTTCCGTTATTAGGGATTTTTGCGGTACTGATCGTGAACCTGAGGGCGCGAGATTGGCCTGCCGGAATGAAGATGCTCGGCGAACTCACCGTACCCGCCAAACCCGTGACCTTAACGTTCCAGATACGACCGGTTGCTTGGGTGTTTCTGAAAGTACGGGTGAATGAACAGGTTGGCGAGCAACTTCTGTTGGCGTAGCTGGCCAGATTCAACGACTTCGGATCTCCACCAATCGCTGGATTCGCAGCCTCGAAATTGAGCTTTGTTTCATGCATGACCAGCCCGGCTCTTGCTGCACTATCTATCTGCAGGCGACCGGCACCACGAGCAAATGCATCCGCAAGCGTTACCTGGTCTTCAAGATAAACCGGCGACTTGGCAGTCATCATTAATGCCGATTTGATTTCCGGAACGGTCCATGTCGGCCTGATCTGGCGCATTAATGCACCTGCACCCGCATTGTGCGGCGAGGACATCGAGGTGCCGCTCATCAAACCAATCAACTGCTCGGAACCCGTAAGGGTTGTGCCCGCCATCACGGCAAGAATATCGACACCCGGGCCTGTGATATCAGGCTTCACCAAATCGAACGAGCCTGCAGGACCACGCGAGCTGAAAGAAGCCAGCGCATCAGGGGTGTTTGGCAAAGTTACAGCCGGGAAGCTGATCTGTGCGGTTGCAGTCGGGTTGGCTACAGCAAAATCTCGTAAGGCGTTACCGTCTGTCAGTAACACACCAAACACGGGAACAGTGGCACCCGCAACGCTTGGAGATATCCCGCCTGCTACGTTGTTCGCAATCACTACTGCTATTGCGCCAGCCGCCGCGGCATTGTTGGCCTTGGTTGTGAAAGTACAGCCGCCACGGCGAACAACGGCAATCGCACCGGCGAAAGCATTCGCCGGGAAGGCAGCACAACCATCACTGCCGGTGTCGATACCGGCACTTACCCTCAAAGGAGTAGTGCCTGGAATCGTCGCTGTAAAAGCAACTCCACCAC
>JAYUWO010000149.1:0-12739 GCA_043753545.1 Arenimonas sp.
TTGAGGAAAGTGGATTATGCGGCGAACAAATCGACCACCGGTTTCTGGAAGCAGTCGCTAAATTCAAAACAGTCTGCCGTTCGGGTTACCGCTCCGGAACTCAACGTCAACAGTCCGAGTTTTTCGAGTGATGGCCAGACACTTTATTTTTTGAGTTCAAAGTCCGGCTCGATGCAATTGTGGAAGCAATCGCTGGCTGGCGGCGATGCCATGCGGATATCGGATTATCCGCTGGATATCGGCAGCTATAAAATTTCGCCCGACGGCAAAGCCGTGGTGGTGAGTCTTGAAGTATTCAACGACTGTGCGGATTTAGTCTGTACCAAAAAACGACTGGATGCCGAAGAATCCAGCAAGGCGACCGGCAGCATCTACGACAAGCTTTTTATCCGTCACTGGGATACTTGGGCCGACGGCCGACGTAATCAATTATTCAATGCCGTTTTTTCGGCAGAAGGAAAGCTGGTCGGCGAACCTAAAAAAATTACCAACGGTATTGATGGCGATGTTCCTTCCAAACCGTTCGGCGATGCCAGCGAATATGCTTTCTCGCCGGACGGTAAAAGCATCGTGTTCAGTGTCCGCATCGCGGGCAAGACAGAAGCTTGGTCAACCAATTTCGATTTGTACTCGGTCGCTACCGATGGCAACGGTACGCCAAAAAATCTGACGGCAGCAAATCTTGCGATGGATACCGGTCCGGTATTCAGCCACGACGGTAAAACACTCTATTACCGCGCCATGAAACGCGCGACTTTCGAGGCGGATCGTTTGTCGGTCATGGCGATGGATCTGGCCACCGGCACCCAGCGTGAAATCAATGCAGCCTGGGATAGCAGCGCAGATAGTCTTTCCTTGAGCGCGGACGGTAAAACGCTTTACACGGTGTCCGATGATGTCGGCTCACACGCCTTGTTCGCGATTGATGCCAATACCGGCGCAGCTCGCAAGCTTGCTGGTAGTGGCACGGTGTCCGCCTTTGATATCGTCGGCAACACTTTGGTATTTGCCCGCAGCACGCTGACGTCGCCTGCACAGCTTTTCAGTTCGGATGCCAACGGTGGGAAGGTCAAACAAATTTCGAATTTCAATGCCGATAAATTGAAAGACATCGCGATGGGGGCCTACGAGCAATTCAACTTCAAGGGTTGGAACAATGAAACGGTGTACGGTTATGTTATTAAGCCGGCGAACTTCGACAAGAATAAAAAATACCCGGTTGCATTTCTGATACACGGTGGCCCGCAAGGCAGCTTCGGTAATAATTTTCATTACCGCTGGAACGCACAGACCTATGCAGGCATGGGATTTGCCGTGGTCATGATCGACTTCCATGGCTCGACCGGTTACGGCCAGGCATTCACTGACTCCATTTCAGGTGACTGGGGTGGCAAGCCGCTGGAAGATCTGCAAAAAGGCTGGGCGGCGGCACAAAAGCAGTACGGCTTTCTCGATGGTGAGCGTGCCTGCGCACTGGGTGGCAGTTACGGCGGCTACATGGTCAACTGGATCGCCGGTAACTGGGCATCGCCATGGAAATGTCTGGTCTCCCATTCCGGCGTGCTGGATAACCGTAGCATGGGATATTCGACCGAAGAATTATGGTTCGACGAATGGGAAATGAAAGGCACGCCTTACGAGAACCCGGAGAACTATGAAAAACACAATCCGGTCAATCATGTGGCGAAATGGAAAACTCCGATGCTCGTCGTGCATGGACAACTCGATTACCGCATTCCGGTGGAGCAGGGCATCGCGGCATTTACGGCATTGCAACGCCAGGGTGTCGATAGCCAGTTCCTGACTTTTCCGGATGAAAATCACTGGATTCTCAAACCGCATAACAGCGTGTTGTGGCATGACACCGTGAATGCGTGGTTGAAGAAATACGCAGCGGAATAAGTCGAGATGGTTTTGGATATAAAAACAAAAAAGGTGCGCTTGATGCGCACCTTTTTAGATTGTGGAATCGCTCGTAGTTTTTTTCATGCCAGCTTATAGCCACTTTGCTTTTTTCAGTGCGCCGTACAAGCCACCGGTGACTAACAGTGTGAACGCAATAAGTATCAGGTAACTGTATTTTCCGGCCAGCTCCGGCATGTAATTAAAGTTCATGCCATACCAGCTGGCGATCAAGGTAGGCGCAGCCAACAAGCCGGCCCAGCCTGCAAGACGTTTCACGATTTCGCCCTGAGCAACAGTGACCAGAGCCAGATTTACCGACATGGCCGCCGTCAGCATTTCACGCATGGTATCGGTTGCTTCGGAGACGCGAATGACGTGGTCAAACACATCGCGCAAATAAACGCGGACTTCTTCCTTTACCAGCTGTGGGTGATACAGCATCAACTGGTTGACGATATCCTGGGTCGGTGACACTACCAACCGATAGTTCGTGAGTTCGCGCTTGAGCTCGTACAAATGCTGGATAGTTTCTTTCTTGTAAATCTCGGCGAATATGTCCTGTTCCAGTTCGTTCAATTCTCGCTTGAACTCTTCCACGATCGGGAAATAGTTGTCGACGATAAAGTCGAGAATCGCATAAAGCCCGTAACTGGGTCCCAATGCCATCAGCGAAGGATTTTGTTCACAACGGACACGTGCACCCGTGTACGAGAGCGACGCGCCATGGCGTACGGTAATCAAGAAGCGCGGGCCGATAAAAATATGGGTTTCACCAAACTCCATCGTGCCTTTAATCATCTGCGCGGTATGAACCACCATGAACAGCGTGTCGCCGTATAATTCAATCTTGGCCCGCTGGTGCGCCTTGGACGCATCCTCGATGGCAAGGGGATGCAAATCAAACTCTTCCTGCAATTTCAGCAGGAGTGCTTCGTCGGGTTCATACAGGCCTAACCAGACAAATCCATTGTCTTCTTTGGCAAGCACATCGCTGATGGCATCGAGCGAAATATCGCCGACTTTTTTACCTTCTCGGCAATACGCCACACAGTTGCGGACCATGCCGGTGATTTGTTGTTCCGGGATTACATTGCTCATGACGCAATGATGGTTGACTAGAGCTTATCTCGCAAGTCATCCGGATTTGCTGCGAGTGATTTGGCGAGCGCCAAATGCACGGGTAACAACATCAGCACCCACTCGAAGTTTTGCTGGGCCAGAAAGGGCAGGAATTGCAGGAAGCCTGCTATCGCAGCCAGCGCGGCAGAGAGCCAAAGCAGGTGATTGAAATACTTTCCCGGGTACTTGTTGCGTAATTTGCGCCATGCGCCGGGCAGGAGCGTCAATGCGAGCGGGGTCAGCAAAAGCAAATTCGCATTGCGATAGCCTGCCCAGTGCGCGCTGCCAAACCAGACAAACAGCATCAGGCATCCCAGCAATCCCGCGCCCAGCCAGAAAATACCGGCCAGACCTGATAATAATCTCGGCGTGCGTTTTGCCAGAAAGAAAATACCGATCGCCAAGGCAATGCCGATCATGAAAGCGGTTTTCTTCCAGGACGGCATGTCTTCCGGTGGCATGGAAAGACGGTGCGGCAGCAATTCTTCTTCGCCACTGATCAATGGCCTGCCGTCATTCAATTTGATCAGACGCAATGAGTCGCGCAACCGCATCGGAATAAAGGCCTCATCCCATCGAGAAAGCGGTTTATCGGCTGCCGGGCCAAGGCCTGCATGAAAGCCCATGGCCATCCACTTTGCTGGCCAGGCAAGCCGCACCGATTCGCTGCGATACGTGTTGCCAAGTGAGGGGCTGGATAGCTGCGTCTTGATTTGACCATCAAGAATATTGTCGAGTGAATCACGCACGCGGGTCGAACAATTGGCGGTGTAGTAATCGTAGGTATAGCGAGAATTTTTCGGCTTCGCGTTTTCTTCAAGTGCCAGATATAAATCGCGAATCTGTTTTTGATCGAGATTCAACCATTGCACACCGACGCCCCGGCCCATGTCGCGATAACCCTGCAAGTCTTCTTCGGTCGGCAACGCGATCAATTGATACTGCATTTTCCCGTTAAGGAAATTGCTGAAGAATCCCGGTTCGCTCATGTCGAAAAAACCGAAATTGAAGGATATGGATTCTTTCGTGACGGTGTTTTCGATGATGATGGCGTCGTGGCCAAAGCGCGCCCAGAATTCCTCGCCCGGCGCCATCGTAATAACACCGGCGCGTAGCGTGGGTTCTGCCGGAACTGTTTGCGTATAACCAAGGTTTGAAAACAGTGCAAGGAGAAAAAGCAAACAGCCCCTACTCATCGCCATGAATGCTCACGACAAAACTGTGCACGCGGCGCTGGTCGGCACGGCCGACGCGGAAATGAAAGCGACCGACACTCAGCTCTTCGCCTGCTTCGGGCAAATGGCCAATGGCATCCGTCACAAAACCGCCGATGGTGTCGTATTCGTCGTCCAGAAAGTCGGCGCCGAATTGGTCGTTGAAATCAGCGATTGGCGTGAGTGAATCGACCAGGAATTGTCCATCCGATTGCGCGGCGATCATCTTGGCTTCGTCGGCATCGTCGTGCTCGTCATCGATTTCGCCGACGATTTGTTCCAGCACATCTTCAATCGTGATGATGCCGGCGACGCCGCCGTGTTCATCCACGACGATCGCCATGTGATTGCGTGACTGGCGGAATTCTTTCAGAAGGACATTCAGTCTTTTCGATTCGGGGATCAGCACGACAGGGCGCAACAGTTCACGGATATTGCCGGGGCCACCGTCGGCAACGATGCCGCGCAATAAATCTTTCGCCAGCAAAATACCAAGGATATCGTCCTTGTCATCGCCGTGAACGGGGAAGCGGGAGTGGCCGGATTCCACCACCATTTTCATAAGCTCGATAAAATCGGCAGCAACGGGGAGCGATACCATTTGCGAGCGCGGCACCATGATGTCGCTGACTTGATGCTCGGAAACGCTAAGCGCGCCTTCCAGCATTTTCAATGTGTCACTGCTCAGAAGGCCGTTTTCACGGGCATCGCGCAAAATCTCGATAAGGTCTTCACGATTTTTCGGTTCGCCCGAAAAGGCGTGACTTAATCGCTCCAGCCAGGAGCGTTTCTCTATGGGGCTACTACTGTCGTCGGGCATGGGGGTTTGCAAGAAGCCCTGAGGGCGGTAGCGCTAGTCTAGCAAATTCATATTTCATTTCGGCTCAAATCTCGCCTTCGTAGGGGTCGCCATAGCCCAAATCGGCCAGAATATCGCGCTCCAGCTGCTCCATTAGCAACGCTTCTCGTTCATCTTCGTGGTCCATCCCCAGCAAATGCAGGACTCCGTGTATGGTGAGATGGGCATAGTGCGCGGCCAGGGTTTTGCCTTGTTCCTTGGCTTCCTTGGCGACGACAGGCGCGCAAATCACCAGATCGCCAAGCAGCGGCACATTGATGCCTTCTGGCAAATCCGCCGGAAAGCTCAGTACATTGGTGGGGTAATCCTTTCCACGGTAATGCCGATTGAGCGAGCAACCCTCTTTTTGGTCGACGATGCGGATAGCCAGATCCGCCTTTCTGATTCGGCCTTTTACCGCCGCCGAGGCCCATTTTTTGAAACTTTGGGCGGACGGAATGCCTACTCGGGGTAGGCCATAGCTGACGCTGACATCAAATTGAATCGGGCCGCGGGTCATTGTCTATCCTCTCTCGGTCTTGAACTATCAAATATTCAGGCGTTTGCAGGATTCTAACATCGCCGAATTCTGGTCTTTTAATCTTGCAAAACGCAAGTTTGAATAACTGTTTCTTTAGATCGGCAGATGAAAACGGTGCTTCGGCCAATCATTAGGGGTGTACAACATCCTTATGTGGTGGGGTTTCCCGTGAGTGGGGGAACGAAATAGTCGTCGATTATTTGATCGCCATGCCGACGAAATGTATGAACAATATCTCTATATTTTTTTCGGAATACTATAAAATACAGCGCCTGAAAAGCTTTGCCACGTTTAAGTCATGCTGTTTCCAGTATGTATCGTTTAAAAATTACCCTCGTATTTTAAGTGGAGAGGCCAATAGGCTTCTCCGCTCCAGCTATATGTTCTTCATCGGAGCTCCAGAATGAAACACTTTATTTCCATGCTGACACTCGCCGCCTTTCTGAGTGCAACCACTGCGCATGCCAGAAACCCGAAGGATTTGCCAACGCCGATAGTATCGAGCGTACCCATGGAATTGCGCATTATCCAGCAGGAAATTTATGTTGAAGTCCCCAATAACGGCGCCGGGGCTGCAATTGTCATCGGTGGCGTATTAGGTGTGCTTGCAGGCGCGGCTATCAATAAGGCTACGGTCGCCGGTGCCGAAAAAAGAGTGGCGGACATTCGTAATCAGCTGATTGATTATAACTTCCAGCAGCGATTCGACGCTGCTTTTCGCGAGAAAGCGAACCTGACATCTCTGCATCAGAATCAGGAAATCAAGTTGTTTCACACCACATATGCGGCAGATGCAAACGACAAAACGGCGAGTATCGGAAAAAATGTTCTGGTCATCCAGCCCTCCTACTTGATCAACAATAAGTTCGATCAAGTCAGCGTCCGGATTGCGGTGTGGTTGATGGATCGCGAAGTCAAGAGCAACGGCAAAATCAAAACCACGGTTACCAACATGCGTAATTTCAAGTATGTGGTGCTATTGGATTCAAACGAGAAAGCCAATAAGACAGAGACAGCCAAGGCGGTTGCAGAACTTGGTACAGAACAATTGGTGATGATGATTGATCGCAGTATCGACGGCGCTATTGAGTTGTTCAACCTGAGTATGACTGCTGACGTAAAAGCCAAATTGGCAAAAGGCGGGAAAGTAAGGCTTTATGAAGTGCTTGGGGAGCAGGTGCGTGGCACGATCATTGCAAAGACTTCGGCTTCGCATGACGTCTTTTTTCAAAGGGGTTCGCCACAAAGTATCAACGGATTCAATAATTTCATGTCTTTTTCCAGATCAACCGAACATGGCATCAATGCAGTGGGTACTGCTCCGTGATACGAAATGCGACCGTGGTATCACTGCTATTGCTGACAGGCTGTGTGACGCAGGAAAAGAAGATAGTAGACACTGAAATTACCCGGCATCTTTCTGCGTCGCGGCCGAAAAGTAGCGGCAGCTGCCAGTCGAGCATCGTAAAAGTGATTGATGGCAGGATTGTCACTTCCATGGGGGCGGTGATCGGGCTGGAAGCAACACTGGTGGATGCAAAGACAGTGCTCGCCACCGAGTTGCGACGTGCGGGAGTCAACGTCCAGGAATCAACAACCTTAGCAAGCCTGGTCACTTTAAAGCATGTCAATCTGAGTCAACAATATGAGTCACGCAATATAAGTGTTGTCGTGAGCGTGGACGTGCCCGGTCATCCTGCAAAAATCATCCGCAGCAGTGAAACGAGTGTTATATGGGTGGGGAAAGCCGTGGAAACCGAGAAAGCAACAGCAAAGGTTTTTCGGCGAACCGTGGGCTTGATCGTGGATTATCTGAACACGAGCTGTGCTGAAATAGTTGCGACCAAATGATTCATGATTTGTCGGCTGTTGCCTGCCTGACGACCTGCAGTTTTTTGCCAAGTTTAATCATCAAAAAACGCAGGTCTTTTTCCTTGTAATTGACAAGAAATGCAACATGCGCCGATTGCAATATCGGCAAGTCACTGGCGGTATCGCTATAGGCTTTCTGAAATGGCGGTGGATAGCCATTCCTGATCAGTTCGGAAAGCTTTACTTCGCCATTGCATTGCACGGCCGAAATCATGCCGCCAAAAAATCGCGTGCTTTGCGATGTCACCAGACCAACCTGGTTTTCCATGCCGAGATGACGGATAAAAGCGCTCGCCATTTCATGGCCGGCACCGGTCGCAATGACAACCTGTTTTCCCTCCGCAATATCCTTTCGACATTCTGACAAAACGGGTTCTATCGGTTTGATTCGGTATTGCGCGATGAACTCGCCCAATATTCTCAAGTAGGCCGATTCAGTCATGCCGACACTGGCAATCCATAGATAGACCGACACGCCGAGTCTTCTGAGTGAAGGGATATGCAGCATCGGATAGGCAATGGGTGCAACCAGAAGGGAAAGTGCCAGCCGGCCGATGCTGGCCTTGATGCGTTGCGTGATAAATGCGCCGCCACAATCGCCGTGAAATAATGTGCCATCCATGTCGTAGACGACAATATCGGTATCGGGGCTATTTGTCGGCATTATCGTTTGTGGCATCCCTTGCATCGTAGGCACGAACAATCTTCGCCACCAGCGGATGGCGCACGACATCTTTTGCTTCGAAGAAGGTGAAGCTCAGCCCCTCGACGTTTCTCAGGACATCGAGGGCGTCGCGCAGGCCGGATTTTTGGTGTTTCGGCAGATCAATCTGGCTCATGTCACCGGTGATGACGGCGGTCGATCCGTAACCGATTCGCGTCAGGAACATTTTCATCTGCTCGATGCTGGTATTTTGCGCTTCGTCCAGAATGACGTAGGCGTCGTTTAATGTTCGTCCGCGCATGTAGGCCAGCGGTGCGATTTCAATGACATTGCGCTCCAGCAGCTTGATGACTTTGTCGACGCCCAGCATTTCGTAAAGTGCATCATAAAGCGGACGTAAATACGGGTCGACTTTCTGGGACAAGTCGCCCGGTAGAAAGCCGAGTTTTTCGCCGGCTTCTACGGCAGGTCGTACCAATAAAATACGTTGCACCCGCGACTCATTCAAGGCTTCTACGGCCGACGCCACGGCAAGATAGGTCTTGCCGGTGCCCGCAGGGCCGATGCCGAAATTGATATCGTGTGTCGCAATCGCATGCAGATATTTGGCCTGGTTCTCACCGCGACCTTTCACCACGCCACGCTTGACCTTGATGACGACTTCCTGCGGCGAATAGTCGGGTGCGGAAAAACGCTGGTATTCGGCTGTTCCCAATCGAATATTCAAGCCTTGAAGATCAATGGTTTCTTCCACGGTTTCGGCAAAACATTTCTTGATGAAGCGTTCGGCGGCTTCGACGGCTTTATGGTCGCCGGTGATACGAAATACACTGCCGCGATTGCCAATTTCAACACCCATCCGCATTTCTATTTCACGCAGATTCTCGTCGAAGGGGCCGCAAAGATTGGCAAGGCGTTCAGGGTCGTCCGGGCTAAGCGTAAAGTCGTGGTGATGGGCTTGGGTCATGTTTCCAGACTAGCGTTTTCTTGTGTCAAGGGATAGCGGATTATTTTGTTGGGTAAAGTTCGGCGCGCATCTTCGCGATATCCATTTTATGGATGCGGCGTTCAATATTTTTCCAGATGACGTGATATTCGTATTCGCCCTGTTTCATTTCGACGATGGCGGCTTCTTTTGTCCAGTTCTGCACGATCATGCGATAGCTCGCCATCATCAGTCCGGTGCGGTCGGCACCATGCGTGCAATGCACTAGAATTGGCTGATTGGCCGGATCATTCATTATTCTTAAAACCGCGAGGATGTCTTCTTCTTCGATGTCCCAGGTGTACAAGGGATAGCGTTTGAAAGTCACGCCCGGTGTTGAGTGCAGGGATTCATCCTTGTCGCGTTTGCGGAAACTCAGGACAGTTTTGATGCCGAGTTTTGCAATCGCACTGCCGCTGTTGTTATCCGGCTGTGCACTGCGATAAATCATCGGTGTAACCCGATGCAGATTTGACAGGCCTTTTATTTCAAGCGGGACGGCCCATTCGGCGGGGCGAGTCGATGCGACAACTACCGAGTCCTTGGCGATTGAATAAAACGCCGAAGTTGATAAGACGAAAAAAACGACAAGCTGGGAAATATATTTCTTTGCTCTTTGCATTTTATGATTCGCGATCTCGTTCATGCCGTTTCTGTTTCGTTAATCACCAGACGACCACGCAATGAATTGGTCATCGCGTCGGTGATAAATACATCGACAAATTGACCAATCAAACGCGGGTGGCCGATGAAATTGGTGTAGCGCATATTCTCCGTTCGCCCCGTCAGCTCGCCTTCGTGCTTCTTGCTTTTGCCTTCCACCAGAATGCGTTGCGTGGTACCCATCATGGCATTCGAAATATTGCGGGCATTGTTGGTGATGGTGTTTTGCAATTGGGTCAGGCGTGCGTGTTTGACTGCATCGGAATTGTCATCCGGCAAGTTCGATGCCGGCGTTCCGGGACGTTTGGAGTAAATAAACGAAAAGCTTTGGTCGAAACCAATATCGTTGATCAGCTTCATGGTCGCATCGAAGTCTTTATCGGTTTCGCCGGGGAAGCCGACTATGAAGTCCGAGGAAATCGTGATGTCGGGTTTGGCTTCGCGCAGCTTGCGAATTTTTGCCTTGTATTCGAGCGCGGTGTGATTGCGCTTCATCGCGGTCAAAATACGATCCGAGCCCGATTGCACCGGCAAATGTAAGAACGATGCCAATTGCGGTACATCACGATGGGCTTCAATCAATGAATCGCTGAATTCCATCGGATGCGAGGTGGTGTAGCGAATACGGCCCATGCCCTCGATTTGTGCAATGGCGCGAATCAGCAAAGCCAGGTCTGCTTTGTCGTCGGATTCAAACATGGCACCGCGGTAAGCATTCACGTTCTGCCCGAGTAGGTTCACTTCGCGCACGCCCTGGGCGGCCAGTTGCGATACTTCCAGCAAGACATCGTCGAACGGGCGCGAGACTTCTTCGCCACGGGTATAGGGCACCACGCAGAAGGAACAATACTTGCTGCAGCCTTCCATGATCGAGACAAAGGCGGTCGGACCATCCGCGCGTGGCTCGGGCAGACGGTCGAATTTTTCGATTTCAGGAAAGGAAATATCGACCTGTGGCAGGCCGGTTTTGCGCTTGGCGTCAATCATTTGCGGCAAACGGTGCAGGGTTTGCGGCCCAAACACGAGATCGACATAAGGCGCGCGCTTAATGATGGCGTCGCCTTCTTGAGAGGCCACGCAGCCACCTACGCCGATCACCAGGTTCGGTTTATCTTTCTTTAGCTGTTTCCAGCGGCCCAGTTGGCTGAACACTTTTTCCTGGGCTTTTTCGCGTATCGAGCAGGTATTGACCAGGATAACGTCGGCTTCAGCCTCGTTATCGGTCAGTTCCAGGCCGTGCTCGGCCGCAAGGACGTCCGCCATTTTGTCCGAGTCATACTCGTTCATTTGGCAACCGTGGGTTTTGATGAATAACTTACCAGCAGCGGGAATCCCGGTCATGGCGCTTAATCCGGTCGGGAGGAAGGGGAGCGTATTTTAGCCTTAAGCTGCCCCTAATCCATCATAAATCTGCTCTAAACACTTGGAATTTATGAAAAATAGGAAGAGACTGCGCGTTATGCGTAGATTCAGTTTCCTTTTAGTGCTGTTCGGATGGGCTGCTGGTGCGAATGCCGGCAACTTATACCGTTGCGTCGCTAGTGACGGTATTCCGAATTACACCAGCAAGAAAGTTGCCGGTGCCGATTGCAAGGTAGTGGCGAAGACGGCTCCGCAACCTGTCAATAGAAATCAACAACCCGCCGCGCTCCCCACGCAGACTGCAGCAGGTTCGTCTTCATCGACGACTCTTGCGACAGCAGCATCCGTTCCTGCGGCATCCAAGCAAACCAGCGGCGCCGGGTCAGCTCCTAAATTCATGCGCATGGGTTACTCGACAACCTATTCCTACGTTGATGCCAACGGTGTCACCAATTACAGCAATCACCGCCCCAAGGGTGCTGGTAGCGTTAAAATTATCAAAAGCGAATACGCAATTTTTTCGCAGCCTTCTTGTTACGCCTGCGGCCTTTCGACGTCTTATAGTTTCGGATCGGTGAAGCTCAACACCGCGGCCTTTGCTTCGGAAATCAAAGCAGCCGCCTTGGCTTACGGTGTTGAAGAGGCCGTGGTGAGGGCAATCATCCATGCCGAATCGGCATACCGTCCGCATGTGCAATCAAACAAAGGTGCGCAGGGCTTGATGCAGTTGATTCCGGCGACGGCAAAACGCTTTGGCGTCAATGACTCCTTCGATCCTGCCCAGAACATCAATGGTGGAGTACAGTACCTAAGCTGGCTGCTCCGGCGCTATAAGCAGGATCTGACTCTCGCAGCTGCTGCATACAACGCAGGTGAGGGTGCCGTGGATCGCTACGGCGGCGTGCCGCCCTACAAGGAAACTCGCCTTTATGTCGTGCGAGTCGGACAGTTGGCCGAGCGTTACAGAAAGGTCCTTTGAGCTAACGTATCGGTCTTCACGTTTTTATCCGTTGTCGCCTGCTTAGGCCATCCGTTACAATACGCTGTCTTGTGGGTTGGGGGTTGACCTGCATCTATCTTTCATTTTAGACAGCATCGGAGCGCCTAATGGCCAACGAAGAAGTCAGTAGTACCCGTCGTAATTTGCTAATCGCCACCGGAGTTGTCGGTGCGATGGGCGTGGCCGGTGCCTCTGTTCCTTTCATCAGCTCATTCCAACCGAGTGCACGGGCAAAAACTGCCGGCGCTCCAGTGGATGTAGATATCAGCAAAATCGATAACGAACCTGGCATGCGCATGATTGTGCAGTGGCGCGGCAAGCCGGTCTGGATTTTCAAACGTACCAAAGAGCAGCTGGCGGCTTTGCCTAGCCTCGACAGTATGTTGCGTGATCCTAAGTCGGACAACATCGACCAGACGCCTGCGTTCGCCAAGAATGAAGCGCGCACCATAACCGGCAAGGAAAATATCGCGGTTATCGTCGGTGTTTGCACCCATCTGGGGTGCTCGCCGACATTTGTGCCCGAAATGCTGCCGCAGGCATTTGATTCGGAATGGAAAGGCGGCTTCTATTGCC
>JAYUWO010000150.1:0-4225 GCA_043753545.1 Arenimonas sp.
TCAACATCCAGATTGGAAAAAGGCTCATCAAGCAATAATAGTTTCGGTCTCTGTGCCAAAGCGCGGGCCAATGCAACACGTTGCTGCTGTCCTCCGGACAACTGATGTGGAAAACGCGTTTCAAGACTTTGCATGCCGACCAAATCCAGCATTTCGCCGACACGTAATGTACGGTCGGCACCGGAAAGTGCACGCAAGCCGAAAGCGATATTGTCCCGCACGGTGAGATGGGGAAATAAAGCGTAGTCCTGAAATACCATACCAACCTGACGCTGCTCGGGCGGAACATAATTTCCCTTGCCTGAAACCGTTCTGCCATGAATTTCGATCTGCCCCGTGACTGGTGTTTCGAAACCGGCAATGGCGCGTAGTACCGTGGTTTTTCCACAGCCGGACGCACCCAGCAAACATCCTATCTCGCCGTCCTGCAATTGCAGCGATAAGTTTTCCAGCACGGTTCTGGAACCGTAGCCCAATGTCATAGTGTCAATCGAAAGTGCGATATTGGATGTCATAGTCAATCTGATTTTCTGGCCAGTAACAGAACCGGCAACAAACCGGCAGCGATGATCAACAGACTCGGCAATGCAGCGCGACTCCACATGCCTTCCGAGGTCATTTCAAAAACACGCACCGCCAGCGTGTCCCAACCAAATGGTCGTGTCATTAAGGTAATCGGCATTTCTTTTATCACGTCGACAAACACCAGAAGCAATCCGGTCAAGATGCCACCGCTTGCCAATGGCAAATGCAGCCGTCGAAAGATGGCTCGTGTATTCAGACCCAGCGATCGGGCGGCATCTTCATGGTGCGGTGTAATCCGTTCAAGCGCCGCGTCGATCGGCGAAAAGCCTACCACCAAAAAACGGGCCGACAAGGCCAACAACATGACCGCAATACTGCCTTTCAATACGCCGGAAGATTCGATCGAGAATGCCGCCAGCATTTCAATCAGTTGATTATCCAGCCAGGCAATCGGCACAAACACACCGACCGCCAATACGGTTCCGGGAATGGCATACCCTAGTCCCGCTAGCTGCACGATCAAGCGTGTGCGTTTATTTGGATATCGGCGTTTAATCAATCCCAACATCATGGCGAAGCCGCAAACAAGCAGCGAAGCCAAAGTTGCCAATAATAGGGTGTGCCAGACGAAGGAAAAATAACGTGCATCCAGATCTTCCGCCCATGCATCGGCAGACCAAAACAGCAGTTGGGCCAAGGGAATCAGGAAAGCAATCAGCAACACTGTCGAGCAAAACAAGAAAGCGAATCCGGCTTGTAATGGACTTAAAGCGATGCGTTGATGGCTTCCTGCCTTCACCTGATAGCGCCTGACACCACGGGCTTTTTTCTCGATCAAGGCCAATACCAGCACAAACAAAACGAGCATAGACGCCAACTGGGAAGCCGCCACCAGATTGAACATCGAAAACCAGGCTTTATAGATGGTCGTCGTCACCGTATCAAAATTGAAAATGGACACGGCACCGAAATCGGCGAGTGTTTCCATCAACACCAAGCTCACACCACCGATGAGCCACGGGCGTGACATCGGCAAGGCCACCTGCCAGAAACTTTGATGGCGACTAAGGCCCAGCATTTGGGCTGCTTCCAGCGCGCGTTGACCCTGTGTTTCAAAGGCATTGCGCATTAATAAAAAAACATAGGGATAAAACGCCAGCGACATCGCCAAAATAACGCCGCCGGAAGAACGAATGCGCGGGAACCATCCGGAATCGCCGCTAATTTCGCGAATCATTGTTTGTACAGGGCCGGTAAAATCGAGAAACCCCACAAGTACGAAAGCCAGCACATAGGCCGGCATCGCGAGCGGAAGTATCAAACTCCAGCTGAAAAAACGTCGCCCCGGAAATTCACACATTGCTACCAGCCATGCCAATGGCACGCCCAGCAACATAACGCCAGCTCCAACACCAAAAATCAGTAAGGTGGTGTTCCAGAGCACGCCGGGCAAAACGTATTCGCCCAGATGCGCCCAAATTTCAGGCTGCGGGTATGCCCAGGAAGCCACCACCACGCAAAGCGGAATCAGTGTCAGCAACGCGATCGGCAAGGCGTACAAGACGCCTTGCCAGGGGTTTTTCATGTCGGCTTGCGTTCGCAATCAACGATATCCGGCGCGGTCCATCAAGCGCGTCGCTGCTGTCTGCAACTTGCCTTCTTCCAACACATTCATCCGGTTGGGTTTATACGGCCCCCAATTTTTGATCAGCGAATCGGGTTGAATTTTCGGATTGGCAGGAAATTCAAAATCCTTGTCGGTATAAATAAATTGCGCTTTGTCCGAAGCCAGAAATTCCAGCAGTTTTTGTGCACCGGCGGGATTTTTTGCATGACGCGTAACGCCGGCGCCGGAGACATTGACGTGCACGCCTTCGGCTTTTTGATTGGCCCAGAACAGGCCGACATTCAGTTGCGGATTCTTGTCTTGCAAGCGTGCGAGATAATAGGTATTCACGATACCCACCTGGCATTGTCCGGCGTCGATGGCATTAATCAACGCGGTATCGTCGGCGAAAACATCGGTTGCAAGATTCGTCACCCAGCCACGAACGACAATCTCGGTATTCTTTTCACCGTATTTCTTGATCATGCTCGCGACTAGTGACTGGTTGTAGACTTTTTTGCTGGTGCGCAGACACAGCTTGCCTTTCCACGCCGAGCTCGCCAAATTTTGATAGGTCGAAAGCTGCGCGGGATTGACCGTGTTCTTGTTATAGACAATCGTGCGTGCGCGGACCGACAAACCGAACCATTCGTTTTTCGGATCACGCAGATAGGCGGGAATTTTGGCTTTCAGGGTTTTCGAGTTGATCGGCCGCAAAAAACCTTCCTGGGAGGCTTGCCACAGATTGCCGGCATCCACCGTTATCAGGAGATCGGCGGGCGTATTTTTTCCCTCAGCCTTGAGACGTGCCAGCAACGGGCCTTCCTTGTCAGTCAACACTTTGACTTCAATGCCGCTTTCTTGGGTGAAAGCATCAAACAGCGGTTTGATCAGCTGCTCATTACGCGCCGAGTAGACGGTAACAGGCTGTGCGCAAAGCAATCCAGGGAATACCAAAGCAGCAAAAACAAGCTTTTTCATCTCGAATCTCCAAAACCGGCAAGCGGCTAAAAATCACATCCCGAAGTATAAATGCGAATGACTCTTATTTGCAAGAAAGTTTCGATTTGATGATTTAGATTTTTGAAGCCTGAATTTCAGCTGGCATATTCTCAGATAGAAAATCGATAAATACCCGCACCGCCGGCAATAAGCCCCGGCGCGAAGGGAATACGGCATGACAAATACCCAGCGGCAAATTCCACTCAGGAAGCACTTTTTGCAGCCGTCCGGCTTTTAAATCATCACAGCAGATGATTTGCGGCAATAAAGCGATACCAATCCCTTTCAATGCTGCCTGATGCAGCAGCGAAAAACTCAATGCCATCAGTGACGGATTAATATCGACCTTCTCGACATCGCCATTGGCACCATGCAACTCCCAGCGCTGGCGTGCTTCATCTTCACTCATGCTCAACGTGGTGTGTTTGCCGAGTTCCTGGGGATGCTGCGGCACGCCATTTCGCTTCAAGTAGTCGGGGCTGGCCACCAACAGTTCATTGAAATGGCCAAAACGCTTGAGGATGAAGTCGGCGTCGGTGGCTAATGAATTACGAACACGCAAGGCTACGTCGAAACCTTCATTGATCACATCCACGCGACGGTTACTGACGTGCAGGTGCACTTTCACTTTCGGATACTGCAGCATGAATTTCGGAAGGAGTTTGCTCAGAATATCTTCGGCCAATAGCACAGGCGCGCTGACTTTAATCAAGCCACGTGGCTCGGCACTGACCCGGTCGACCACTTCCCTCGCCGCCTGCGCTTCGGCAAGCATGCTTTGGGCGTGGCGATAGACATTCTGGCCCACATCAGTGACTGAAAACTTGCGGGTCGATCTCTGCAACAGGCGCACACCCAAATCGGTTTCCAGTTGGGTGATGCGGCGACTCAATCGCGACTTGGGAATTCCCAGTGCTCGCTCGGCAGCGGCGTATCCGCCGTGTTCGACAACAACGGCAAAAAACTGGAGATCATTCAAGTCCGGGTATTTCAACTGATAACTTCCATGCCGCCCATGTAGCGACGCAATACCTGAGGCACGGTAATCGATCCATCGGCGTTCTGGTAGTTCTCCATCACGGCGACTAGGCA
>JAYUWO010000151.1:0-4179 GCA_043753545.1 Arenimonas sp.
GGGCCAGGAAGGCCGTTATGCGGAGCTTCCATCGGATTTGCCAGCGGCATTGGCAGCTGCTTTACGAACGCGTGGCATTGAGCGGCTTTACAGCCACCAGGCCGAAGCTTGGCATGCGGTACAGGCTGGCGAGCATGTTGTCGTGGTAACGCCGACGGCATCCGGAAAAAGTCTTTGCTACACGCTACCGGTCGTTGCCGGTGCGATGAAGAAACAGGCGAAAGCTTTATATCTGTTCCCGACCAAGGCACTGGCGCAAGATCAAGTCGCCGAATTGCTGGAACTCAATCGCGCAGGCCAACTCGGCGTCAAAGCATTTACCTTCGATGGCGATACACCCGGCGATGCCCGCGCGGCGGTGCGTTTGCATGGCGATATCGTGGTGAGCAACCCGGACATGTTGCATCAGGCGATTTTGCCGCATCACACCAAGTGGGCGCAGTTCTTCGAGAATTTGCAGTATGTGGTGATTGATGAAATTCATACCTATCGCGGCGTGTTTGGTTCGCATGTGGCCAATGTGCTGCGCCGGCTGAAACGCGTGTGTGCGTTTTACGGATCGAACCCGCAATTCATTTTGTGCTCGGCGACAATTGGTAATCCAAAAGCGCATGCCGAAGCATTGATCGAACATGACGTCACGGCAATTACCGAAAGCGGCGCACCGACCGGCGACAAGCAGGTGTTGTTGTGGAACCCGCCAGTGGTAAATCCGGATTTGGGTCTGCGGGCATCGGCACGTTCGCAAAGCAATCGCATTGCACGTCTGGCAATTCGGGCCGGACTAAAAACGCTGGTGTTCGCACAATCGCGCACGATGGTGGAAGTACTCACGAAATACCTGAAAGACGTTTTCGATAACGACCCGCGCAAGCCGGCACGTATTCGAGCCTATCGCGGCGGCTATTTGCCGACCGAACGCCGCGAAGCCGAGAAAGCCATGCGCGATGGCAATATCGACGGCATCGTGAGTACTTCGGCATTGGAACTCGGCGTGGATATCGGCAGCTTGGACGTGGTGGTATTGAACGGCTATCCCGGCTCGGTTGCCGCGACCTGGCAGCGCATTGGCCGTGCCGGACGACGACAACAGGCGTCGCTCGGCGTGTTGGTCGCGAGTAGCGATCCGCTCGATCAGTATCTGATTCGGCACCCGGAATTTTTTTCCGATGCCTCACCGGAACATGCACGCATCCATTCCGACCAGCCACTGATTCTGTTGGATCATATTCGTTGTGCGGCATTCGAGCTGCCGTTTTTATCCGGCGAACGCTTTGGACCCATCGATGCCGCGCCTTACCTGGAAGTATTGGGCGAAAGCGGCGTGTTGCATCAGGAAGGCGAACGCTGGGAATGGATTGCCGATTCGTATCCGGCCAATGCGGTGAGTTTGCGTTCGGTCGCGGATGGCAATTTCGTGGTGGTGAACCGCACCGATGGCCGGCAGACAATTATTGCCGAAGTCGATTTTTCGTCGGCACCGCTGACCTTGTACGAAGGCGCGATCCACATGATTCAATCTACGCCGTATCAAGTGGAAAAACTCGACTGGGACGGCCGCAAGGCTTACGTGACGCGCACACATGTCGATTACTACACCGACGCGATTGATTACACCAAACTGAAAGTACTGGAGCGCTTCGACGGCGTGAATGCCGGCAAAGGCAATGCCCATCATGGTGAAGTGCATGTGGTGCGGCGGGTATCTGGATACAAAAAGATTCGCTACTACACACACGAAAATATCGGTTACGGTCCGGTGAATTTGCCGGATCAGGAATTGCATACAACAGCTGCATGGTGGCAGTTGCCGCAAACCGTTTTGGACGAAGCCTTTGATTCACGACATGCCGCACTTGATGGATTTCTCGGTGCTGCTTACGCACTGCATGTCGTCGCGACCGTTTCAGTGATGGCAGAAGCCCGGGATTTGCAGAAAGCCGTTGGCAGTGGCGATGGCGCGTGGTTTGCTGTCAGTGATGGGCGTGGCCGCGGGCAATTGCGTAGCGATGACGGAAATATGTCGGATATCAACCGTGCGGAGAGATTTATCCCGACCGTGTACTTATACGACAACTATCCCGGCGGGGTCGGCTTAAGTGAGCCGCTATGGAAACGGCAAGCGGAATTGTTGAAACGCGCAATTGAGTTAGTGAAAGAATGTGACTGCAAAAGCGGCTGCCCGGCCTGTGTTGGGCCCGTGTTGGCAGCCGATGAAAACCTGATTGAGTCGCCGAAGTTTTTGACGGCAAAAGTATTGGCGCTATTGGTGAATGCATGAGTGCCTTGCTTGATCAATTACGAACATTGCGAAAGCAGGCCGGTGTTGTTGCTACTGCGTCTGCAGAACGGCCGGTCGCTCCGGATGATTTACGGAAACTACTCGGCATTCGGATGGCTTTGGAGAAACGTGGCTATTCTCAGGATCGTGCTTTGCCTGGAACCGAAATTGCGCCAGGCGTTTTATATCTGGAAGAATTTTTTCAGTGTGCGGATTCGCCGAACATCATCAATGCAGAATTCGCAAAGTTCGGTTCGATCCAGCACGAACACTGTCTTTACTTCGATACCGAAACGACTGGATTATCCGGAGGTACTGGCACACGGGCTTTCATGATCGGTGCCGCCGATTGGTTGAATGGTCAATTACGCGTTCGGCAATTGTATTTGACCACGATGGGTGGCGAACTCGCGATGCTGCTGGAGTTTGCCACATGGCTGCAGCCGGAAACCATACTCGTCAGTTACAACGGCCGGTGCTACGACTCGCCATTATTGAAAACGCGATATCGATTGGCACGAATGCCTGACCCGATTTCCGGCTTGCGACATCTGGATTTGCTATTTCCTACCCGTCGTTTTTATCGCGGCGTATGGGAGAACTGCAAACTCTCGACCATCGAACGCAATGCATTGGGCGTGGTTCGCGAAGACGACCTGCCCGGCTCCGAAGCGCCGCGTGCGTGGCGGGACTATCTGCGTGGAGAATCTGCGCGGGATTTTCGTCGCGTGATTCAACACAACTCGCAGGACATGAAAAGCCTGCATTCCCTGCTGATTCATTTATCCGGAATTTAATTACGATAAACTCGTGTTCCGTTCACAATAATGCCCAACATGAAAAATCTCTGTATTTCGCTGGCACTCGTGCTTTTATCTTTATCGGTAAGCGCCAACGCGCAGGAAGCCTCGGGCGTCAAAAAGCCGTATAACCTGGTGGTCTGGGCCGATTTAAGTTTCGACGAGAATTCTCAATTGACTCAGGTGACGTTTCCGGAGAAAGCCACACTGCCGGTACCGTTCGTCAATTACCTCACCACTTCGGTTTCGACCGGCCCGTTCATGAAGCCGGAAAACGCCGAAGCCAACAAGCAACTCGAATCCGGCCTCAAAATCATCGTCGAAATCGACCCCGCAACCTCCAAGGCAAAGATCCTGTCGCAGGATTTAATGCCGCGCCCTATTCGTGCGGAGCAACAATCCGAACCGCTGATCCGCGTGAAAGGCGAATGGTCGGGTCGCGTATTGGTGACCTGCACGATCTCGGAAAAAGGACGCTGCGCCAAACCAAAAATTGATCCTACGACCAACGCACCGGCAGAAATTCCCAAAGTATTGATGGCCACCATCGGTACCTGGCGATTCGTACCTCAGAAACGCGCCGACAAAGCCGTTGAAGGCGAATTCGCCACCTGGGTTACCATTGAAGCGGATACGTCAATGCCACCGGAAAAATTCGGTAAAAGCATTTAAGCAACGCAAGATCATTCCTCAAACTAAAAAAGCCACCCGAAGGTGGCTTTTTTAATATCTGGTGGGCGGTACAGGGTTTGAACCTGTGACCCCTGCCGTGTGAAAGCAGTGCTCTACCGCTGAGCTAACCGCCCAATGTTCACATTTTCGCACGCTATACGGATGGGGTCAATTTTGCATTTGAAGTTTGTACTGGTCGTGGTGAAGGCTATGGCACGCTACATGATTGCGAAGCAGAGACTGCCGTATAATCGCCCCCTCTAGCCATGCATTATTTAGCGGTTATGTTTGCGTATTTGTCCTCATGTGCGCACCTAAAATTTATGTTGCAAGCATGATGCTGTAAACCTGCCCTCAAGGATTTCCATGAAATTTCGCTTCCCGATTGTCATTATTGACGAAGATTTTCGTTCTGAAAACACCTCA
>JAYUWO010000152.1:0-12413 GCA_043753545.1 Arenimonas sp.
GGAAGTTTCGATAGCGCCAGCGATGAAATCGACGATGAAATACGCGAAGTATTCTCCGAAGAATTCGAAGAAGAAATTGGAAATCTTGAACAATTGTTACCGCCATGGCGTTCGGCTCCAGGCAATCCGGAATTGTTGCGTCCGATTCGCCGTGTATTCCATACCTTGAAAGGCAGCGGTCGATTGGTGGGCGCGAAAGCTCTCGGCGAATTTAGTTGGAAGGTGGAAAGCCTGCTGAATCGGGTGCTTGAGGGCACCCGGCCGGCAACGCCGGCGGTGGTCGCATTACTTGATCAAGCCTTCAATACATTGCCTCTGCTGCGAGCCGCTTTGCAAGGCGAAACAGTCTATGCCGATTTGAAAGGCATTGAAGCAGTAGCTGAAAAAGTGGCCGCTGGTGAAGAAATCTTCTACAAGGCTGCTCCACTTGCTGCCGTTTCGGCGAATATCCCGGTAGGTGGCTTGGCCGACGAACCGTTTGCTGCTGAACAAACTGTCGAGCCAGTTACACTAGAAGTAATCGTCAACGAGCAGGAATCTGAAACAGAAGCGGTTGATGGCGTCGAATTCTCGATTGATCCGGTCTTGTTTGAAATTCTCAAACCTGAAGTAGCAGGCCATCTTGAGATTGTCGATCACTGGGTCACTGAATCCAGGGCTCAGGGTGCGGCAACGGTTACCGAAGTTCTATTGCGTTCAGTTCATACAATGAATGGTGCCTTCGGCATGACCGAAGTGACCACCATTACCGATGTCACTGCACCGCTTGAGGGTTATCTAAAACGTGCCATGGCGCATGCGCTCACGCTGGATGCCCATGCCATTGATCTGGTTAACGAAGCGGCCGGTGCGATCCGCCAAACCGTCACCGCACTTGAGCGTGCAAAACCGGTATTGCCTCGTTTCGAAGATCTCGCCACACGTACGCAGAACTTGCGTGATGCCTTGCCGGAATCGATGCAGCCATCGGTGCCAATCCACATGGATCAGGACGACATCATGCCGTCGGTCAGTCTGCTCGAGACGCCGGATGTTTCCATGATTCCCGATTTCGGTTCACGCGATACAGCACCTGGCATTGCGATGCAGGATGCTTCTGCAGAAGCCGCCGCAGCAGCAGAAGCCGCAGCCGCAGCAGCCGCAGCAGCAGAAGCAGCAGAAGCAGCAGAAGCAGCAGAAGCAGCAGAAGCAGCAGTAGAAGCAGCAGCAGCAGAAGCAGCAGCAGAAGCAGCAGCAGCAGAAGCAGCAGCAGCAGCAGAAGCAGCAGCAGAAGCAGCAGCAGCAGAAGCAGCAGAAGCAGCAGCAGCAGCAGCAGCAGCAGCAGCAGAAGCAGCAGCAGCAGCAGCAGCAGCAGCAGCAGAAGCAGAAGCAGAAGCAGCAGCAGCAGAAGCAGAAGCAGAAGCAGAAGCAGAAGCAGAAGCAGCAGCAGCAGCAGCAGAAGCAGCAGTAGAAGCAGAAGCAGCAGTAGAAGCAGAAGCAGCAGTAGAAGCAGAATCAGCAGTAGAAGCAGAATCAGCAGCAGCAGCCTTAGAAAACGCCAACACTCTTACAGAATCAGAACCGGAAAGAGAGCAGTTCTCGCTGGATTCCTTCCTGGAAATGGAACCTGAAGCCAGTGACTTCAGTATTAGTGAAGCGAGTTTGACCGAGGCTGTAGCCGATATCGATGAAGCAGAATTTGTATTGGAAGATTCTGTTTCCGTCGAGCAGGTAGAAGCAGTTGCTGAATCATCCGCCGATCTGGAGTTGCCTGGCGCAGACGATGCTCTTGCCGCGATGATTGCCGCTTACGGTGAGCAGCCGACCATTGAAGCCGATACGGCATATGCCAATCAAAGCGCCTTGGTCGAAGAAAGGTCCGTCAGTGACGAGATCCCGGCGGCGCAAGATGCAGCCGCGATTCCGGATGAAGGTCTGATTATTCCGGCACAGTCCGAAGTTACTATCGTGACCGATGCTGCAATGGCGGATGAAGATTATTACGGCATGAGTGCCGAAGAATTGGACGCGCTCACATCGCCCGACGAAGTCATTCCGATGCCGGAAGCGATTTCGGATGATCTTGTTGCAGAAGCAACTGTCGATGAAGTAGCAGAAACAGCCATCGAAGAAGTGTCAGAAGTCAGTGTGGATGTCGATGAGCCTGTCATGGAAGCAGAGCCAACTTTCGAGACAGAAGAAGAGGTTGAAGTTGAAGCATTGGCGCAAGCAGCTAATATCGCCAATGCGGTCCAACTCGCCGTGGATCCATCCGATCCAGATGAAGCGCTGGATATGACCGATCTGGATCCGGAATTGCTGGATATCTTCCTCGAAGAATGCGGCGATATTCTTGATCACTCGGACGGTGTACTCGCGAATTTGCGCGACAAGCATACCGATATGGCTTTGATTGTCGATTTGCAACGCGACCTGCACACACTGAAAGGTGGCGCACGTATGTCGGGCATATTTGCCGTCGGCGAACTTGGCCATTCCATGGAGTCCCTGCTGGAAGCCGTGGCCGAAGGTCGAGTGCCTCTGGATAATACTGGCGTTGTCGTGCTGGAACGCGGGTTCGACCGACTGCACAGCATGATCACGCGGGTCGGTGAACGTAAAGCCTTGGCATTGCCAAGCAATCTGATTTCACAATTCGATAGATTGGCGCTTGGTAAATCCATCGAAGTCTTGCCGGAATCAACGACTGTCACCGAGCCTGTCAAGGCAGCCGAAGCTCCGGATGCGGGAACGCCCCCGGTATCTGTACCTGCTGTATCCGCACATGTTCCGGCAAAACCCGCTTCCGTTCCCAAAGAAACCGCCGCACCTGCTGCCCTCAAGCCGCTGTCGGCTCCGACCGAAGCATTGGTCGAGGAAGATGACGGATCGGGTGTGCGTGCACCACAGGAACAAGTACGTATCCGCGCCGACCTGCTCGACAAGCTGGTGAACTACGCCGGTGAGGTTGCGATCTATCGAGCACGACTGGAACAGCAGTTGGGCGCATTCCGCGGTGCACTGGGCGAACTCGGACAAACGACTTCTCGCTTGCGCGAACAGCTCCGTCGTCTCGAGATCGAAACCGAAGCACAAATCGTTGCCCGTTATCAGCGTGAAGGTGAAGAATCCACCGAGAGCTTCGATCCACTCGAACTTGATCGTTTCACGACACAGCAGCAATTGTCGCGTTCCCTATCGGAATCCGCGAATGACTTGATCAACCTGGAAACCACACTTGACGATTTGACCCGTCAATATGAAACCTTGCTGTTGCAACAAGCGCGCGTCTCCTCGGATCTGCAAGAAGGTCTGATGCGCACCCGAATGGTGCCCTTCGATGCATTGGTACCTCGTTTACGTCGTGTTCTGCGTCAGGCAGCCTCCGATACCGGCAAGCAAGTTCAGCTGAAGGTTGACGGTGCATCCGGTGAAATGGATCGCAACGTGCTTGAACGCATGACCGCGCCACTTGAACATATGTTGCGTAACTCGATGGCGCACGGCCTTGAGCTGCCTGCCGATCGACGCAAGGCGAAGAAAGCCGAAGAAGGCACTGTCCGCATCGTGGTGCAGCGCGAAGGGTCTGAAGTTGTACTGAAAATTATCGATGACGGTCGTGGGCTGAATAAGGCCGCCATTCGCGGCAAAGCCATTGAACGTGGCTTGCTTGCTGCGGATGCCGAAATTACCGATTCAGAACTCTATGCAATGATTCTGGAAACCGGCTTCTCGACTGCCGAAACTGTCAGTCGCTTGTCGGGTCGTGGTGTCGGCATGGATGTTGTTTACAGCGAAATTCGCCAATTGGGCGGCACGCTGCAAATCAATTCCGACGAAGGCAAGGGTAGCGAATTTATTATCCGCCTGCCGTTCACACTGGCGGTGACGCAAGCGGTATTCGTGAAAATCGGTGATACCAGCTTTGCCGTGCCAATTGCTTCGGTACAAGGTGTGGGTCGTATTGGCCGCACGGAATTGGATAAGCAGCTCTCGAGCGAAGCGCCGGTCTTTGCCTACGCTGGCGAAGACTATGTGATTCATGATCTTGGCCGACTTATCGGCCACGGTACCGCGAAAGCCGCCGACAGTTTGCAGATGCCATTATTGCTGGCTCGCTCCGGCGACTTGCGTGCCGCCATTTGCGTTGACCAAGTGATGGGCAGCAAGGAAATCGTGGTGAAACCGGTTGGTCCGCAAGTGAACTCGATCCCCGGAATTTTCGGCGCCACCATTATGGGTGACGGTCGAGTCGTGATGATTCTTGACGTTGCGCCGCTGGTACGTCGATACAACCTTAGCCAACGTGAAGATGCCGTGCCAGTCGTGCCAATGGCAGCGCCTGAAGTCCGCCGTATTCCTGCCGTGATGGTGGTGGATGACTCGATCACGATGCGTAAAGTGACTGGCCGTGTACTTGAACGTAACAATTTTGAAGTGCTGACGGCGAAAGATGGCGTAGACGCTGTCGAGAAAATGGCCGAACGCGCACCTGATCTAGTCTTGCTCGACATTGAAATGCCGCGAATGGATGGCTACGAAGTCGCTCAGCACATGCGCTCCGATCCGCGCCTGAAAGATGTGCCGATCATCATGATTACCTCCCGTACCGGCGACAAACATCGTCAGCGCGCGATGGACATCGGTGTCGATCGCTATCTCGGAAAGCCGTATCAAGAAAATGAATTAATGCGTAACGTTTTCGAAATTCTTGGCATGGAGCCGGTCAATGGTTGATACAGTTGTCCGGGTAGCGTTGTTGGCGAGAGCAGGAGAGTCCCGGGATCAGTTGCGCTCGGCGCTGAAGGATTTGGGTGCCGAACTTGTTTGCGAAGGTGATCCATCCGAGCTGAGTCCGAGTGAAGTAAGTGCTCTCAAGCCGCGCGTTATGGTGGTCAGTCTCGAGCCTGCGACTGAAGCTGCCCTGGACAAGTTTGACGACTTGCTTGGCAGCGCCCACATTGAAGTGATTTACGACGATGCCGAGGCCAGCGCCCATCTCAGCGGATGGGATCTGAATCGTTGGGCAAGGCATCTTGCCGCAAAGATTATCGGTAGCGACTTGATGCCGCCTGTGCCTGAAGGCTCGGCGATGGCATCACAGGACGAATGGCAGCCGAAACCCGGCGCGCCGGAAACACCCGCACAAGCCATGGCGGATGCCAAGTTGGAAGATTACCTGCAAGAAACCCATTCACTCGCCACCGATGTTCCGGTCAATGAAAGCTATTCGGATGCATTGCAGCGTGCCGTGCCGGCCGCGCCTGTTGTCGCGATCGAGCCTGATGTCGACCTGGACTTTAATCTGGATGATCTGGAAAGCGCGATGCGTCTGAACATCAGCGATGCCGAAGACGCACCGTTGCCGGAAGCAAAAGTCGCGCTGGAAAAAATGTCTGCCACGGCCGATGAAATGGAGTTGGCCGAATTCGACAGCTTTATTAATGCCGATGCCGGTGATATGTCGCTGGTCGACGATGTAACTCTACAAGTGAACGAAGCCGTGCCGACCAAAGCAGCTTCCGTCGATGATGACTTCATCAGCTTCGACAATGCACAAGCTGAAATAAGCGATGAAATTAGTTTGGGCGACGATGCGAGCTTCGACATCGATTTGTCCGCATTTGAAAACAGCGAAATTCAAAATAAATCTGACGATAGCACCTCCTTGCAGTTTGAAGATTCGGCCAGCACCTTGGCTGATTTCGAATTGGCTGATGCACCGGTCGCATTTGCAAAATATCAGGCTGATGATGCCGTCGAAATGAGTGCCGACATGGACGCCGAAGTCGCCGCATTGGCTGCACAGTTGGACGAGTTTGAAAAAAATGATAATCGTGCCGTAGCGAAAAATATGGATTTCGGCCAATTTCAGGATGAAGCCAAACCGGCCGCACGCCCGATTGAGCTGAGTACCGATGAGTCGCCGGTGGCCATTCAACCGTCGAGCCAAAAGCCGGCCGCGGAACCACGCACTTTCGATTTGTCGGGTTTGTCGCTGGTCGATCTGGATGCAGACTTGACCGTTGCCAAAGTTGAAGCTCCCAAGCCGGTTGCCAGCCCCGTTTTCAAGAAAAGTACGCTCAGTCTGGAAGCGATGGAGGGCGATGCTCCTGCAGAAAAGCAACTGTCTGATGTTGGCGCGATATTGATACTCGCCGGCATGGGTGGGCCCGATGCAGTGCGGCAATTGCTGAAAGCCTTGCCAGCCAGTTTGAATGTTCCGGTTCTGCTCTACCAACATCTTGAAGTGGGAAAACACGATCGCCTTGTTGCCCAGCTTGAAAAAGTCAGCAATCTGCCGGTATACCTTGCCGTGCATGGCTTGGCGGCTGAGCCTGGTCAGGTGGCGGTTATTCCGGTGGGAATCGGCCTGGATCTGGTAGGCAGTGAACTGTTTTTCGGCGGTGCCGAAAGTCAGCAGGAACTCGTCTCCACATTGCCGGCCAAGCACAGCGTCGTGATCGTGCTGAGCGGTGCTGCTTATGAAACTGCGGCCGAAGCAGCCTACGTGCAAAGCCAGGGTGGTTTGGCACTAGCGCAAGATCCGGCCAATTGTTTTGAACCCGCTGCCGCGGAAGCACTAGTGAAACTGGGTGGCAAAAGTGCCGACCTTCCGGTGTTGGCCGATATGGTGTTTGAATATTTCAAACGATAGACAGATTGCCGCTGCGTAAAAATTCTGGAGTTGCAACATGAGTACAGTTAAACAATCCGATATTCGAGGCGTCTTGATCAGCGTGGCTGAAGGCCGCATTTTGCTGCCCAATGCGAATATTGCAGAAATCATCACCTTCTCCGAACCGGAGCTGGTGGAAAATGCACCTGACTGGTTGCTCGGCCGTGTACGTTGGCGCGGCTGGCGGTTGCCATTGATGTCATTCTCCAAGTTTGCCGGATGGGGCTCGGAAGTCGGCACATTTGGTACCAAGGTAGCCGTACTCAAGGCGCTTGGTAATAATCCCAAATTGCCATTTTTTGCCGTGTTGTCGACGGGCTTCCCGCGATTGGTGACAGTGAACACCGGGAACCTGCAGGAAGTTCACGACATCAAGGATTTGCCGCTCGGTATTTATTCCAAGGTGATGTTGAATGACGATGCCGCCATCGTGCCGGACATGTTGTCGGTGGAATTGATGCTCGATAAAGCACTGAACCAGGCCGCATAATTATTGCGGAACGGGGTGACGGTCACCCTGGTGGTTTGCAATTATTTCTTGTCACCGGAAACAGCCTGACCCTTGTCGGCCCGCTCTTTCACCTGCTTGGTGTAAGCAGCTTGATCCTGTTCAAAAGCGGGATAGCTATTCACGGCCAAAGCCACTGCGGCTAGCAACAGGAAAGCTGAAAAAAGTCTGGGTCGCTTCGCGGCGAACAAAGCCGGAATCACCGAGCAGATGCCTGCCAATACCAATAGTGCGAACGTCCCGGATGGTGAGCTGATCGATAATCCCAGGATGATAAATATCGCGCTTGTCCATGACAATGCATTGGCAGATTTTGGGTTCATTGCTGCGTCATCCAGAAGAAAAAATATGTGGGAATAAATTTGGCAATACGCTGTTCGAAGTCACTCAGACAATTTCGATGAAGCCGATACGAATCCATCAAATCCTAGCTCACCTTGATAAATGATTTCGCTTCCTGAAAAAATTGTTTCAAGCTGCCCCGGTAGTACCAGACAAATCCGCACATGATGTACAGGACCAACGAGGCAAGAAAATTGACGTCGCGCATCATCGCGAGTGCTTCGGGGTTCTGGTAACTCCAGTAGAGCCAATAGCAGCCATCAACGGTAAACCAGGTAAAAAATAACATTAGCGGTAAATATTTCCACCGTCGTTCGACAACGACTCTCAAGCTCCAGGCGGCAGTCAAATATGAAAAAAATGCCATGATAAAACTGATCGAAATGTCCCAATCGGGAGCAGGCAAGTAAAACGAACCAATTACCAATAAGGTCAGGCCGGAAAATAGTGCAAACAATTTCCACGGCCTTTTGTATTCAATTATCTGGCTGAGAAATTCGTCTTGCAGGGACATGGTCGGTAGTTCCGCTTAATTGCTGCCAGTACGTGTTAGCGAGAAAACTCCGCGCCAACTGCCATTGTTCAACGTAATACCGCCCATCACGTTGGAGTTTTCGGCGAGCACCAGCTTGTATTTGTCCAGTCCGAGAATATTGTTCGGATCGGTTTTACTGATGCCATCGAACGAAACCACCCGGCTGTTGGCATCGTAAGTGCCGCTGATAAACTCGGTTCCGCTCATGCCAAGCTTCGCCTGTTCATCGGCGATGGGTGATTGTTTCAGGACCCACTGGATCTTGCCGAGAATGCCTCCATCGCTTGCGGCAGTCAGTTGCATATCCGCAGTATAAATATAACCACTGTGATTGCTCCATTCACCCTGCCAGTTGCCGACGAAGATGGGTTGGTCCTGGGCAACTACACTGGCTGGCATGATTGCAAGTGCGAAAATCAGTAGAACGGTTTGCAGGAATATCTTTTTCACAAGCTGCCCCCCGGTTAACGACACTTGATTGGCAAATTTTTGTCGGGCTTGGACCCGGTGCATTTCCAGCTCACGCGCCCGCAGAAAAAGCAGGCTCGAGCACAATGATCTGGCCATGTTTGCTACTGCGGAAAATAATAGTGCCATCAGTCGAGACTTTTAAAAAATCAGCATTTGGGAATGACTGTTTGACGACCGGCGGGTCGAGTGCAGCTCCGGCATTCGCCAACGCACCTTGCGAGATGACTACTTCTGTAATCTGATTTTGCAACGGGGCTACCGATTGCATGGTGTCCGACACGCTAGCGCGAGCCGAGTAATCGCCATAGGAAGCAATTGCAATTGATGCCAATAAAGCAGCTAGCAAGAAGCCTGCGAATCCAAGAAGAAAACAGCGCATAGATATCCCCATATCATCGTGCTTGAGCCACTATACGCCTAACTCTTGATTAGGCTAGACAACAGGTTTTACTTCCAGTCCCCACACAAGACATTCATTGCGGCGATAGCAGCCGGCCCTGCGGTTTCGGTCCGTAAAATCCGTGGGCCCATCCGCAAGCCCTGGAAGCCGCCGGCTTTTAGTGTTGCCAGATCGCGTTCGCTGAAACCACCTTCCGGCCCAATCGCCAAACTCACGGCAACCGGTTTCGCGCTCGCCAAATCCGAGAAACCAAAAACGCCATTCGGATCGAGTGCAAATTTATTCAAGTTTTTATCTCGCAACGGCCAGTTCGCCAAAGCGCAAGGCTCAATGATTTCCGGAAGTCGCGCACGACCCGATTGTTCGCAGGCGGATGCCACGACGCCAAGCCAGTGATTCATTTTTTTATCGGAACGTTCAGAATCGAGCTTCACTTCGGTGCGATCGGTAATTACCGGGACGATGCGCTGGACACCGAGCTCGGTCGCCTTTTGCAAAATCCAATCCATTTTTTCACCGCGAGCAATCCCTTGCACCAGAGTGATATGCAGGGGTGATTCATTGGTAACCACATGCGATGCCGTGATCAGTACACCAGCACCGCGTTTGGCAACGCTGATTATTTTTGCCTGATAGTCAAAGCCATCACCATTGAATAATACGCAGGTGTCATCGACACCCAGGCGTAAAACTCGCACCAGATGATTACTGGCTGCTTCGGATAAAACCAGTTCCTGACCGACATGAAGTGCATCGGTAATATAGCTGCGAATAATGCGCATTAGCGGGTGGCCTCTTCTAAAGCAGACGCAGTGATGGATGCTAAATGTTGTAGCGCTTCGTCATCAATACAATACGGCGGCATCCAATATAAAATATCGCCTAATGGCCGCAACACAACGCCGTTTGCAATAGCGTGCTGATAGGCGCGCAAACCGCGACGTTCGCTGGCAGCAAAGGCGGTTTTATTCTTCTTGTCCTGCACCATTTCAATCGCCAGAATCATGCCGGTTTGCCGCACTTCGGCAACATGCGGATGTTCCTTGAATGTTTCGGCATGCAAAGTCATTTTATTGGTGGTAATTTTATTTTTTTCTAGAATATCGTCGCTGCTGAAAATAGCCAGTGACGCCAATGCTGCCGCGCAGGCCAATGGGTTTCCGGTGTAACTATGCGAATGCAGGAAAGCGCGTTCACGCGACGCATCCAGAAAGCTTTCGTAAACATGCTGCGTGGTCAGCACGGCCGACATCGGCATGAAGCCGCCGGTCAGGCCTTTGGATAAGCACATAAAATCCGGACTAATATCGGCATGTTCACAGGCAAACAGGGTGCCGGTGCGACCAAAACCAACGGCAATTTCATCGGCAATAAGATGCGCGCCGTACTGCGTACAAATTTCACGTGCACGCCGTAAATAGCTGGGGTGATACATCCGCATGCCGCCAGCACATTGCACCAGTGGTTCGAGAATTAACGCACAGATTTCACCATTATGTTGTTCAAAAATGAGCCGTAATTTTTCAGCGCAACGCAACGCGTAATCTTCCGCACTTTCACCCACCTCTGCATCATAAGCATCGGGCGTGGGCGCAAATAAAGGCTCAAGCAACAAGGGCGCGTACACTTTTCGATATAGCGGAATATCGGCCATCGATAAAGCGCCAAGGGTTTCACCGTGGTAACCATTGCAGAGCGAAATAAATTTAGTGCGTTTGAAATCGCCGCGATTATAAAAATGATGAAAACTCATTTTCAATGAGATTTCGACCGCCGCCGAACCATTGTCGCCATAAAACACTCTCGATAATCCGGCAGGGGTCGCGGCTACCAAAGCTTCAGCTAACTTTAGTCCCGGCTCATGCGAAAACCCGGCGTAAATTACATGCTCAAGCGTCCGTGCCTGTTCGGCAATAGCCGCAGCAATGCGTGGCTCTGCGTGACCGAATAAGTTTGTCCACCAACTACTGATGGCATCAAGATATTGTTTGCCATCGACACCTTCCAACCAGACACCACGACCGCGACGAATTGGCACCAGTGGCAGCGTGTCGGGATGTTCCGCCATTTGCGTGCATGGGTGCCATAACACGGCCAGGTCACGCTGCCGCCAAGCTGCCGCCTCTGTTAGCATGTGCGTATCAGAGTTTTGCCCAGATAAATTTTCCATGACGCAATAATGTCGGCTAGCGTGCTTCATGTCTATGCTTGTCATGGCCCGTCATTGACCTTCAGTTAGGATCGCAATGCCAACATTACCCATCATTCATGGCCTCGAGGAGCAAGATCTCGGGCCTTATCGCATGGAGCGACTCGATTTGGAGTTTTCCAATGGCGAACGCCGTCGTTACGAACGCTTGAAAAGTCGCGGTCACGGCGCAGTGATGATTGCGGCCATTCCGCGGCCAGATACGATATTGTTGATTCGTGAATACGCCGCTGGAAAACATGCTTACGAGATCGGCCTGCCTAAAGGCCGAATGGATGCCGGTGAAAGTATTTTGGATGCCGCCAATCGCGAGTTGAAAGAAGAAGTTGGCTTCGGCGCCAGAAAATTAACCCACCTACGTTCGATTAGCCTGGCACCGACTTACATGAGCCACGAAATTCATTTGGTGGTAGCAGAAGATTTATACGAAGAACGATTGCCCGGCGATGAGCCCGAACCGTTGGAAGTGTTGCCCTGGAAATTCGACAATTTCAACGAATTGATGTTGCGCGAAGATTGTTCCGAAGGACGTTCTTTAGCGGCCATGTACATTGTGCGGGACTGGTTGGTATCCAGAAAATAAAAAAGATATGAAACTGAATTCAGAACTTGAAAAAGCCATCTTGCAAATTGCCCGCGATGCCGGGCAAGCCATCATGCAGGTGTATCAGCAGGATTTTACGGTTGAATTCAAAGATGATAATTCGCCTTTGACGGCCGCCGATACTGCCGCGCATCACATCATCGAACAAGGTTTGAATATTTTAACGCCGAGCATGCCGGTGTTATCGGAGGAGTCGGCCGATATTGATTGGCAGACCAGAAAACTCTGGCCGCGTTATTGGTTGGTCGATCCACTTGATGGCACTCGAGAGTTTGTCAAAAAGAATGGCGAGTTCACCGTCAATATTGCCTTGATTGAAGACGGCCGAGCCACATTCGGCGTCATTTATGCACCAGCTTTAAAAACATTGTGGTGGGGCGATGAGTTACAAGGTGCATTTGTACAACAAGACGGCGTGACTAAAAAAATTACCGTCGATAAAAGCGAACGAAATCGTTTGCGCGTAGCAGCGTCGCGTTCGCATCTCGATAAAACAACCGCGGCAGCGCTTGCTCGCATGGGCGAAGTGGAACCGCTGAGCATGGGCTCGTCACTGAAATTTTGCCGTATTGCCGAAGGTGCAATGGACGTGTATCCGCGCTTCGCACCAACTTCGGAATGGGACACGGCAGCGGGGCAGGCGATTCTGGAAGCCGCTGGCGGCGTGGTGTTAAATCTTGACGGTA
>JAYUWO010000153.1:0-4130 GCA_043753545.1 Arenimonas sp.
GCGGTATCGGCGTCTTCACGCTCGATACCCTTGGCTTTCAGCTTGCGGCCAAGTTCCTTGCGGGAATGCTCCCGCCTAACCAGCAAGGCGAGGGCTCGCTGGTAGGCGGAAGGTTCTTCCCGTTTTTTTTTCATAGCGACAACTTAAGCTTCGGCTTCTGCTTCGCTAGCCTGTTTTGGCACCACTTTTGGGGCCAGTTTTTCGCGAATTTTGGCTTCCAATTCAAGCGCCATTTTAGGATTGTCTTTCAAATACTGGCGAGCATTTTCTTTACCCTGACCGATACGCTCGCCGAGTGCCGAATACCAGGCACCGGCTTTTTCTACGCATTTGGCGTCGACACCTAACTCAAGGATTTCGCCTTCACGGGAAATACCTTCGCCGTACAAAATTTCGGTAACTACTTGTTTAAACGGTGGCGCCATTTTATTTTTGACGACTTTGATCTTGGTTTCGTTACCAATAATTTCGTCACCTTTCTTCACTGAACCAATGCGGCGAATATCCAGACGCACCGAGGCATAGAATTTCAACGCATTACCGCCGGTAGTGGTTTCCGGGCTTTGACCCGGCATCATCATGCCGATCTTCATGCGTAATTGGTTGATGAAAATCACCATACAATTACTACGCTTGATATTACCGGCGAGTTTACGCAGCGCCTGGCTCATCAAACGGGCTTGCAGACCGACTTGCAGTTCGCCCATTTCGCCTTCGATTTCAGCACGCGGTGTCAATGCAGCGACGGAGTCAACGACCACGATATCAACGGCATTCGAGCGTACCAGCATGTCGACGATTTCCAGCGCTTGTTCACCGGTGTCGGGTTGCGATACCAGTAGATCATCCACTTTCACCCCTAATTTAGCGGCGTAATTCGGATCCAGAGCATGTTCGGCATCGACGAAAGCGGCAGTGCCACCGGCTTTTTGACATTGTGCAATTACTTGCAAGGTCAAGGTGGTTTTACCGGAAGATTCTGGTCCGTAGATTTCGATGACGCGGCCTTTAGGCAAGCCACCTATGCCGAGCGCCATATCAAGCATCAAGGAACCGGTGGGAATAACATCTGCTGCTTCAATGGCTTTATCACCCATGATCATCACGGTGCCTTTGCCAAATTGCTTTTCAATTTGGGCCAGTGCGGCGGTCAGAGCGCGTTTTTTATTGTCATCGATTGCCATTGCGAAATTCCTTGGGCGTTTAGTATTTGGTGTAAAGAAGTGTATTGGGCACTTGTCGCATAAGCTGAGACAGGCTTGAAAACAATTTGCCAGAAGTAAAAATGATTGAAGTCAGGCTTATTTCCGATTCATGGTCGGGCGATGTCGCCGGACTTTGTAGGAAAATGTAACGTGCCACTCTCATCGTGAGGACCGAATCAATCCGCAATACAGGCCTTCAATGGCGAAATCCTGATCGGGGCGTATTTCAATCGGGGCGAAATCGGGATTGCGCGGCAATAAACGGATTCCGTTCTTTCCAATCTTCAAGCGCTTGATCGTGATTTCATCATCGATGCGTGCGACAACAATCTGATCGGACTTGGCTTCGTTGGTGCGGTGAATGCCAACAAGATCGCCATCAAAAATACCGTCGTCGCGCATCGAATCGCCCTGCACTCTCAGCAAATAATCCGGTGACGGATAAAAGAACACGCGATCAAGCAGCACATAATCTTCGCCGGTGATGTCGGCACCGATGGGTAGACCGGCAGCGACGCGGCCGAGAACTGGCAGGCGCAATGCGTCGGCAGATTCGCTTTTAGTATTTATTGGAATGTCGACATCTTCGGCGGATTCAACCAAGTCGGGTTGGCATAAGCGAATGCTTCGTGCCTGCCCGGGGATCCGGCGGATGTAGCCCGCTTGTTCGAGAATATCGAGATGGTATTGGGCTGCCCGGACGCCACGAAAGCCAAAAGCATTGGCGATTTCTGTCTGGGAAGGCGAACCACCGTCCTGCTCAATTCGCTGGGCGATGAAGTCGAGGATTGCCTGCTGGTTGTCGGTGATATTCATTAGTAGCAATACTACTAACAATTCAAAAGGTGTCAAGAACTTTAGATCAATATTCAAGACTTAATGATTTATCGCAATATTATCAATGACTTAAGCATTCCGGACTCGGCATGCGGCTTCGGTTAGTATTCATCCCTATGAAAAAATACTTTGCCCTGCCGAATGTGCAGTTATTGCTGGCCCTGGTTGCACTCATTCTGTTTTATCCGTTTCTTGAGCGTATGCAGTCTGGCCGTATTGCCGTGGTTGCTTTCGACTGGGCGATTTTGGTGCTTGCCCTGCGCTCCGCCAAGTCGACCGGTGTGCAGACCAATCTTGGCTATGCGCTTCTGATCCCGACCATCATTCTTCAGGCGACCGAAGCCCTAATCGGTGGAGGCGGCATCCACGTCGTTGTTTTGCTGTTTCAGACGGCACTCCATACCTTCGTTATCGTCTGCCTGTTTCGCTATGTACTCAGCGATGAAGTCATGACGCTTGACGAGTTATTTGCCGCCGCGTCGATGTACGCGATGCTGGCATTCGTGTTCGCCTATCTTTATTCGATTATCGAATATTGCGCACCGGGTTCTTTCTACATTAACGCCAGTAATAATCCTGACGGTGTATTTACCTGGTTCGAGATGCTGTATTTCAGCTTCACTTGCCTGACCAGTGTCGGCTTTGGTGAAATTACACCGGTGAGCGACCATGCACGTTCATGGGTGATGATTCAACAATTAGTCGGCGTACTTTATCTCGCCATCGTGATATCGCGATTGATTTCGATGCATTCGAGAAGAATAAAATAATCATTGCTGAAAAAATAAAAAGCCCGAATCGAAAGTTCGGGCTTTTTAATACAGAGCGAAAAATCAGCGTCCAAAAATATCTTTCAGGACATTCCTTTTCTTTTTCGGCTTATCTTCACTGCGATCGTCCTGTTCATCCATGCCTGACATATCCATACCGATCGGGTAAATCGTACTGGACTTCACGCGCACTCGAACATTCCATTCCGGGTTCCAAGGCGTTTTAGGATTGGCAGGTTTCGGTGGATAAACAAAATGGGTTTCGGGCCCGAAGGCCACCATTCGCAGCATGCTGCCATTACTGCCTTGGTTATTGCCTTTTGCTGTTTCAAAAATTCCTTTCGGCATCGCACAATTCTTTACTTCCGGACCGAGCAATACTTTTTCCTTCACCCATTTATCTACGGTCGCTAGTGGTAGGTAATCGAGAATGCCTTGTCCGGCATCCGCGGTTTCGGCACTGCTCCAGAATACGGTGGCATCGCCCTGCTGGCCAAAAGCATGCAGGAAATAACCGCGTGCCTGATTGATCGACTGCCAGTTCCAGATGATGCCGTCATCGAGATTGCCATTGCTGCGCAATTTAATTTTTGGCATGAAGTCCTGATTGTTTTCCAACTGGAATTTCAGCGATGCGGGGATGCCGTCGCCTGTCATCAGATGCTCACCGATGGTAGAAGCATCGCTCGAAACATTCTGGCGATTTTTCTCATTTGGCCAAGTGACGTAACCGGGGCCCACGTTTGCAGTGCGATCGGGTACGTAACGACCTTGCATGGCACCGCTTGCTTTCACTTTTCCGTCTTTCGAACTCATTTCGATAACGCGAGGCTGGCCTTTCCGGACTTCAGTACCGCATCCCCAGTAAATCAGCATGCGAACTTTGAAGTCCCTGATTTCGCCATCACCTGGCATACCCGGCTCACCTTGCCTGTTGGGAGCTTCCTTGTATGGCAACAGGCTCAGGCTTTTTCCCAGCATTAATCCTGCTGGAATCGTCTGCTGCACTGGAACGCCAGGCTTGATGCTGTTGAATAAGGCGATGTCCATATATTGGCCTGGCGCGCCACCATAACGTGTCGCGCCGTAGGTGTTATTACCTTTCTTGCCGCCGAACATGTTCATGGCTAAACCGCCCATATCTGGCATCCCGGCAAAATCGTGGGTAGCAAGATCGATCCAGACTTGAGTTTTAGGCGATTTATTCTGCTGGCTGGCAGCAGGTGATGTGGCGATGACGACAGCCATCGCTATCAAGCTTATTGGTTTGAGGTATTTGGCCGACATGTAGCGCTCCCTGAGAATATGAAATAGCTGT
>JAYUWO010000154.1:0-12316 GCA_043753545.1 Arenimonas sp.
TCTTCGTGATTCAGGCTGGAGGCGGTGACCGCAATAATTCTGATTGCGGCATCCTGTAATTCGGGATCGGAACGGATGGCATCGCTTGCTTCAAAACCACTCATGCCCGGCATCCGCAAATCCATCAAGACAAGGTCCGGACGGAAGGATTTGGCCAACATCACCGCATCCAGCCCATTTTCTGCCACCTTGATTTCATGATGACTACCGCGCAAATAGCCTTGTGCAATTTCCGCATTCCAGGCCACGTCATCCACGATCAGTATTCTGAGTGGCGGCAAGGGATTGAAATCCACTTTGGTTCCTGCCGTCGCCTGCCTTTGCGGCATGTTGCCGGCCACGCGCACCTTGCTAATCTCGACCTTGAAAGTCGAGCCTTGGCCAAGTTTGCTGACAACGTGAATATCTCCCTGCATCACGTTGACCAGCCGACGGCAAATACTCAAACCCAAGCCGGTGCCCTGGCGTATTTTTCCATCGGGACTTTCCGCCTGATGAAACGGTTCGAATATTTTCGCTAGCTGCCCAGGATCGATACCAACGCCGCTATCACTTACCGACAAACGCAAATTGCGCAATGAGGGATCATGCTGCGAGGTGATCGCCACTATCACTTTAACGCCGCCGCGCTCGGTGTATTTGATGGCGTTGCCAAGCAGGTTCATCAATATCTGGCGCATGCGCTGGCCGTCGAGTAGCAGGGGATCATTTTTTGCATGATCCAATTCGTATTCCAGGGATATATTCTTTTCCTGCGCATCCGGTCGGAACATATCGACTATTTCAGCCACCAATTCATGGATGTCGGTGGGATGCAGTTGCAGTTGCAATTTACCTGCTTCTATTTTGGAAAGATCCAGCACGTCGTTGATCAGGGACAACAGCATCTGTCCACTTTTCTTGATCGACATCACCCAGTTGCGTTCGACCGGCGCGGTGACCGACTCGGACAATAATTGCGTGAAGCCGAAAATGGCATTCATCGGCGTGCGGATTTCATGGCTCATATTCGCCAGAAAACTGCTTTTTTCCTCGCTGGCTTGTCGGGCCTGCTCTGCCCGCATCTCCACTATCAACATCCTTCTCGATTCTTCCTGCGAACGGCGAATGGCGATGAAGCCCAGTGCGCCAGCCACCAGGGCCAGCGCATTGGCGATCAATACGGTGGCATTGGTTTGCTTGACGAGCGTGTCACGTTCTTCCACGCGCAGAATCATCAGGCGATTTTCTTCGGCAGTCATCTTGTCGAGTATTTGCCGCATGTCCTTGATGATCTCGAAACCGACGCCCTCTCGAATCCGTTTTGCCGATGCGATTTCCCTGCCCGTTTTTAATGCCTTCTGCTTGTAGGCCATCGACTCCATGCTGCGCGCCAAGAAGGCATCGTAGCGTTGCGCGAAATCCGCCATATAGGATCGCTGCAAGGCATTGTCCTTCGTGATCGTGGTCAGCTGCACTCGTAGCCGGTACATTTCTGCCAGCGCCTCTCGCTGAGCCATTTGATCCTCGGCATTGCCTCCGATTAAATAGCGCAGACCATTGGCCTGCGCATCGACGCTCGCCACTTTCATGCGTGTCAGCAATTCGAGCGTCTGGTGCGTATGACTAACCAGGCCAATCGAGGCACCCAGTTCGTTGGTCGAAGTGACAGAAACAGCCGAGGTCGCAAGAATCAACACGAAAGCCAGTGCCAGCAAACCATTATTCAACTGATGGCGAAATTTACTGCTATGGCTCTCGTTCATTGCCGCGTCCCCTGACAGCGCTTTCTTTTCCGGATGACCGCCCCCGTCTTGGCGTGGCCGATGCCGGTTTACTTATTGAGTAACCAAATCGTACCGTTCAACACCAGGGCAAACGACAACCATGCCAAATACGGTGTCAGTAAATAGCCTGCCACACTGGATATTTTGCCAAAGGCCAATGCAGTAGAAAGTGCCGCCAGCCACAACACGCAAATTTCCATGAATGCCAGACCTGCCTGATGAAGACCAAAAAAAATCGGCGTCCATGCAAGATTGAGCAGTAACTGCAGCCAGAATAGTCGCATCGCGATTGTCCGTTCACGATGGGTCGCTTCGGTGTCGCGTCGCACCCACCACACGCTGATGGCCATCATCGTGTAGAGCAGGGTCCATGCGGGTCCAAACACCCAGCCCGGCGGATTCCAGGTGGGTTTCTCCAGGGATTGAAACCAGGCATCGGGGCCAAAAAATAGGCCTACTCCACTACCCAATCCTAGTATCAAGACTATCCAGAGAACCAATGATAGTTTCGGATGGCTATATTCCGGGCTTGTTTCGAGAAGCATTGTATGGTTCTGAAGATATTTCATTTCTCACCATTCTTGTTTGTCGTCATGCCATTGAATTTCATGCCGACATTAAAACCATTCACAGTTTGTATGTCTTGCGCTTTCTATACAAAGTCGATGCGTCGATACCGAGGGTTTTTGCAGCGGCGTCCAGATTTTCGCTGCTGGCCAGCACGCGTTCGATATGCGTGCGCTCCAGTGCTTCCAGACTGGTGGCAGAGCCGGGAACCACTTCCTGGCGACTGCTTTCGGGACTGGCGAATGCGAGCAGTTCAGTACCCACTTCTTCGGAGCGGCACAAAATCACGGCGCGTTCCATCATGTTCTGCAATTCACGAACATTGCCCGGCCATGCATACATTTTCAAACGCGCCAATGCGGCCGGAGACAATCGTCGCGCAGGCCGGCCGTAACTCGATGCGAAGCGGGTAATGAAACGTGTTGCAAGATCTTCGAGGTCTTCAATGCGCTCGCGCAACGATGGCAAAGTAATCGTGATCACGTTCAGGCGATACAGTAGATCCAGCCGGAATAAACCTTCTTTCACCATCGACTCGAGATCGTGATTGGTAGCGGCAATAATCCGCACATCGGCCTTGCGCGTGACCGGATCTCCCACACGTTCGTATTCCCTGTCCTGGATAAAACGCAGTAATTTGGGTTGCAGTGTTAGCGGAAAATCGCCGACCTCATCGAGAAAAAGGGTGCCGCCATCGGCGTGGCTGACACGGCCCACATTGGTCTGGATTGCACCGGTAAACGAACCCTTGATGTGGCCAAACATTTCACTTTCCAGCAATTCAGCCGACAAGGATGGGCAATTGACGGTGACCAATGATCCTGCAGCACGACGGCTGGCCTCGTGAACGGCACGGGCGATAATGCCCTTGCCAGTACCACTCTCGCCCAGCAATAAAATATTGGCATCGGTCCGGGCCACTTGCAGCGCCAGCTTGATGGCTTCCTGCATGGCTTCGTTTTTGCTGTTTAGTGTTGTCGCTTCATGACTAGTCTCGCGCTCGAGGGTGTCGAGCCTGTCAATCATGCGTCGGGTATCGATCTGGCGAGCTACGGCAATCCGTAATTGCTCGGGCGAACACGGCTTCACCAGATAATCACTGGCACCTTGTGAAATGGCGTCAATGGCTTCATCAACACCGGCATGGCCGGTCACCATGATCACCCGCATCAGCGGTGCCAATTCACGCAATTTCGGCAGGGCTTCAAGGCCGGAGTCGTAGCCGATATTGCGATCGAGCAAACAGACCTGAAATGGCAGCGTCGCGGCCAACCGAAGCCCCTCCTCCACGGTTTCGGCCATAGTGACCCGATAGCCGTCTTTCTCAAGGCAGAGGGAAAAATTTTCAAGCAACGTACGATCGTCGTCTATCGCAAGTACACGACCTGCTAGCGGTTTTTCGTTTTTGGTCACAGACATCATCTCTGCTGGCTGGAATCTGATATTCATTATAGCTACCTGCTGACACCATGTTGGCTTGGAACTGTATGCAGGCAAAACGGATGGCCCGCATACACAAGCGATTTTACGGATCGGCGGAAAAGCGAAGCATTGATCCTGAAATCTATGCCTCCGCTAGCGCGCGGCATTGCATAACTTTGATTGCCTACATACCCGCTTGCATGCCTATCTATCTAATATAAAAACCATGCAGGGTGTTTTCAAACTCGCGGATCTGACGTTCCCTTGCATCTTTCGCAACACCATGACGCTCCTGGATCATTGCCGACGAATGTTCATGATTACCTTCGGCAATCTTCATATCGTCGTCGGTCAGACAGCTCCCTGATTTTGAATGCTGCCGGGGAGCTGTATCCAATTACCCTTGAAAATATCGTTGTTCATGCTGGTTCCTTGATTCGATTAATGGTGAAGAAGAAAGATGGCGATCATGGACGGTATTACTTTGCCGGCTTCACTTTCAATGACACGCTATCGATGCTCTCAAGCCCCTGATAGCAAGGGTTGAATTGCGTTACGCACGATGAAAAGCAGTTCCGATGCCTCTGCATTTCGCCTAAACCATCGAGCAGGCGAAATCGCTACTTGTGCGAGCCGGTTTTTTCGCCGTCCTTTCGAATGCAGGTGCTTTTTCGACAGCGCCTTGCAACATCACGTTCGGCAGCAGGCGATCGAATTCCTTCTTCACCACGTCATAACATTCACAACTCATATCCTCCAGTTTCGAACGATCCAGCACGGTGATCTCACCGCGGGAATATTCGATGACACCATTCCTCGAGAGTTTATTGGCTGCCACCGTTACGCCCTCGCGCCTTACACCGAGAACGTTTCCGATATTTTCCTGTGTCATGTGCAAACGATTCCCGGACATGCGATCGAGCGAGCATAAAAGCCAGCGGCATAATTGCTGTTCGATAGAATGATGGCGGTTGCAGACGGCGATTTGCGATATCTGCGCGGCGCGGCTTTGCGTGTAACGCAGCATCAGTTTCAAGACATCGGTATGGCGAGCGAATTCATCCTGCATGATTGAACCCAAAAGCCGATAGGCTGAACCTGCGTTCTGAGAAACAGCACGCCACGGGCTGAATTCGCTGCCCATGAAGGATGCAATGCCGATCACGCCCTCGTTACCGACCATGGAGATGCCCGCAGAAGATCCATTCTCCAGAATTTGGTCCAGAGAGATAATCGCGTCTACCGGAAAATACAGATGACGACGCGGCGCGCCGGAATCGTATAAGGCGGTATTGCGCGTCAACATCACCCTTTCCAGGTGTGGAAATAGTCGTTGCTGCGCTTCATTCGGCATGGCGGCAAGAAGCTGGTTCTGAACCGGCGAAAAGTGGCTGGTCATGGACTTCACCCATCGTTGTAGAGCGATGATGCTCGACAAGGCCTTTTCACGATGCGTGCCAAGGAAAGTTTTTACATGAATCAGTTACTTAGAAGCATCAGATAAATACCATCTTGCATTTCGCACGATGTTTTCTCGGCACTGCATGATCAATTCACATGCGTAAGCGGATTTCACCATGTGAAATTGCGAACCTGTGATTTTATTCTTTTAATGATTATTTATTTTAATCTTTAACGCGCATTTATATTCTGCGATCCCGATGATCGAACCGTGAAACATTGCTGTGGACATTTTCCCCAATGGCCGTAACCACCGACAAGAAATTGCGGGCAATGCCCGCAATTTGAACTACTCGCCCAGATATTCTCCGAATACCTGCAAGGACTCCACGCGGTCACAAACGGTTTTGAGCGCCACCAAAATCGGGACGGCGAGCAATGCGCCGGGCACTCCCCACATCCAGCCCCAAAACAGGACCGACAGAATAATCACAACTGGATTTAAACTCAGCCGGCGGCTGACGATAAGCGGAGTAATCAAATAGCCTTCCAGTGCGGTCAGTAAATAAAATACGCCCGGCACCATCAGCGACTGCCAGAGTGGATCAAACGTGAGCAGGCCGACCACGGTCAAGACGCTGAAACTGACGATGTCGCCAATGTAGGGAATAAAATTCAGCGTGGCCACCATGACACCCCACAGCACCGGATTAGGCACGCCCATCAAATACATGGCCAAAGCCACTGCCGTGCCCAAGCCGACATTGATGACAGCGACCGTGAATAAATATCGCGATACTGCCATTTCGACTTGATGTGCAATATCCACCGCGCGTTTCTTATCGGAAAACCGCGGCGTTACCGCGATGGTCTTGCGTAGAAACATATCGCCGGATGCCAGCAGGAAATACAGCAACACCATAGTGCTCAATGCCGCGACCACAAAGTCTCGCGCGCTATACAGGACCGTACCCGTCAGTGTTGGCTCCTGCATCACGACCTCACGCGGCTTTTCCTTATTACTATCACCGCTGGCCAGCTTTTCCGTGATGTCCTGCACTTTTTCAGTCGCGGAGGCGACCTCTTGCATCGAGCCGGCAATCTTCCGCAGCTTTTTGTCGATTTTCTTCAAACTTTGTGGGGCTTTTTCAAGCCACTCGCTGGCCGGTTCGGACAGGTTGTAGCCCGCGCCGGCAAAGCCTGCCATCAAGCCAAGCACGACCAATCCTGCACCCAGCGGCACCGGGATAAAAATCTTCTTCATTCCGCGCACCAGCGGGAGAAACACCAGGCTCAAGATCAGTGCCGCCACGACGGGCAAAATCAAATCACGCGCCAGATACAGCACTGTCAAAATAGCCAGCAGCAACAGAGCCGGCAAGGCCCATGCGCCTGCGACATGGGTGGCAATGACATTGTCGTTTGTCGGATTCTTTCCTACCGCGTCGGGGTTCGATTCCGAAGGCCCTTTTTCCAGACTCTTATCGCTCACGATAAATCTCCAATAAATCCGAATGTTTCATTTGCCTGCAGCCAGTGAGACCGACTATGCCTTTTCCCGCTTTTACGAATGCTGAAGATTTGGCACTTCAGGTTTTTTTGCATTCCGACTCGACCCAGGCATCCAGTCTACGCAAAGCGTTGATAGTCAGTGTCTTCCAATCCCGCTCGCGTATCTGCAAAGCCTGTCGTTTGGCGGAATCACAACGCTGCTTCTGATAATCGACATTCGTGTTGTTTCGATACGCCACCACATCGTTGCTTTGCGTTGTGCCTGCCATTCTGGACAGACTCCGGGCGGCTTCTGCATCCTGCTGATGCTTCGCATTTTTCGCGGCGACTTGCTGTTCTGTCGGCGGAGGATCCGGCGTTCCGTCACGCACCCAGATTTGTTTTGAACCGGCCGAGCATGGTGCCGACTGGATGCTGATGGCATTCTTTTGGGGACCGGTACATTTGTACAGGGCTGCCGCTTTCGCGTATGGCGCTGCCAACAGGCAAAAAAGAATACAGAAAGCGATGCGCATTCACCGAAGCCCTGAAAATCAAGTACCCCAGTATGCCTGACCGCCCATCGATATCTACCGACTTCCCCGCTATCGAGCCACGCCCAGCAATGGATAGGGATTAATGGCCGTTCCTTGCCACCATTTTTTATCCGGGCCGAGTACGAAAATCGCAAAATGCAAATGCGGTCCCGCCGGATTGGCATTACCGGTACTGCCGACATAACCGATGACATCGCCGCGCATAATCGAATCACCTTCCTTGATATCAGGCGCATAGCTGTCGAGATGCGCGTAGTAATAAGCATGCACTTCGGCGGTATCAAATTGGTAAATGGTCAGGCCGCCCTGCTTGCTATTGAAAAGCTTGGCTACTTTTCCATCGGCAACGGCAAGCACCGGCGTGCCTTTGGGCGCCATGATGTCCATCGCGTCATGAATTCTTCCGCCGCCACGGGCATCGTTGAAAGTATCAGTCAGCTGGTTTTTTTGAATACCCGACACCGGTATCAGCAAGGCATTGTTTTCTGCGGTAGCGGGTGGTTCTGCTGCCACCGCTTTTGCTGCACCGGGCACGAACGGCGGCCACAACATCGGCGTTGGCTCGGCCACAATTACCTCGGTGGCACCGGGTTCATTTTCGTTGGCGGGTGCCACGACGGGTGGCATCGCCCGAATGCTGCCGATGTTTTTTGTATTTGCAGGCGGCGGCACAGGCAGCCATGTCACGGTTCCACCCATTGTTCCGGGTTTATGCCATTGCATAAGGACAAAAAACAAGAGTAGCGATGCCCCCAGAATGGCGCCCAGGATGAATATCAAAAAACTTTTCATGATCACGGCTCCTGTCGACATTTATTCCTGCAATACCGCCGGCATACCGGTGGTGACCGCCGCCGCTACCGTGCTGGCGTTCCAGTTACTCAAACGAATGCAGCCATGCGATTCGGTCTTGCCGATTTTTGATGGCTCGGGCGTACCGTGGATACCGTAGTGTTCCTTGGAGAGATCAATCCATACCACGCCCACCGGATTATTCGGGCCCGCCGGAATTTTGGCTTTTACGCTTTTTGGATCTGCATCCCAGAACAATTTCGGGTTGTAGTGAAACACCGGATTCGCGGCAACACCCTTGATCGTCCAGTTACCCACCGGCAAGGGATCGTGCTTGCTGCCGGTCGATGCCGGAAAGCGTGCGATGATTTTGCCGGCGGCATCCACCAAGGACACCGAGGAATCGGAACGATCGACCAGCACTTTCGTTACCGCCGGCAACGGCTCGGGTGACAACACGTTGGGCACGACAATCGATTCGCCTGCACGACTGAAATTTTTGCCCGCATTCAGTGACTGCAACAAGCGAGGACTTGTGTGAAATTTTTCCGCCAGTGCTTCAGTTGCCGATGCATAACCCAAGGCTTTGAGTTTCGACTTCGCTTGCATGCTTGAAGGAACCGCAACAAAAGGACCCGCCACATCGGCATCTGCTATGACATAGGTGGTCAGCACAGGCAAATTGTCCTTATTGAGCGCCGCCCAAGTCGCGGAATCCACCGTACCACTGACGTTAAGCGCGTTACTGCTTTGATAGGCCGAAATTGCCTTGCGCATGTTGCCGCCATAGGACGCATCAATTTCACCGGGCGAAAAATGGGCGCGATCAAGCAGGATTTGCGCACGCAAGGCCGCAACGCGACTCGCATTCACGCCAACCAGTTCGTCAATGGCTGATTCATTGACCAATTCGGCTGTCAGCAAGTTGCCCGATGCGCCTGCCGCACGGACAGTAGGTAAAGGCAGTGTGAGCAAAGCGCTTGCGATAACGCAAGCCAGCATTGTTTTGGAATTCATGGCGATCTTCTTGATTGTCGGACAGCGCTTATCATCGCCCACGCTTTATGAACACAGCTTTTGCGAGCTTTCACGCAGTGTGCGGCAACGTACAGACAGCTTTTTCGTTGTGGCAAATGAGACATGACGCGTCGGTATTCTTCACGGTGGCTTGGGTTTAGTCGATCAAGTTGGCATCAGCGGGGTTGAGTTAAAAATAGCAGTCGATAAGCCTTAGTTTAATGCTCAAAAAAAGGAGGTGCCTATCTGCCCCCCTGCTTATTTGATTATTCTTTATGACCCGTTATTTCTAATGGTTGACGCGAGAGATAGACGAACCACCACGATGTTTCCTGAACTGGTGTGTTTCAACGTACAGACCAGTTCAGATTACGAAGCGCATCCTCGTCTGGTGCAAACGGCGCTTGTTATCGGGCGCATGTGAATAGACAAACTCTTCAACGGAGACGGACTAATGAATATCAATCAGGTGAATCGCGTACTGCTGGCTATGGTGGTCAGCGCGTCACTGCTCGGCTTCAGCTCTACGACCAGTGCCGAGGCACAGTCGAAAAACCAGGGCGAACAGCAGGATGACAAGGACAAGAAAGAAGCGAAGGGCAAGCAGGATCAGAAGAAAGAACGCGAAGAAAAATCGAGCGAGCGACAGCCCCAACCCTTGCAATCAGAGCAAGGCGGACGTGGTAAACCGGAGCAAGATCGCTTCATAAAGAATCCTGCGCCTCGTAATCAGACCGATCGTCAACAAGCGGCTCAACAGACACGTGCCGCCCAGGAGCAGGTAAAACAGAATCGCATTGGCAAGGAAAATCAGGCCAAAGAACGCCAACAAGCTGCGCAGAAAACCCGCATTGCCCAGCAAGCTATCAGCCAGCAACGTGCAGAAAACAGGGTTTCCGAAAAAGTTAAGTCATCGCAGAAAGCAAGGCAAGACCGTCGTCTGCCACCGCAACAACAACGCGTACTTATCCAGCAACAGCAGCAACGCGTAACGCAATACCGTCAATACGCATCACAACGCCAGAACAATTCGCGACAAATTGGCTTGCAACTGCAACAACAAAAACGTACATCGCAATATAGCTATCAGCAACAATATTACGAGCGCATGCGCTTGCAACAATTGCGCTACCAGAATGATCGCTACGATTACGACAACGATCCTTACTTCTATACGGCATCCAGTTTTCGCTACAACCGTGGCGGCAGCTACTACGAAACCAACCAATACGGTGCCAACATCCTTCGGCAAGCCCTGAATTATGGCTATCAGGAAGGTATGCGTGCCGGACGTGCCGATCAGCAGGATGACTGGCGTTATTCGTATCGTGATTCCTACATTTACCAGGACGCCAATTACGGCTACAACGGTTATTACGTCCAACAGGAAGATTACAATTACTACTTCCGCCAGGGTTTCCAGCGTGGCTATGAAGATGGTTTTTATGGTCGTCGTAAATATGGCCGCAGCAACAACGGTTCGGATTCCTTGCTGGGCGTCGTGCTGAATACCATTTTGAATCTTCAATCGATTCGATAATTAACTGGTTCCAATCCATAAAAGGGCGCATTCATTGCGCCCTTTTATCGATCCAAACGAATGCAATGCGGCCGTGGATAATCGTATAAAAATCGACTTATCCTGATGCCATTGCTTCCTCACTCAGATGCGTGAATTCGTCTTTGAGAAATGCAAGCAGTTGCCGCCCATTCTCCGGTGACAGTCCCGGATGCTTCCTGAAAAATTCCCGCAATACCGACAAATCCTGGGCCTGGCCCAGCAGCTCGCCAAGTTTTCGATCTGGAATCTCCAGCTTCGGCAATACAATCGCGCTCTGCTCAAGAGCAGTCTGTTGCTGGGCCATCCGGCGCCGGCGTCGGCGGAGTCGATGCCAGTCTTTTTCCCTGCCGCGTTTCAATGCGGTTTCCGCAGCCTGATCGCAGGCCTGCAGCGTGCACTGCACGGCATCTGTCAGTGCATTTACATTGATATGATTCCAAGGCAACACCGGAATGGCTGCGATCAACACCTGCAATCGTTCACGCCGCGTTAGAAAGTACGGATCGTCGGCTTGTTCGTTTCGCATGGCATCGGCACGCGCTTTCATGGCCAATCGTTTTGCCGACACAAGACAGGAGCGAATTTCGGATTCCGCATTGCCTGTCAATAAACGATCCAGACTTTCCACACGCGCCTGCGCATCGCGAACAGCAGACAAACCATCGCAAATTTTCGAGAGTTCCCGATCCAGCATATTGGCGCCCGCCCCCAGGGCCAATTTTCCCAATGCGAGACAAGCCCGTACGCGCCGCATGGATTTACGGGCCTGATGCACGCCCTGGTGCGCGCGTGAACCACGCCAGGTCAGGCAGGTAATTGCCCGCTGGAGCTGCCCCAATGTATAAGCCCTGAGTTGATCGCACGGTTCCGGAAACATACCTGTGAACCCATCGTTATGACTGGTGGAGTCTACGCCGGAATGTAGGCCGTGAATTTGATCGAAGTCAGGTGGCAGCCTGATTTATCGACATTGCCGGAGAGTGTGATTACGAACAGAGTGGTCATGTCGCGGAAAGCCACCATTTCATCAAGGTGTTCGCAAAAAAGGAAAGGGGCAGGCGGGGCTGCTCCCTTCTAATTTTTTCTGCTTCTGAATCATTCCTTCCCAGAAACCCCGGTGTGTACGGGCGCGGTTGCCGCCGATGGATCGATCTTGCTTTCGGAAGAGGTCTGATTGGCATTTACCTCAATTGCGGGAACTTTTTCGATCGGTGCAATCAGGTAGTAACTATTCTCGACCATTCCGTAGGCGAAATCATTTTCGGTTTTCAACATCACGACGTTCTCGCTACCGTCAGTGGCCGCCGCCTTCACTAATTCTTTTTTTGCCTTGTCATCAGGAGACCCTGGGCCAACAGTCAGTACATGATTGAACATGGCCCGGATGCCAAAATCAACTTCCTCCAGAAATTTTTCGGCCCCGTTATTGCTCCAGTGCTGCACGCTTGAAGCGGCTTTCGGTGCCGCATGCCCGATGAAAATGACATCGGCGTCGTATTGCTTCTTGTAACGGATGTTTTCCTTCACGTAATAGGAAATATTGGCGGAGAAAATCGGAGTGGCGTTATCGCCCGTAATGGTAATCGGAAGCTGCGACACTTTCTTGACCATGATGAGGTACCGCAGATCGGAGCTTTTACTGACGGTTTTAAATTTGTCGTCGTCGACATTCTCCATGATGATGATTTCTTTTGCGTTGAAACCGTGCACGGCTATTGCCTGTTTGGCCGACGACAGAAAGC
>JAYUWO010000155.1:0-12256 GCA_043753545.1 Arenimonas sp.
TGTTTCCATTCGCCTTTTACTTGATCGGAATTAGGCAGGGTCATTATTATTTCTCCGTTGGGGTTACGACATCGTCGCCGCCGAGGGTGGCTTCGAGCGGTGGATTGATTTCATCGATGGCCGGAACCGGTGTTAAGGGCTCTTTCACCGCATCTTCAGGTGTTCTTTGAACACCGTTATCCGAACTTTGGTCCGGGGTTTGTACTACGTTGTCTTTTGGATTTTTTTCGTCTGAATGGTTCATGGTGACCTCTGAAGGGATCCAGCAGTTCGCAAAAATGCGTTGGCAGGATGGGGGGATGCAACGGCAAGATGCCGGGCGCCCGGTGCAGATACATCAGGCTAAAATCAAGGAGAAAAATCACTTTGCGTGATTCGATCATCGGCGGCGACGTGCCTAATATTGTCCAGCCGTCGCCGCCTTGCTGCAAAGTTCAACTCGCCCGATTTGATGCGCGTCTAGTCACACCGTTAACGGGGATGGTCGAACCGTGGATTTATTCGTGATAGGTAGCATCGAGCAATAAAGCATCGCGCACGGCCGCTGCAGAGGAGGTCTCGGCAACCAGTGTGGCTTCGGCAATATGGTTGCAGGAAGTTTTTTCGGTGCCACTTAAGGCATCGCATTTTTCCCTGGCGATTTTGTCGCGCCCTTCGGCTTCGACTTTCGCAACATCGTAGTCCGCCTTGGCTGTTTTAATCATGGCTTCGGATTCGGCGATGGTCAGTTTCTTGCGGGTGTCGTCTGTTTTTTCATCGTAAGCTTCTTGTGCATCGTTCACCTCGGCATTGGCGTCGGCGATTTCGGCATTGGCGTCTTTTCTGGCTTCGCTGTTGTCCTGGCGGGCTTCTTGACGTGCGTCGGCAACATCATTGGCGGTGTCGGAAGCGGTTTCCTTGCAGCCGGTCAGCACGAGTGCAGCAACGGCTGCGAAAGGTATGAGTCGATTAATCATGAGCGTACTCCGGGGAATTATTGTTATTGGAAGCGAAGCACGCGGTGAGATGTGGCTCGGCGGGTACTGGGCTATTGGCTGCAATTTTCTCAAAACTGGTGATAGGCAAATTAAGCGGATCAATGCGAGCCTGCCGCAGCTCCTGCTCTGCGAAAGCCTGAATCCAGTCGCTGCGGCACAAGGTGGTCATGGCATCTGATCGTTGTATTAGTTTTTATCATCAATGTGACGATCGGCTTCTTTCTCGATTTTTTCGCCGGCTTTCTGCGTGTCTTTACCAACGCCAGCCATGGTGTTGCAGGCGGTGCTGCCAAGTACGAAAGCGCCGAGCAAAACGGCGGCAGAGATTTTCTTGATGGTCGAATTCATGTGGAGTCCTCAATGTGGTGGTATTGGCCCCGATGGCGGGAGTAAACCGGGCCTTAAAGGGCGAATACTTATTTCATGAAGCGTTAATGCTTCGACTCCGATGCTAGGGCCGGCAACAGCCTGTGTCGGTGCGTTGGCGCACCCAGACGTTTTCGATTACTGTGTGCGCTGTCGTACCGAACTTTCGTGTTGTCGGCTTTAGGCTGCTTGCACGCGGTATCCATTCACAGAGGAGAGTCATCATGTTGCATTACGCCATTGTATTTCTTGTCATCGCACTGATTGCCGGTGTGCTCGGTTTTGGTGGTATCGCCGGTTCAGCGGTCGGCATCGCCAAAATTTTGTTCTTTATCTTTCTTGTGCTATTCGTAGTGTCATTGTTGATGGGAAAACGCGGAAGTTGAACTAGACGCGCAACCTGTCCAATTGCATGTCGGATGGAGTTTCTTACCAAGGGAGAGCGTTACCAATGAACGGATCCAAACTAGCGGCTATCCTGCTGATCATTGCCGGTGCAATTGGCCTGGCGATTGGCAGTTTTAGCTATACAAAGAAAACCGAAGCGGTAAAACTTGGCCCGATCGAGTTATCGGTCAAGGAAAAAGAAACGGTCAATATTCCGATCTGGCTGGGCGGCGGTGCCGTGCTCTTGGGCCTCGTATTGCTGGTGGCAGGCAACAAAAAATAGGCGTTCGAGGCTTTAATTCTCGACCGCCAGATATATGCGCGATACCGCACGTTTATATGTCTGGTACCGTACATATTTACGTTGGCTAAAGCGCTATCCTAGACGACACGGGGGCTGCCCCCAGTCTTCAGGAATACGGTAAAACCAATGCCCGCTACGGTACCCCCCGCCAAATGCAAGCCAGAGGACAATCGTCTTTTGGCGGCACTTTCACCCGAAGCCCAGGAACGCATCATTCCTCAAATGGAGTTGGTGCCCTTGCCGCTTGGCATGGTGCTTTACGAGTCTGGCGACACCATGCGCCATGTATATTTTCCGATCAATAGCATCGTCTCCCTGCTTTACGTGATGGAAAACGGCGCATCGGCAGAAATTTCGGTGGTTGGCAACGAGGGCGTAGTCGGAATATCGCTGTTCATGGGCGGTGAAAGCACGCCAAGCCGTGCCGTGGTGCAAAGCGCCGGCTATGCATACCGGTTAAGCGGGCATCTGATGAAAGACGAATTTTATCTGCACGGCCCGACCATGCTGCTGCTGCTGAGGTACACGCAGGCACTGATTACCCAAATGGCACAAACCGCGGTCTGTAACCGGCATCACACGATCGACCAGCAGCTGTGTCGTTGGCTTTTGCTATCGATAGACCGCTTGAAAGAAAATCAATTGACGATGACGCAGGAATTGATCGCCAATATGCTGGGCGTACGTCGCGAGGGCGTGACCGAAGCGGCCGGAAAATTGCAGCTGCAAGGCGTCATTGAATATAGCCGCGGCCATATCAAGGTACTGGATAGGCCGAAGCTCGAGCAACTCAGTTGCGAGTGTTATGCGGTGGTCAAAAAAGAAACCGATCGCCTACTGAATTACACGCCGAATCGGTAACGTCTTGACTGTTCCAAGACAGGAAATTATTTAGCCGTCACAATTGTTTTTGATTTGATTTGTGTCTGCGTTGCCATCCAGCGGTCCAGTATCGCTATCTCATTTTTCTGCTGCGCGACCATGCGTGCCGCCATGCTGCGCAATCTCGCGCTCTTGCCGTTTTTCAATTGCGCCTGCGACATATCGAGTGCCAATTTTTGATGTATGCGCATATTGGCAGCGTAATCAAAATCGACATCGCCGGTAATAAACATCGCATGGCTATTGGTATGTCGGGTTTGTTTAACGACCGTGGTCTTGTCGTTATTCATGTCCAGGATATTGGCATTGGCCTGCGCCGATGTTCCGATCGCGATCACCAGCACAATCAGGGCCAGGCCGGTGATCGACAAAGTAAAACGGTCTGATCTGACGACTTTCGATTCGATGGTCATGCACTTTCTCCATTGCAAAGTAATGTCTCGGATAAGACCGCGACCGACAAATCATGATCAGGCGTGCCGGCAAGGCGAAGATACAATTCACCACACAACGGTTCCGTGCGGCATCGCACACGTTGAAGTCACAACTTGTTACCCGTAACGCCGCGTTCACAAGCCGGCAGGGATTGGTGTGTCGATTATAAGAGCGGCACCGTACAGAGCCTCGGCATGTCGAACGTTATATTCAGACGACACAAGCAAAGTTTTCCACGTTGCAAGGCCAAATCCATGTCCGTAAAAACAGTGTCATTTACGCCGCATCAAAATCACTTGTTATCATCCTTGCCGGCCGAGACGCGCGCGCGAATATTCCCGGAACTGGTGGAAGTAACGATGCCGCTGGGCATGGTGTTATACGAGCCGGGCGATGTGATGAATAACGTCTATTTTCCGATCGATTGCATCGTGTCATTGCTCTATGTAATGGAAAACGGCTCCTCGGCGGAAATTTCGGTGGTAGGCAACGAAGGCGTGGTCGGCATATCGCTATTTATGGGCGGTGAAAGTACGCCGAGCCGCGCCGTGGTGCAAAGCGCCGGCAATGCCTATCGCCTAAGCTCACGGGTCATGAAGACCGAATTCAATCGCCATGGCGATACCATGATCCTGATGTTGCGTTATACCCAGGCCCTGATTACCCAGATGGCGCAAACGGCAGTCTGCAATCGCCATCACACAATCGATCAGCAACTCTGCCGATGGCTGCTGCTGTCGCTGGATCGATTGCCGACCAACCAGGTCACCATGACGCAGGAATTGATTGCCAACATGCTCGGTGTACGCCGCGAAGGTGTTACCGATGCCGCCGGCAAACTGCAACGACAGGGGGTGATTACCTATGCCCGCGGCGAGATCACGGTATTGGACCGTGAAAAACTCGAGACCCTGAGTTGCGAATGCTATGGCGTCGTGAAACGGGAAACCGACCGACTGCTGCCACCCGGCAACCGTAGCAAGCTTCCCGAGATAGCTTCTGCATAAATGTTGATGGGTGGTTTTGCAGGAAAATTTATTCACGCACTTGAAGTAAAGGAGCCACACCATGAACTATGTCGCCACCAAAGATAAAACCAAACTGTACGTAAAAGACTGGGGCAGTGGCCGTCCGGTAATTTTGTTGCACGGCTGGCCTTTGTCGGCCGATAGCTGGGATGATCAGGCGATGGCAATCGCCGATGCCGGCTATCGCGCGATAGCGTATGACCGACGTGGTTTCGGACGTTCGTCGCAGCCTTGGACGGGTTATGACTACGATACATTGAGTGATGATCTGGCCACTGTGATCGAACATACCGGCGCCAACGATGCCGTGATAGTCGGTTTTTCGATGGGCGGCGGCGAAGTCGCGCGCTATATGTCGCGCCATGGCGGCAAATCGGTTTCAAAAGCCGTGCTGGTGTCGTCGATCGTGCCGTTCCGTCTGCAAACGCCGGACAATCCACTCGGTACCGAACAGGAAGCCTTCGATAAGACAGCGGCTTTGATCCTGGATGATCGCGCGAAGTTTTTCACCGAGTTTTTTCACAAATTTTTCGGTGTTGGTACGCTGGCACATCCGGTCAGTCAGGAATTGCTGGAATGGGCACGCGGTGTTTCGATGCAGGCCAGCCTGAAAGCCACGCTGGAATGTCTGAAGTCGTTTTCTACGACGGATTTCCGTCCCGACTTACCGCATTTTAAAGTGCCTACTTTAATCATCCACGGCACCGAAGATAAAACCGTGCCAATCGAGGCTTCGGCACGCGAAGCGGTCAAGGGTATTTCAAACGCCAACTTGATTGAATACGAAGGCGCGGCACACGGCTTGTTTGCCACCGCAAAAGCACAGCTGACCAATGATCTGATCGGTTTTATCCGCCAATAATCAACTCAGCAATGCGCGCGTAAACGACAATAAATAAAAAACGTCATCCCCTGCCTTGATCCCGTAGGGGCGATTCATGAATCGCCCCTACGGGATTTCTATAGCGTTCGGGGACGACGATTTTCAATTTCCTCAGCAATGCAAGGCATCCGCCATCACGTGCTTCACGCCGCGGATATGCTGGGCAAGTTCAATCGCGAATGCCCGTTCGACAACACTGCCAACTTTGCCGGTGAGGGTCACCACGCCATCGTGGGTTTCGACGACGATATCGTGACTATTAATATTGCTGGAATACAAAAATGTCGATCTTACTTTGGTCGAAATCCAGCTATCGGCGATATTGCGAGCCTTGTCATCTGCTGCGATGGCGGCATTCTGTTCAAGCGCAGCCTTGCTTAGGCTGACCTCCAGCAAATTATCGACCGACACCACGCCACGGGTGTTCCGTGCAAGACGGCCGGCAAGGCCTCTTGCGGTATCACTGTCCACCGTACCGGTCAGTGTCACCTTGCCCCAGGTGGTGTCGACATCGGTACTCAAGCCATTACTGTATTGGCTCCACATCAGCTTGGATTTAATGGCGGCGGTAATGTTGGCGTCGTCGATCATTTCACCATAACTGCGTTCAGTGGAGGGCACCGGTGCAACGTACTCGGCTTCGACGAAGATCTGGTTATCGACCTGAATAATGCCGTTCACGCCCAACGCGATTAATTTCGCCAGTTCCTTGTTCACGCCTTCGGCTACGAAGCCTGTCAGCGTTGCAGTGCCGTCGTGTACGAACACCTTCAAATCGTGAGCACGCAAATAGGGGTTGAGTTCGAAGGTTGTCCAGATCTGGGTTTCCTGGCGGACATCGGCAACGCTCTGTGTCTCGCCATTGATACTGCTGATGGTGTTGATCACTACAATCGGCAGATCGGTCCCCGGAGCAACGATAACTTTATCGATTTGCGTATTCATTTGTTTCTCCATTTCATATTAGGCATTCATCTAAAAACCGCAGATACGCAGGGGTTAGAAAGCGAGCGTAAACGATGAAAAGAGCATGCGGCCCGAACCGTTCCGGGTCGGTGCGTTGAAGCGCTTAAGTTGGCGCGCGTTCAGTAAACATTTAAAGCCTGATTTATTGCGTGCGGTGACGCACAGACGTTATTGGCGGCGGGAATTATTGTCATTGCTCAGCTATGCATGCCGCTTGTCAAAGGCACTCCCCCGCCCGGGCTGCTAGCTGTTCAAATTCATTCATTGAGGAACTGAACATGCAAAATAAATATTCGGAAACACTGGCTAATGGTCTGAGCAAAGACGCAACTTCGGCGGCCAACAGAGTCGAAGGCGCAGTCTCAAATGCCTCATCGGAATTTCATAATTTTATTTCCGATGTGGAAGATCTGGTCAAAGAAACCACCACGCTGACCGGTGAAGATTTAAGCCGGGCAAAAGCACGCTTGAGCGCACGTCTGACCGAAGCGAAAGAGACGGCCATGGACATGGGTAGCGACATCGCCAAGCGCGCCAAGAAGAGCGCCGTTGCCACCGACGAATTCGTGCATGAGCAACCGTGGAAATCGATTGGTGCCGGTGCAGCTATCGGCCTGATCATCGGCTTTGCACTCGCCCGTCGCTAAGACCGGACGTTGTCGATATGAACCAGATACCGCCATCGCCTTCATCGCAGTCAAGAACAGGCTCAGCTGGCATCAGCGTGCTGGACCTGATTCGTTTGTTGCGGTCAGCCGGCAAGGCGATACTGGGCCAGGCAGCTCTCTACGGAGAGCTGGCCTGTGTCGAATGGGCCGAAGAAAAAAACCGATTGACCAAAATGTTCGTACTCGGCATGGCCGCGTTCGCCTGCCTGTTGGGCGTCTTGCTGTTTTCCGGTGTTCTGGTGATGGCCATCAGCTGGGACACACCGTATCGAATTCCGGCGGTGCTGGCGATGATGGTAATTTACGCAGTTGGAGTCGGCATCGCCTGGCATAAGGTACGTGCACTGTCGGCAAGCAGCGGACAGGCATTTGCGGTAACACGCGAAGAGTTCGCCGCCGATATGGCACTGATCAAGAGCAAGTTATGAACATGACTAACCAATCTGATGTGATGGTGTCGCCGGAAGTAGATGTGTCACTGGCAGTACAGCGTGAAAACATTCGTAGAAAAATACATGCGCAGCGAGAGTTGATACAAAACCGGCTCGGTCCCGACCCCGAAGAATACTCTGCGTATCCACGCAGCCATACCATGCGCTTTTTTACCCAACGCCCCGGCCTGGCGACAAAGCTTGCGATGCAACTGGCCGGCGCCTTTGTCGGTGCGCGGGTTTTGAAATCGGTCGGTGCAGCGGTCGGATTTGCAAAAATGCTGCGTTAGGTTCAAACGATTCGGGTTCTGGCAAAACGGCATGTAGCGCAATAAGATTTCCAAATAAAAAACCCTTCGTGGCATTACCGCGAAGGGTTTTTTGTGGATATGGCAATTACACTTTCGAAGGCAGGCCTTCGAGCAGATCGGCCAGTTCATCGGCGTGCTCTTCTTCCACGGCAAGAATGCCTTTCAACATCTGGCTGGTGGTCGGGTCTTGGTCGCCGAGATACTGGATCAGTTCGCGGTAGCTATCGATGGCGATTCGTTCGGCCACCAGATCTTCCTTGATCATCTCGACCAATGTCTTTCCGGCGACGTATTCGGCATGGCTACGGCCACTGAGACTATCGGGCGAAAAATCCGGTTCGCCGCCGAGCTGCACGATGCGTCCGGCCAATTGGTCGGCATGACCCTGCTCTTCATTCGAGTGAATCAGGAATTCATCGGCAATACTTTTTGCCACGATGCCGCGCGCCATGAAATGGTGGCGGCGGTAACGCAGCACACACACGATTTCGGTAGCCAACGCATCGTTCAACAATCTGATTACCTCGGCGCGATCGGCGCTGTAGCCGGCGGTCACGGCACCCTGTTCGATATGGACCCGTGCTTGTTTGCGTAGAGTTTCGACATCGGTCAATACAGTGTTCTTGTTCATGTTTCACCTCTTGTTGAGAACTAAAGTGTGCGGCAGAAGGGCTTTCCCGTCGGTACGCAGACGCACACAGGCGACGGTGCCGATTACTTCTGCGTTAGCCAGCGCACAGACCCGCTTGACTCATACAAGCAAGCTGTAATCCCTTTAATGGATTAGGAAAGACTCATGAATATTTTCAAGACCGCCGTCGCCTGTTCGATCGCCAGTGTGATGCTCATGACGGCCTGTACCACATCACAACCTCGCAGCCGATCGGTAAGCTCGACCAGTTCGGTGAGCAATGAAAGCCGTATGGGCAATGTCAGCAATATCGAAACCTTTGCCACTTCCTCACGCACCTCGGGTGGCGGCGCCATTCTCGGTGCGATCATTGGCGGTGCCCTGGGTAATCAGGTAGGCAAGGGTGACGGCCGCAAGGCAGCCACCGTCGTCGGTGCCGTTGCCGGCGGTGTGGCCGGTAACGAAATCGAAAAACGCAATAAGCGCGATGACGAGTTCTACCGCGTCAGCGTGCGTTTTGATAATGGCAGTTCGGCACAATTCGACTATGACAATATCAATGATCTGCGTGTCGGTGATCGTGTGCGCGTTGCAAACGGCCAAATAAACCGTTTGTAAAGGCATTTGGGGGCAGCGCCCGGGCATAGAGTCCGGGCGATTCCCGGCAAGCCAAAAAACGAGTTACCGCAACCGCGGTGCATTGTCGTATGTGTCGTATCGAACAGACGATAGGGGAATGGATGGCGACACTGTCAGGTCACTCCACCTATGAGATAGACTGGCACATCCGAAATTTGCTTACGCATCTCGTCTTGTGTTGCAGCCGGTTTCATTCGGGGAATTCTCTGATACAGCTGAACTCTTCATGGAAACCGGCAATGCCCACAATCAGTAACGGTTTCATCCAGTTAGGCGAAAACGTCGAGAAAGCAGACGGCATTAGTGAACGGCGTAGACATGATGTGCTGCTGAAAACCGGTGCTCTGCAGAATGCCATTCTGACCAGTGAAAATTTTTCACTTATCGCGACCGACGAAAAAGGCATCATTCAACTCTTCAATATCGGCGCCGAACGCATGCTGGGTTACCAGGCTTGCGAAGTCGTCAATAAAATCAATCCCAGCGACATCCATGACCCGGTTGAAGTGATGGCGCGTGCCGAAGCGCTTAGTCTCGAACTGAATACGACGATTCTGCCGGGCTTCGAGGCTCTCACCTTCAAGGCCTCACGCGGCATCGAAGATATTTACGAACTCACTTATATCTGCAAGGACGGCAGCCGCTTCCCGGCGATCGTGTCGATTACGGCCTTGCGAGACGATTACGGTCATATCATCGGCTTTCTGCTGATTGGCGCCGATAATTCCGTGCGAAAGCAGGTCGAATTTGAGCTGAAAGATGCCATCGCCACCGCCGAAAAAGCCAATCTCGCCAAATCCGATTTCCTTTCCAGCATGAGCCATGAATTACGGACGCCGCTGAGCGCCATTCTCGGCTTTGCCCAATTGATTGAATCCGGCACGCCGGCGCCGACGCCATCGCAAAAACGCAGTGTCGACCAGATTTTGCAGGCGGGCTGGTATCTGCTGGACCTGATTAATGAAATCCTGGATCTTGCCCTGATCGAGTCGGGCAAATTGTCGTTGTCGCTGGAGCCGATTTCGCTGGCCGAAGTCATGCATGAATGCCAGGACATGATCGAAACGCAGGCGCAAAAACGCAATATCACGGTGAAATTTCCGGAATTTGAAACCCGCTATTTCGTCAACGTCGATCGCACGCGCATGAAGCAGGTGCTGATCAACCTGCTTTCCAATGCCATCAAATACAATAAGGTGGCCGGAAGCGTCGTGGTGTCGTGCCTGCTGGCAGCGAACGGCAAGTTGCGAATTTGCATTGAAGATACCGGCGAAGGTTTGTCAGCGGAAAAGCTGTCGCAATTATTTCAGCCCTTTAACAGGCTTGGGCAGGAAGCAAACGCTGAGGAAGGCACCGGTATCGGTTTGGTCATGACGAAGCGGCTGATCGAGTTGATGGGCGGAGTCATCGGCGTGGAAAGCACGGTCGGAAAAGGCAGTGTTTTCTGGATCGAATTAAATCTCACCGAAGAACAGAAGCACGATCTTTCGTACCACGAACAGATAGTTCATCCGGAGCCACTGATTGACAGTGATAGCATGCAGCACACCTTGCTTTATGTCGAAGACAATCCGGCCAATTTGATGCTAGTGGAAGACTTGATTGCGCGTCGACCGGATATCCGCTTGCTGACGGCCCGAGACGGCATTAGGGGTGTCGAGATTGCGCGCCAGGCATTGCCGGACGTTATTTTGATGGATATTAATTTGCCCGGCATCAGTGGCATCAAGGCACTGAAACTTCTCAGCGACGATTCCCTTACTTCGCATATTCCGGTGATTGCTCTCAGCGCCAATGCGATTCCGAGCGACATCAGGAAGGGACTGGATGCCGGATTTTTCCGTTACCTGACCAAGCCGATCAAGGTAAATGAATTCATTGAAACACTGGATGTCGCATTGAAGTATGCTAAGGCAAATGACGAATGCACCAACAGGCAAAAAAATGGTTAGCCCGCTCGATATCCTGGGTGCCCGCATCCTGATCGTGGATGACCAGGAAACCAACGTGCAATTACTGGAACAGTTTCTGCGGGAGGCGGGCTTTACCCATTTGACCTCCACAATGAAACCGCAGGAAGTCGGCGTTCTGCACCGAAAATACGATTTCGATTTGATCTTGCTGGATCTGCAAATGCCGGATATGGATGGCTTTCAGGTCATGAGCGAGCTGCAATGCAATGATACCGACAGCTATCTTCCGGTGATCGTGCTAACCGCCCAGCCGAACCATAAATTGCGTGCATTGCAGGCAGGTGCGAAGGATTTCATCAGCAAGCCCTTCGATCTGGTGGAAGTGAAAACCCGCATCCACAATATGCTTGAAGTCCGTTTACTGTATAAAAAGCTCGAGCATTACAACAGGGAGCTCGAACAAACCGTGCTAGAACGCACCGCCGAATTACGCGAAAGCGAAGCCCGTTTTCGCAGCCTGACCGAGCTGGCCTCGGATTGGTATTGGGAACAGGACGAACTCGGCCATTTCAGCAAGGTTTCCGGCCCGGTGCTGGAAATGCTCGGGGTGCAGAACACCGCATTGAGCAAAGATTCGACGCCAGATCAGACGGCTACCTGGAACGAAAAAGAGCGCGAGCAATTACGCGCCACGATCGAGGCGCGCCAGCCGTTTATCGATTTCATTTTCAGTCGCACCAATGCCGATGGCAGCGAACAGCAGTTTCGGGTCAGCGGTGAACCGATGTTCAACCAGAACGCGCGTTTTGTCGGCTACCGTGGTATCGGTGTCGAATGCACTGCAAAAAAATAGACCGAAAGTTCACGTAGGTTCACGAAGGTTAGCGATGTCCGTCACTCATAGTGCAACACAGAACCATCTTCTGGCAGCGCTACCGGCGGCGGAGCTTGAGCGTTTGTCTGCGCATCTGGAACTGGTGCCGATGAAGCTTGGTGACATGCTGTACGAGCCAGGCGGTCAATTGCACCACGCTTTTTTCCCGACCACTTCGATCATCTCCTTACATTACGTCATGGCCACCGGAGCCTCGGCAGAAGCCGCCGGTGTCGGCAATGAAGGGATGCTCGGCGTTTCGCTGTTTATGGGTGGCGATACCACTTCCAGCTCTGCCGTTGTGCAGACGGCCGGCCATGCCTATCGCCTGGAGCGGCATCTGCTGAAACAGGAATTTGATCGTGCCGGCATCATGCAGCGATTATTGCTGCGCTATACCCAGGCCTTGATGACCCAGATGTCGCAGACGGCCGTGTGTAACCGGCATCATTCGGTCGAGCAACAATTATGCCGCTGGCTATTGCTGACGCTGGACCGCATACCGGTCGGCGAATTGGTGATGACCCAGGAACTGGTGGCCAGCATGCTCGGTGTTCGCCG
>JAYUWO010000156.1:0-4074 GCA_043753545.1 Arenimonas sp.
GCGAAGCCTTAAGCGGCTAAAGCGTAGTTGTCGTCGTTGGCAACTAAATTTTGCTACTGGATTAACGAGGAAAGTCGCCCCCTCGGCATGCGCCAAATATCTTCGCTACCCCCGTCGAAGCCAGGACACCCCCAGTTCGTTGGAATTACAAATCTACCGACAGGGCAATTATGGGGGCTGGGTGGCTTATCCACAAGGTAAAGCTGAATAAGCCTTCATGTGTAGGAAGCCCGCTCAAGTTTCTCGTGCAACGAGAAACCTGAGCGGGCGATTGATCTTGCAGAATGTCGCCAGCTCGAGTCTCTCGCCTGGCGAGAGTCGAGCGGGCTCCTACGGGAGCAAAATATTGCTGCTGGATGCGCTAGCGCACAGACGGAATAGGGTGCGGGCCGCAAGATCGCGACAGGCCCTGTGGAGTTGTCGCGTGAATATCAAACATAGTTGGATTGCCGGAATCTTGATCCCGGTCGTTTTGGTTTCGGGGTGGAGTTATTCCCGCGTCGATATGGATGAGTTACGCGCCAGTTATGCGATCAGCCCTGATGCGGTCATCATGTTTTCGAAATCCGATTGTGGATCGATTTGTGCAGAACATGTTGCCAGAATTAGTGAAGCCGGTATTGAAGTCGTGCCTCTGGACATCAACGATGGCACAGCCGGTAGCCATTTATGGCAGGCGCTTGGGGGTGGTAACGGACCATTTCCGGCTTTCCTGGTTGCCGGTGCTGATAGTTTGCAAAATACCGGTGGCGAAAGCGCCGTAAAGTTGGCCGGTCAGGAATAATGATTTGTAGGAGCGACGGAAGTCGGGACAATGATTACCACGATGTCCCGACTTCCGTCGGTCCTACAGGGGAATCAGGCAATTAATTGCGTGTACAAATCCGGCATCTCGTTCAGGTATTGATACTGGAAATTTTTCGTCTGCATTTTTTGTTTGATGCTGGCGATATCCTCTTTATTCTTTAATTCAAGACCGACAACTACCGGCCCGGTTTCGCGGTTATTTTTTTTCGCGAACTGGAAGTAGGTGATGTCGTCTTCATCGCCCAAAATATCGTTGACGAACTCTTTCAATGCACCGGGACGCTGCGGGAACTGGATCATGAAGTAATGTTTCAGGCCTTCAAATAGCAAGGAACGTTCCTTGATCTCTTCGGTGCGCAGGATGTCGTTGTTACTGCCACTGACAACGCAGACGACGTTCTTGCCCCTGATCTCGTTTTTGTAATAATCGAGTGCCGAAATGGACAATGCACCGGCGGGTTCTACCACCATGGCTTCTTCGTTATAAAGCCGCAGTATGGTCGTGCAGACTTTTCCTTCCGGTACTAGAACAACATCATCCAGTGTTTCTTTGCAGATATCGAAAGTTAACTGGCCCACTTGTTTGACCGCGGCGCCATCGACGAATTTATCGATGCTTTGCAATGCGGTATTTTTACCGAGAGCAATCGAGCTTTTCATCGCGGGCGCACCGGCGGGTTCGACGCCGATGATTTTGGTATTCGGACTTAGTTGCCTGAACACGGTTGATAGACCGGCTGCCAAACCACCGCCGCCAATCGGTACAAAAATATAATCAATGTTTTGTTGCGTGGCTTGCAGTATTTCAAGGCCCACAGTTCCCTGACCGGCGATCACCTGCATATCGTCGAATGGATGCACGAAAACGAGTTTCTTTTCATTGGCCTCGGTAACCGCATGTTGATAAGCATCATCAAAGGTATCGCCGACCAGCACGATCTCGACAAAATTCTTGCCGAATAGCTGCACCTGCTTGATCTTCTGTTTTGGCGTGGTTTTCGGCATGTAAATCTTGCCGTGGATTTTTAGTAGCTGGCAGGAGTAGGCCACGCCTTGTGCATGATTGCCGGCACTGGCACAGACGATGCCTTGCCGTTGTTCGGATTCATGCAGCGAACTGATCTTGTTGTAGGCGCCGCGAATCTTGTACGAACGCACGACTTGCAGGTCTTCGCGTTTCAACAAAATATTGGCCTGAAATTCATCCGACAGGTTCACGTTCAAAGCCAGTGGCGTGGTGTTAATCACACCACCTAGTTGCCGCTGTGCCTGTTCAATTCGTTCAAACAAGGTGTTTGCGGCAGGCATCAGCTCGGCTTTGAGCGCGGACATATTCATAACCAGCTGGCCTGGAAACGCGGCGTTTCTTCATATTGGGCGGCATCGAGAACCGTCTCGAGCTGTGCTTCCAGATTAACGCTTTGCACATCGATCAAGCGGTGCAATTGTCGGCAAAGTATGTTGGCATCGCGATCACTTTCGATCCGCATGTTGACCAACATATGGTCGGCGTTTCTTTCTACATGCAAGCTATCCAGGCTGTAACCGCGTCGTTCGACCGTACCCAGTAAGCGTATCAAAGCGCCTTCGTTGGCGGCCATCGTTATTTCTAGTCGTCTGCTCATGCTGCACACCCCATCATGTCTGAGTTGGATTTACCCGGTGGTACCAATGGCCACACATTGGCTCGTGGATCTATTTTTACGTGGCAAAAAAGCGAACCTTCATCGTTCAACAGGCGTTCGATCGCGGCAGGTACCTGGTCGCGGCGTTCAACCGTGAAAGACGGAATGCCAAATGCATTGGCGAGCACGGCGAAATCTGGGTTGTCGGATAAATCTACTTCGCTGTAACGTTCGGCAAAGAACAATTCCTGCCATTGCCGCACCATGCCGAGACAGGAGTTGTCGAGCAACACGATTTTCACCGGAATGCCGTAGCGTTTCAGCGTGGCCAGTTCCTGGATATTCATCATGATCGAGCCATCGCCGCTGACGCAGATGACCGTCGCATTTGGCTTGGCATATTGCGCGCCAATCGCAGCCGGCAAGCCGTAACCCATCGTGCCCAAACCGCCGCTGGACAAATGTGCAGCGGTGCGATTCACGCGCCAATGTTGGGCTACCCACATTTGATGTTGGCCGACATCGCTGGTCACGATCACGTTATTGCCACCGGCTTCGGACAATTGTTTCAGCAGGGCAGGTGCAAACACTCCGTCACCGGGAGCGTCGTAGCGTTCGGCATGTTGCGTTTTCATCGCACGGCATTTGTTTTGCCACTCGGCGATATGCAGCGGTTGCGCCAAGGCCAACAGGTTTTCGCAGATTTTTCCGGACAGACCGACATCGGCGGTGCGCAACTTGCTGATTTCGGCGGCATCGATATCCAGATGCAATACTTTTGCCTTCGGTGCGAAGGTTGAAAGTTTTCCGGTCGCACGATCATCGAAACGTGCACCGGCAACAATCAGCAAATCGCAATCCTGCACCGCGAAATTAGCAGCCGGATTGCCATGCATGCCCAGCATGCCAAGATTGAACGGCGCATCAGGCTCAACTGCGCCGAGTCCTTTCAAAGTCCACACCGCAGGCAAGCCGGTCGATCGCATCAGTGAACGCAGTGCCCATTCGGCATTGCCCATGCTGACGCCGCCGCCGACATACAACAGCGGGCGTTCCGCTTGGGCGATCAAAGCACGTGCTGCCGCGATGCCTTCTGGTTCGTCGACAGTTACCTGAAAACTTTTCAGGCTAGCCATCGAGGCAGCCACTTTGGTTGTGGCGACATCTTTTGGCAAATCAATCAATACCGGACCCGGGCGACCCGAACGTGCAATGGCAAACGCATTACGAACGGTGGCGTAAACATCTTCGGCATTGCGGACGATGAAGCTGTGTTTCACCACCGGCAGACTCATGCCGAAGATATCGACTTCCTGAAACGCATCGGTACCCATTACGCCGGTTTGTACTTGCCCAGTGATCGCGACCATCGGTACGGAATCCAGATAGGCATTCGCGATACCGGTCAACAGATTGGTGGCACCGGGGCCCGAGGTTGCCAGACACACGCCGACCTTTCCGGAAGCGCGTGCGTAACCGTCTGCAGCCAGCGCGGCGGCTTGCTCGTGTCGCACAAGAATATGTTTGATATCACTATCAACCAGGGCATCGTAGACCGGCATGATGGCGCCGCCGGGATAGCCGAACAGGACATCGCAGCCTTCGGCTTCGAGCGCATGCAACAGCCACTGCGCGCCTGTTT
>JAYUWO010000157.1:0-12218 GCA_043753545.1 Arenimonas sp.
GTGATGGTTTGCAAATCGGCCATGACGAACGTGGAAGGGAGCATCGTGTTTCCTTACAGTTTCGATGCGCTTAACTGGGCAACCAGTTGAACGACCGAACTATCCATTAAATCAGTGAGAGGTTTTGGATAAATGCCGACGGCCAATACACCTGCAGCGAACAGCAATAACATGGAGCCTTCGCGTACATTGATGTCTTTCAGTTCGGCAACATGATGGTTGGCGATTTCGCCGAAGATCACCCGTTTAACCATCCACAGCGTGTAGGCAGCACCAAGAATGAGGGTCATTGCAGCAAAGAATGCAGTGACCGGCGATTGCTGGAAAGCGGCCAGAATCACCATGAATTCGCCGACGAAACCCGATGTTCCAGGCAAGCCGGCATTGGCCATCGCAAAGAAAACGAACAAACCGGCAAACCACGGCATGGTGTTTATCACGCCGCCATAGTCGCGAATCATCCGACTGTGCATGCGGTCGTACAACACACCGACGCAACTAAACATCGCGCCGGAAATAAAACCGTGTGACACCATTTGTACCATCGCGCCCTGCAGGCCAAGTTCGGCAGCATCGGTATTACCGCTGTCCCTGATTAGACTGAACGCAATGAACGTACCCAGTGTCACGAAACCCATATGGGCAATCGATGAATAGGCAATCAGCTTTTTCATATCCTGCTGAACCAGTGCCACCAGACCGATGTAAACAACGGCGATCAGCGACATCAGAATAATCAGCCAGGCATATTCATAACCGGCATCCGGCAAAATCGGCAGAGTGAACCGAATAAAACCATAGCCACCGATTTTCAGCATGATCGCGGCCAGTACGACGGAGCCAGCGGTGGGCGCCTCGACGTGGGCATCGGGCAACCAGGTATGTACAGGGAACATCGGAATCTTGACCGCGAACGCCGCGAGAAAGGCGAAGAACAGCCACATTTGTTCGGTCGCATCCAACGGCAATACATACCAATCGGCTAACTGGAAACTACCGGACTTGAGATAGAGATACACCAGACCAATCAACATGAACACCGATCCGAGGAAGGTGAACAGGAAGAATTTGATGCTGGCGTACACACGGCGCGGCCCGCCCCAGACACCGATGATGATAAACATCGGGATCAGCATCCCTTCGAAGAACACATAGAACAGCACGGCATCCAGTGCACAGAACACACCGACCATCAGGCCTTCAAGAATCAGGAAAGCGGCGAAATATTGCGGGACGCGCTTTTCGATCGAATTCCACGCACCCATCAATACCAATACAGAGGTGAATGTTGTCAACAAAATGAGAGCGATGGAAATGCCATCTGCGCCCAGATTATAGAAAATGTCGAAGCTGGGAATCCAGTTATGGGTTTCGACGAATTGCATGCCTGGCGTCACCAAGTCGAACTCACGATAAAGCGGAACGCCCAGTGCCAAGGTGACAAGCGCCACCAGCATGGCAAACCATTTTGCCTGCAGGGCATTTTTTTCACTGAAAAATAGCGTCAGCCCGCCGCCGATAATCGGCAGCCAAATCAACAGGCTTAGCAATGGCAATTTAAAATCCATCCGGTCTTCCTCAGTGCTTACACGGCAAGATTTCTGGCCAGCAACGCCAACAAGGCGATGAGACCCAAAATCATTGCAAAGGCATAAATGTACAAACGGCCGCTTTGAATTTGGCGCACCAAACCTGCGGTTCTATCAATCAACAAGGCTGTTCCGTCAACGAACAGGCCATCGATAATTTTGGTATCGACATATTTCGCGACCGTCTTGCCCAGAGCGATACCGCCTCCTGCAAAACCCTTGATCCAGAGATCGTCCATGCCGTATTTGTTTTCGAGGATACGGATCGGCAGTGCAAAAATCTTCTGGCATTTTTTCGCGACATCGATATTGAACAGATAGATATAGGACGCGAGTGCAAAACCCGAGAACGCCAACCAGAATGCCGGTGCTGCATAGAAATGCAGGCCGATATGCGTTGCAATGCCTTCGACACCACCGAATTCTTCGGCAATCTTCGCAAACCACTGATGATCACCGGTAACCGTAATGGCGCCGGTGAAAAAATCACCGAACAACATCGGACCAATCGTCAGGAAGCCGACGACGACCGATGGAATGGCCAACAGGATGAGCGGCAATGTAACGACCAGTGGAGACTCATGCGGTACATGTGGTCCGTGATGGCCATCGTCTTCTGCATGTTCGCCGTGGGCATGATCATCGTGCTTATGTTCATCATGCGATGCTTCGGCATGGGTATGTGCATGCTCGTTATCGCGGAAACGCTCTTCACCGTGGAAGGTGAGATAGAACAAGCGGAAGCTGTAGAAGCTGGTGATGAAGACACCGAGCAACACAGACCAGTACGCATATTGATTGATCCAGCTACCGCCTTCGGTGGCCAGATGGGTCGCTTCGATAATCATGTCCTTCGAGTAATAACCCGAAAGGAACGGAAAGCCGGTCAATGCGAGTGTGCCGATCAGGCTGGTCCAATAAGTAATCGGCATGTATTTCTTCAGGCCACCCATCCGGCGCATGTCCTGCTCGTGATGCATGCCGATGATGACCGAACCCGCCGCCAGGAATAACAGGGCTTTGAAGAACGCGTGGGTCATCAGGTGGAATACCGCGCCACTGTAGGCCGATACGCCCAAGGCAACGGTCATGTAGCCCAATTGCGACAAGGTTGAATATGCGACCACACGCTTGATGTCGTTTTGTACGATACCCATCAAGCCGGTGAAGAACGCGGTTGTCGCACCGATGAACAAGACGAATTGCAGTGCGGTTTCGCTGAGTTCAAACATGGGCGACATGCGAGCCACCATGAAGATACCCGCGGTTACCATGGTTGCCGCATGGATCAGCGCCGAAATCGGCGTCGGGCCTTCCATCGAATCGGGCAACCACACGTGTAATGGCACTTGGGCGGACTTGCCCATGGCACCGATGAAAAGGCAGATACAAATAAAGGTGATTACCGAAGTGCTGTTGCCATCGAGAATATTGAAGGTGTAACCGAACACAGTCGGATGCCATTCGGGAATGTAAGTCATCGCCGCCTGCGCGTTATTGCTGATCTGTGTAAACACCTCGGCATAATCAAGCGTGCCGTAGGCAAACAAGATAGCCGCGATGCCCAGCAGGAAACCGAAGTCACCTACCCGATTCACCAGAAAGGCTTTCAGATTGGCAAAGATTGCCGTTGGCCGCTTGTACCAAAAGCCGATCAACAAATACGACACCAGACCCACCGCTTCCCAGCCGAAGAACAGCTGCAGGAAGTTGTTGCTCATGACCAGCATCAACATCGAAAAGGTGAACAGCGAGATATAACTGAAGAAACGCTGGTAGCCAGGGTCTTCTTCCATGTAACCGATGGTGTAAACGTGCACCAGCAAAGATACGAACGTAACGACCACCATCATCATCGCCGTGAGATTATCGATCATGAAACCGATATGGGCCGAATAATTGCCGATTTCGTAAAACGTATAGATGTTCTGGTTAAACGGATCGGCGTCACCGGTATATAGCTTGAACAGGACTTGACAGGAAAGTGCACAACTAACGAGCACACCACCGATCGTGACGGCATGGGCACCGGTACGTCCGATTTGTTTTCCGAAGAGTCCTGCCACCACGGCGCCAAACAAAGGCGCCAACGCAATGATCAGTAAAGCAGCGGTGGAAAGTTGCGAAGAATCCATCAGCATCAGCCCTTCAGAGAATCCATTTCGGCCACATTGATGGTGCGGCGATTACGGAACAAAGTGACCAGGATCGCCAAGCCGATTGCAGCTTCGGCGGCAGCCACGGTAAGAATGAAAAACACGAAGACCTGACCCGAGACTTCAGCATTGAAACGCGAGAACGCGATGAAGTTGACGTTTACCGCGAGCAACATCAGTTCGATGCACATCAATAGAACAATGACATTTTTCCGGTTGATGATAATGCCGGCGATGCTCAGGCAAAACAAAACAGCGCCCAGCAACAAATAGTGATTCAGGCCGATCATGGCGATGGCTCCTGTTTGGTTTCCGCTTTCATTTTCACCAGACGCACACGGTCTTCACGACGCACCATGACTTGTTTAGACGGATCCTGCGTCTTGGTGCCAGTGCGACGACGCAGCGTCAACAATACGGCGACGACGATAGCGACGGTAAGCATCACGGCGGCAATTTCAAACGGCAACATGAAACGCGTGAACAAGGCTTCGCCAATCCATTGAATATTGCTCTTGCCCAGTGCAGCCGCAGGATCGGTGGCGGACAGTTCCGGCCAGCCGCTTTGTCTCAATCCGAGCAAGGCAAATATTTCCACGAACATGATGGCGGCCACCACCATCGCAACGGGGAAATATTTGGCAAAGCCTTCCCGTAGCGGAGTGGTATTGATATCGAGCATCATCACAACGAACAGGAACAACACCATCACGGCGCCTACGTAAACAAGTATTAACGTGATACCGAGGAACTCGGCTTGCAGTAATAACCATAGGCATGCCGTGGTAAAAAACGTGAGCACCAGACTCAATACGGCGTGAACCGGGTTCTTTAAACTGATCACGCCGATGGCAGCCATTACGGTAATAGTAAAAAATGCCCAAAAAGCGATTAATTCATTCGACATCTTTGTAGTCCTTAGCGATAAGCCGCATCGGCAGCACGACGCGCTGCGATTTCGGATTCAAAGCGATCACCAATGGCGAGCAACTGCTCTTTGTTAACAATATTTTCGCCGCGTTTTTCAAAATGATATTCGTGGATATGGGTTTCGACGATCGAATCGACCGGGCAGCTTTCTTCGCAGAAGCCGCAATAGATGCATTTGAAAAGATCGATTTCATAGCGCGTAGTGCGGCGTTGGCCATCGGCGCGCGGTTCGGAATCAATGGTGATTGCGAGCGCCGGACAAACGGCTTCGCAGAGTTTGCAGGCGATGCAACGCTCTTCGCCATTCGGGTAGCGACGCAGTGCATGCAAGCCACGGAAGCGTGGCGATTGCGGGAATTTTTCGAAGGGATAATTCACCGTATAGGTCGGCTTGAACATGTATCTCAAGGTCAACCACATGCCTTTGATGAATTCAATCAGCAATAGACTTTTTAGGTAGCTAATGATGCGTGACATTGCCTTAGCTCCCGATCACGAAGATATTGTTGTAAGCCATCAGCGCAGTGACGAATATCCAGAAAATGGTCAGCGGGATAAAGACTTTCCAGCCCAGACGCATAATTTGATCGTAGCGATAGCGTGGGAAGCTGGCACGAAACCAGACGAAACAGAAAGCAAAAAAGAAAGCCTTGATAAACAACCAGCCGAACCATGGCTGCGACAGCCAGCCCATGGAACTCGGGAATGGCGATAACCAACCGCCCAAGAACAGGAGCGCGGCAAGGAAGCTGACCAGAATCATATTGGCATATTCGGCCAGGAAGAAAATCGCGAATGCCGAGCCGGAATATTCCACGTGGAAACCGGCCACAATTTCGGATTCGCCTTCGGCGACGTCAAATGGCGCGCGATTGGTTTCTGCAACACCGGATATAAAATAAATAAGAAACAGTGGAAATAGTGGAACGAAAAACCACTCCAGGAGCCCGGAATCACCTGCTTGAGCGTTGACGATTTCCGTCAGGTTCATGCTGCCGGCAGCGACCAGTACGCCGACCAGAGCAAAGCCCATCGCGATTTCGTAACTCACTACCTGAGCGGCGGAACGCAATGCCCCAAGCATCGCGTACTTCGAGTTTGAAGCCCAGCCCGCCAAAATAATGCCGTAGACGCTCATCGAAGTGAGCGCAAGCAACATCAAGAGACCTGCATTGACGTTGGCAAGCACCATGCCATCGCTAAATGGAATAACAGCCCAAGCGGCAAAAGCCGGAGCCAGCGCAATCAACGGTGCCAAACGATACAGAAACGGACTTGCGCTGCTAGGAAGAATCAATTCCTTGAACAGCATTTTGAATACGTCGGCGAAAGCCTGAATAAAACCGATGCCGAAGATGCCACCGATAAATTGTGGCCCCTGGCGAACATGCATCCAGCCGATGACTTTACGTTCTAGCAAGGTGTAGAACGCCACCGAAATAATCAGAGGCAGTGTCACGGCCATGATTTTGATCAAGGTCCACACGATCAGACCAAGAGAACCGAAGGTCAGGAAAAATTCGCGAATCGTTGCGATTAGTTCTAGCACGCTTATGCCCTCACCAAAGTAAGGCCGGCAGTCGCCGAAAGTGGCGCGGTAGCTTCATAACCAGACTCAATCCAGATAGCGCCTTGCGGCACGCGAATGGAAGTTTTGACCGGTAAAGCAAGAGTGCCAACGCCATCGCCGATTTTCACGATCACACCATCGGAAACGCCGCGGGACAATGCTTCTTCCGGATGCAATACAGCGAACGCACCCTGGGTAAGCACGTGCTCGTTCAATGCTTTTGCGCGACGTAAAACGGCATCGCCACGATAGATTGGCGTGCTGACGATGCGTTCGAGTTCACCGGAAGCGGGTACATTGGCTTGTGCTGCACCACCGGTTCCAGATTGACGTGCGATTGGTTTCATCTGGGCACGCAATCCGTTTAGATCCGTGAAGTCGAATTCTTTCAAATTCATTTTTTCCGCCAGTGCGCGCAGCACTCGCCAGCCGGCGCGGGCTTCACCCGGCAGTTTTCCAGCGGCAGACGTGAACTGGGTCATGCCATCAAGATTGGTCAACGATGCTTCCAGTTCCGGCAACAAACCAATCGGCAAAATCACCTCTGCCAGCGACTTGAGTTGCTCCGAGGCATACGCAGTAAAAGCAATAACTTTCGAATTCGCCAAAGCCTTTAACGCTTGCGTGTTATTGGCGAAATCATATTGTGGTTCAACACCATAAATCACGTAGGCCGACAGGCTTGATTCCAACATCGCAGCGGCATTTTTTGCCCCGGCTGCAGGCAAGACGCCAAGCTGCGTCAAGCCGACTGCATTGGCACCTTGGGGAATGCGGTTGATCTTCGCACCCGTTGCAGAAGCAAGCTCGCGCACCGCTGCATGAATTTGCGAAGCTTGCGGGTGATTTTCGGCCAGTTCACCCAGCAAGATGAGGGCATTACCTTCAGCGGCTTTCAGTGCTTCGAACAAGTCTGATTTTTCGATTGCGACATTCGAAACCGTTTTTGTCAGCAAAGAAGGCTTGACGATTTGCTTGCCTGCCAGCGGAAAAGTGAATTCGAAATCAATCGGGTTGATGGCGAACACTTTCTGGCCGCGCTTGTTTGCTTTATGTAAACGCTGATGTAACAAAGGAATTTCGTGACGAATATTGCTGCCGACCAACAACACCACTTTCGCATGTTCGATATCGGCGACAGACATCGAGAAAACTTCAGCCACGGCATCATCGGCAAAATCGAGCTGCTTCAGGCGATGGTCGATATTGCCAAAACCCAGAGCGGCGAGACTTGCGCCCTCTTCATTCGATGTTGCCGGATGCACCAACACGCCAACATCATTGGCTTGCGCCGCTTTCAGAATATCAACCGTCGCGTTTAGGGCTTCATCCCAGGTCGCGTTGCGCCATGTATCGCCATCACGCACCATCGGTTGTGTGGCTCGATCATCAACATACAAACCGTCATGCGAATAACGGTCTCGATCCGATAACCAGCATTCATTCACGGCTTCATTGTCACGAGGTACGCCACGGACAACTTCATTGCGATGCACATGCAGGAACATGTTTGAACCCAATGCATCGTGATAACCAAGGCTATCGCGTGCGGTAAGTTCCCAGGCACGGGCTTTGTAGCGATAGACTTTATTCGTCAGTGCACCGACCGGGCAAACATCGATCACGTTACCCGACAGTTCGGTCATCAAAGGCTTGCCGTCATAAGTACCGATTTCAAGGCGTTCGCCGCGATTCATGCCACCGAGCTCGTAAGTACCGGCGATATCGGCCGTGAAACGAACACAGCGCGTGCATTGAATGCAGCGCGTCATATCAGTAGCAACCAGAGGGCCCATATCTTCATCGCTGACGACGCGCTTGCGATCGACGTAACGGGAGACCGAACGGCCATAACCCATCGAAACGTCTTGCAGTTCGCATTCGCCACCCTGATCGCAAATCGGGCAATCGAGTGGATGATTGATCAGCAGAAACTCCATCACGTTGCGCTGTGCATCGAGCGCACGCTTGGTTTGCGTATAAACCTTCATGCCTTCCATTACTGGCGTGGCGCAGGCCGGTGCCGGTTTCGGCATTTTTTCAACATCGACCAGACACATGCGGCAGTTGGCGGCGATCGGCAATTTTTCGTGGTAGCAGAAACGCGGAATCGCGAGACCTGCTTTATCGGCAGCATGGATAATCATCGAACCTTTCGGTGCGACCATCGGCACGCCGTTGATTTCGATATTTACACTGTCAGGCGGAGTATTCGGAACGGTGCGTTGTGCACTCATGCTGCTTTCTCCACAACACCGGCCTGCTCGTCATCCACCAAAAATCGCTTGTTGACGATGGCGTATTCGAATTCATTCCAGTAATGACGCAGGAAGCCCTGCACGGGCCACGCGGCTGCTTCACCGAATGCACAAATCGTGTGGCCTTCGATTTGTCCGGCAGCGCCTTTCAGCATGTGTAGATCATCCATCGTGGCTTTGCCTTCGACGATTCGGGTCAGGATGCGATACATCCAGCCGGTACCTTCGCGACAGGGTGTGCATTGACCACAACTTTCCTTGTAATAAAAACGTGCGATACGTTGGCATGCGCGCACCATGCAAGTGGTGTCGTCCATGACGATCACGGCACCCGAACCCAAACCGGAACCGGCTTTCTGGATGGAGTCGTAATCCATTGTGCAGGCCATCATGGTATCGGCAGGCAACACTGGCATCGATGAACCACCAGGAATAACCGCTTTCAGTTTGCGACCGCCTCGCACACCGCCGGCGAGGGCCAGCAAATCGGCGAACGATGTACCCAGACGAATTTCGAAATTACCCGGGTTATTTACGTGACCCGACACCGAGAATACTTTCGGCCCGCCGTTGTTAGGCTTACCCAAATTCAGAAACCACTCGGCGCCGTTGCGAATGATCGCAGGAACAGACGCGTAGGTTTCGGTGTTGTTGATGGTGGTCGGCTTGCCGAACAAACCATAGTTCGCAGGAAATGGTGGCTTGTAGCGAGGCTGGCCTTTTTTGCCTTCCAGTGATTCCATCATCGCGGTTTCTTCGCCGCATATATAAGCGCCGGCACCAAGTGCACTCCAGATATCGATATCGACACCCGAACCAAGAACATTGCTACCGAGCCAACCATTCGCGTAGGCGTCTTTCAATGCCTCTTCAAAATGCTCGTAGGGTTCGTGATGAAATTCACCGCGCATATAGTTATAGGCTTTAGTGCAACCAGTCGCGTAACACGCGATCGCCATGCCTTCGATCACGGCATGGGGGTTATAACGGAGAATGTCGCGATCTTTACACGTACCCGGTTCGGATTCATCCGAGTTGCACAGAATGTATTTTTGACCCGGCGCCGAACGAGGCATGAAACTCCATTTCAAGCCGGTCGGAAAACCTGCACCGCCGCGACCACGCAAACCGCTTTGCTTGACCATGTCCACCACTTGTTCCGGCGGAATTTTTTCGCTCAGAATTTTTTTCAAGGCCGCATAGCCGCCGGTCTTGATGTAGTTGTCGTAAGACCATGGTTTGTCAAAATGCAGCGTTGTATAAACCACGCTGTGTTCTTGTGGCGCAGGGCCAACCGGGCCGTGACTGCCGTTATCATGATTGGAGTTATGAGCCATCGCCGCGTCCTTACTTCAGTCCGTCGAAGAGTTCATCCATTTTCGCAGGCGTCAGGCGCTCGTGATAATGGCCATCAATGACCATCATCGGCGCTGCTGAACATGCGGCCAGGCACTCTTCTTCAATTTTCAATGTGATACGACCATCGGCAGTCGTGCTGCCGTTCTTGCAACCGAGTTTTTTCTCGGCGTGTTTCACTAAATCTTCGGCGCCGTTCAACCAGCAACTGATATTGGTGCAGATCGCCACTTTATGTTTGCCAACCGGTTCCAGGTCGAACATCGAATAGAACGTCGACACTTCGTATGCCCAAACCGGCGGAATATCCAGATACTTTGCGACGGCTGCCATCAACTCGTCGGTCAACCAGCCACCGTTTTGTTCCTGCGCGGCCATCAATGCCTGAATCACTGCCGAACGTTTACGATCAGGAGGAAATTTCGCCACCCAATGATCGATGTGTTCACGCGTTTGTGCATTCAATGCGACCATTGGGTCGACATCCAGACACGCTGCGAAATTGCCGGTAGCCTTCATCGGTTCTATTTTCCTTAACGATCTATTTCGCCGAACACGATGTCGTACGTGCCGATCATTGCTACCACGTCGGGCAACATATGACCGCGTACGATCGCGTCCATCGATGAGAGATGGGCAAAGCCCGGGGCGCGCACTTTCAAACGGAATGGTTTATTGGCACCATCCGAAATCATGTAAATGCCGAACTCGCCTTTGGGTGCTTCAACGGCGCTATACACTTCGCCGGCCGGAACCGAATAACCTTCGGTGAATAATTTGAAATGATGGATGAGTGCTTCCATGTCATCTTTCATTTCTTCGCGTGACGGCGGCGAGACTTTGAAATTTTTGGTCATGACCGGGCCGGGATTGCGCTTCAGCCATTCAACGCATTGTTTAATGATGCGGTTGGACTGACGCATTTCTTCGACTCGGACCAGATAACGATCGTAGCAATCGCCTTGAACGCCGACCGGAATATCAAAATCGACTTTGTCGTAAGCAGCGTAAGGTTGTTTCTTGCGCAGATCCCAGGCAACGCCGGAACCACGCAACATCGGGCCACTCATACCCCAGGCTTTCGCCATTTCCGGAGAAACAACGCCGATACCCACGGTACGTTGTTTCCAGATGCGATTATCGGTCAACAATGTTTCGTATTCATCGACGCGACGCGGAAAATCGTCGGTAAAGGCTTCGAGGAAATCCAGCAAGGAGCCTTCACGCCATGCATTGACGCGCTTCAGCTCTTGGCCTTTACGCCATGGCGATTCCTTGTACTGCGGCATGGTGTCCGGCAGATCGCGATAAACGCCGCCTGGACGATAATAAGTAGCATGCAAACGAGCACCGGAAACCGCCTCGTAGCAATCCATCAACTCTTCGCGTTCGCGGAAGGCGTATAAAAACACTGCCATTGCGCCAAGATCGAGACCGTTGGAACCGATCCACATCAGGTGATTCAGAATGCGGGTGATTTCATCAAACATCGTGCGGATGTATTGCGCACGGACCGGCACTTCAACTCCCATCAGGGTTTCGATGGCACGGACGTAGGCATGTTCGTTGCACATCATAGATACGTAATCGAGGCGATCCATATAACCAATGGATTGATTGTACGGTTTGGATTCCGCCAATTTTTCGGTACCGCGATGCAAAAGTCCGACATGTGGATCGGCACGTTGAACTACTTCGCCGTCCATCTCGAGCACAAGGCGCAATACGCCGTGGGCAGCCGGATGTTGCGGGCCGAAGTTCAGCGTGTAATTACGAATTTCCTGCAGTCCGCTCATTTCTTCACCTGTGCGGTTTGTTCTGTCGCCGCTTGTTGCCAGCGCGAATCCTCGCGAATAACGCGCGGAACGCCGACGCGCGGATCAATCGACACCGGTTCATACACAACGCGTTTTTTCTCTTCGTCGTAACGCACTTCCACGTTGCCAATCAAAGGAAAATCCTTGCGGAACGGATGGCCGACAAAACCATAATCGGTAAGAATGCGGCGCAAATCCGGATGACCTTCAAACACGATACCGAACAGATCGAATGCTTCGCGCTCAAACCAGTTAGCTACCGGATACAGATCTACCAATGAAGGCACGATCGGCAGGCTGTTGTCCGGGGCAAAACAACGCAAGCGCAGACGGATATTTTTCTTGATCGATAATAAGTGTGCGACAGCGGCAAAGCGATTTTCCGGGCCGAGACCTTTCGGACGATTGGCCCAGGTGAAACGACCCGGACCTTCGGCATCGACGCCGCGGGAAAAACCTTCCGATGACACATCGGTGGTTTCCCATTCGTCATCGCCATAGCTCAGGTAATCAACACCGCAAACATCGATCAGGCAATCGAA
>JAYUWO010000158.1:0-12164 GCA_043753545.1 Arenimonas sp.
TTCGGCTCACGACTGCAACGGGCAAATATTCAACTGCGCAAGAGTGAAGAAGCCTTGTCGCTCAGCGAAAGCCGTATACGATCGATTACCGATCATATCCCCGCACTGATCGCCCATGTCGACAAGGATCAACGCTATCTCTTTGCCAATGCCTTTACCGGGCGCATGTTCGGCATTGACACCAAAGACATGATTGGTCGCACGATAAGCGAGGTTCGAGGAGACGCCATCTATGCAGAAATCAAAGTGCATGTCGAAGACGTATTACGAGGAAATCTGGTAAGTTTTGAAGGCAGTAGCGATGTCGGTGGGAAACCGTATTTCTATCAGTCGAATTATATTCCCGATCTGGATTCAAACGGCGTGGTACAAGGTTTTTTTAAGCTCACATTCGACATTACCGAGCTCAAGACGGCTGAGGCCAATCTAAATCGACTTTCGCGCATTGACAGCATGACCGGTGTCGCAAACCGTCGTCATTTCGACGAACAATTATCTGTCGCACTGGCACGAAGTCGTCGGCATGCGACTGCCATCTCGCTACTTTATCTGGACATCGATCACTTCAAATCGATCAATGACACCCATGGCCATCCTGTTGGCGATGCCGTGATCAAGACTTTTGCCGAACGTCTGCAAACGTGTACGAGAACGGATGATCTGATAGCCCGCCTGGGTGGCGACGAGTTTGTCGTGCTAATCGAGAACTCGCGTCCGGAAAGCGGCGAGTTCATGGCAAAAAAATTATTGTCCCTGATGCAGCAACCGCTATTGATAGACGGCATCGCGCTGCAAATCGGCGCAAGTATTGGTATTGCCTATTTCGCTCAAACACCGGAAGCCAAGACATTGCTGAACCTGGCCGACCAGGCGCTCTACGCCGCCAAAGCCGCCGGCCGCAATACCTACCAGATGAAATCGGGAAGCTGAGTCACTCTCCTGCGGCGATCGCTTTTCATGCGTTGCCTTTTTCCTTGGTTCGGCTAGACTGAATTTCATCCCAATAACGCAATGGGGCGGTAATGCCCGATATCTTTGTCAGCTACGCCAGCGCCGATCGCGATGCCGCGTTTCGCATCGTCGATTTTCTTGAAGGCCAGGGCATCCATTGCTGGGTCGCACCGCGCGACGTAGCGCCAGGTGTGGAATACGGCCATGCCATTATCAATGCGATCGAACAATGCAAAGCATTGGTGCTGGTGTTGTCGGATCAATCAAACGATTCGCAGTTTGTCCGCAAGGAAGTCGAACGCGCAGTCAGTAAAACCAAAGTGGTTTTGCCGGTGCGTATTCGCGAAGTGACACCTTCGGGATCATTGGAGTTTTATATTTCTTCGGCGCAATGGGTCGATGCGTGGAAGACGCCGATGGAGCAACACCTGATGCCATTGGTGGCGGCGATCAAGGCGATGAATTCGCCGGATGCCGCCCCCGTCCGCTCGACACCCATGCATGTGGCAGCCGCGCCAACGCCGACACGTTCGCACACGCCATTGCTGCTTGGTATTGCCGTGATTGCCTTGCTGGCTGCCGCGATTACCGGCACCTTGTTGTATTCCAGCAAGAACAATACCAACGTGCAGCAAGCTTCGGTGGAACCTGCGCCCGTGACGCAAAATACGCCTGCCGGCGCAGCATCCGACATCCCGAATATGGTGTTGGAACCTGATGAAATTGAACCGGCACCGCCATCACAGACAAGCACACCTGTCACTCAAAGCGCACCGGTTCAGGCCGCCCCCGTCGCCGCAGCAGTACAAACACCCACCGGCCCAAAACGCAATGACGTCGCCTTCGTGCTCGGCAACTGGTGCCAGCCCTACAACGGCATGACGATTCGTTACGAAGTGATTCGCACGGGCAACGACACCGTGCTGACGAGAATCAATCATCCGCAGGCAGCACCCTGGGACGTTGCTTCGCGTGTCGTGGCAAAGGGGAATGGCTTTGATTTTCTGCCACTGGACCCGGCCGCTGACCAATCCGACAGTTTCCATTTCGACATCATCGACGACAAGATGATGAAGCTCACCAATCTCGAAGGCGGCGCGGAAGACGGTTCGATTCTCCGCATCCGTTGTGCAGCCCAGTAAAAGTTTGCCGTGACTGATTCATCCACCTGGCTCGCACAAGTCCGTCAACTCGAAGCGCGTGGCGAATTGCTGCTGGCCTTTGATACTGCATTGCACGGACTCGAAGAACATCCCGATGATTTGCGATTGCGGCATCGCGCGGTACTGAATCTTGCCAAAGCCGGGGCCACCGCAAATGCGGAAATGGAATTCGAACGGCTGGGGCTTGAGCATTCCGATGATCCCGATGTCGCCGCGCTGAAAGCACGCATCGCCAAAGATCATGCCCTCGATGCCGTCGGTGAAGTTCGTATAACCCTGCTTTCACATGCAGCGGATTTGTACGAAGCGCTCTATCAACGCAGCAAGGATTATTATCCCGGCGTCAATGTGGCCAGCTTGCGTTTGCTTGCCGGACAAACCGTCGCGGCGGAAAATATGGCACGTGAAGTGCTCGCTATCTGCCAATCAAGCATCGGTAACCAAGATGACGATTATTACCAGCCGGCCTCGGAAGCAGAAGCGGCGCTGGTGCTGGGCGACACGGCCACCGCAACGCTTGCACTGGAGCGCGCGGCAAAAGCGGGCAATGATCTGGCAGCACGCGCAGCCACGCGCCGCCAGCTGCGAATGATCTGTACCGCGCGCGGCATTGGCGATAATGTACTCGATCCGCTGGCCTCGCCGACCGTGATCAATTACACGGGCCACATGATTGCCGCTGTCGGCTCGCACGGGCGTTTCCCCGCTTCGCAGGAAGCGTCGGTAGCGCAACAAATTGCCGAGCGCCTCGAAAAACATCGCGTCGGTTTTGGTTATGGGCCCCTGGCTTGCGGCGGCGACATTTTATTTGCCGAAGCATTGCTTGCACGCGGAGCAGAACTGCATGTTGTCTTGCCATTTGCACGCGATGAATTTATTGAAATTTCCGTAGCATCGGCTGGGCCGCAATGGATTTCACGATTTGAATCCTGCATGCAGCGTGCATCGTCGATCACGTATGCCACCGAAGACCGTTACCTGGGACACGATTGGGTATTCGCCTATGGTTCGTTTGTAGCCATGGGCCTTGCGGTATTGCGTGCACGTTTTCTCGATGCCGATGTCTTGCAAATGGCCGTCTGGGACGGTATCGAAACAGAAGGCATGGCCGGCACCGGCTTCGATGTACGCACCTGGCGAAATGCCGGGCGTGCATTGGAAGTCATCACGCCTGCCGCCGAGACAAAATCAGCCTCGACAAGCAAACCGACGACTCCCATTGTCGGTGGTCAGCGGGAACTCAAGGCGATGTTGTTTGGCGATGTACGCGGCTTCAGCAAACTTGGCGAATCGCAAATTCCAGCGTTTGTCACGCATCTGCTCGGCGCCGTGGGCGAAGTACTCGCCCGCTATGGCGATCGCGTGCTGTATCGCAACACCTGGGGTGATGGCCTGTTTATCGTGCTCAACGACGCCCCTGTTGCCGCTCAATGTGCATTGGAACTGCAGGCGGCGATGGCGATGATAGACCTTGAATCTTTCGGGCTCCCCGACACACTGGCACTGCGTCTTGGCGGCCACTTTGGCCCGGTATTCGAAACTACCGATCCGGTGTTGCACCTGACCAATTATTTCGGTGCGCACGTCAGCCGCACCGCACGCATCGAACCGGTGACGCCACCGGGCGAGGTGTATGTCACCGAACAATTCGCCGCACGTCTGGCATTGGAACCCAATCCCTATGCCTGCGATTACGTTGGGCAAATTCCGGCAGCCAAAAATTACGGCACCATGCGGATGTATCACTTGCATGCGCCGCGAAATTATTGATTTGAAAATACTTCCCCGTAGGAGCGTCGGTTAGGCGCGACAGATCTGGCGAGAGTTTTCGCGCCTAACGGACGCTCCCACGACGGACGCTCCCACGCAGCAGGTGCTAACATTCTTTCAAGCACTCACGAGGCCATTCGTATGACGATCATCCACTCTGTTCGTGCCTTTGCTGGCACCATACCGTACTCGGTGACTTTGACCGATGATCTCGGCCATGAATGGCTTGCCGATGAACCACTGGATGAAGGTGGCGGCAATGTCGGGCCAACACCAAAACTTTTGCTGTTATCAAGCCTTGGTGCTTGCACGGCAATCACTTTGCAAATGTATGCCACGCGCAAAAAATGGCCGCTGGAATCGGTCGAGATCGAATTGCAATTGAATCCCGAAGGCGACCCCGCAACGGGAAACGACATCGCTCGAAAAATAAAATTAAAAGGCGAGTTGAGTTCGGAACAGCAGGAACGTTTGCTGCAAATCGCCAATGTCTGCCCGGTGCATAAAATACTTTCCGGTGAAGTGCGAATCGCCAGTTCATTATTAAGCTGATCGAGAAAACCATGAGTGATTACGACTCACGATTCGCCATGGGTCCGAGGGACGTTTAATGCTATCGCGAGCGCATCAAATGATGGATGCGAATGGTGACATCGCCGATGCAGCGGCCGGTAAATTATTGAACTTTTTTTGCAGGGGTTTGCGACATTTGTCGAACGCACCGTGGGAGGTCTGTAAGGCCCGAATGCCCGCAATGTCAGTACTATTCGGGCTTTACAGCCCTCCCACGATATCGTGAATTGCTTACACCACTTCCGTCTCGTGACTGCAAACACGATTTCTTCCTGAATTTTTCGCTTGATAGACTGCACTATCGGCAACCCGATACAAACCGTCACCATCGCGGTGATTTTCCGGATCGAATTCAGCGACGCCGATGCTCACGGTGATCGGCAATACCAAATTGCCGATATGAAAAGGATCATGCGCACACATCGCACGAAATTCTTCGGCTCTGCAGATGGCAGCCGCCAATGATTGCCCCTGCAGCAGCACGCCGAATTCTTCGCCACCCAGTCTTGCGGCATGTTCGCCATCAACGCCGAATTGGTTTTTCAGGCGCGATGCAAAAATGGAAAGGCAGGTATCGCCGACGGCATGGCCGTACTGGTCGTTGATATTTTTGAAATGGTCCAGATCCAGCACCATCAGAATCAATGACTGACCGGTGCTCCGGGAATTCTGCGACATCCGCATCAATGATTCGGTAAAGAAACGCCGGTTGGCAAGTTCGGTAAGCGCATCGATACGACCCTGCTGTTCAAACAGGTCGCTTTGGTCCCGTAACTGCTGATCGATATCCAGACGGTGCTGGTACTCGTCGTGACTACGCCACAAGGTCGCGACCACGTACAACAAATAAATCGACATCACCATTGCGCTGGACGAAGTTTCCGATGTCAGCCATAAAGCGACCAGGCCCGGCAGGTAGATCACCACCACGCAAGATATGGCGAATCGCAAACGCATCGCGAAAGCGTGCGCGATCGCGACACCGAGTGCCATTGTTGAAAGCAGTGCGGCAGTCTGACCGCCAACCAGCCGTGTATCGATCATCGTCCAGAGAAACACCAGGCCAAAAAGCGCGGTGGTGCAAAATACAATACTCCAGTGCAACATCAACCACCGATTCATTACCGCATCAGTGGCGGTCGCAGGTGGTGTCTTGTGCAAACGGCGGAGGATGGCCAGCACAAGCAGCACCGAAGTCAGGCTCCAGGCAATCAGCGGACTATGCGTGAATGCGTTGCCGTAGATGGCAATGACGAGCCATCCGGCCAAATAAAAATAACCCCCGATCAGCGCAAGCCGATAGGTATCGGTCACTTCCTGCTTTAATCGTAATGATGCGGTTTGCTTCATGAATTTTCCGGGCAGCAGCCTTGTTACGGTAACGGCAAAGCGAAAGTGCAGCAAGTTACAAACTGTGAATCGTTATGACATTGTGACGTGCATCTAACATGAAACAAAAAAACCCCGCCGAAGCAGGGTTTTTTTGTATATCCGGCGAGTTCGTACCCTCTCCCGCCGGCTTCGCGGCACCTCTGATGAAGCCACTCCCTTCGGTATCCCGAAGGAGAGGGAAAAGCGTTTGGATTAAAAATCCATACCGCCCATGCCACCCATGCCGCCGCCGTGTCCGCCGCCGCCATGACCTTCTTCTTTCTTCGGTGATTCTGCCACCATGCATTCGGTGGTGATCATCAGACCGGCAATCGAAGCTGCGTTTTGCAAGGCAGTACGTGTCACTTTGGTTGGATCCAGAATACCCATTGCCACCATGTCGCCGTATTCGCTGGTCGCTGCGTTGTAGCCGTAATTACCTTCACCGGCTTTCACGTTGTTCAACACAACCGATGGCTCTTCGCCGCAGTTGGCAACGATTTCGCGCAGAGGCGCTTCCATCGCGCGCATGGCGATTGTGATACCGACGTTTTGATCGTCATTGAGTCCTTTCAATTTACCCATCGCAGTCAAGGCACGGATAAGTGCCACGCCGCCGCCAGGAACGATACCTTCTTCGACCGCTGCACGGGTGGCGTGCAATGCATCTTCAACGCGGGCTTTCTTTTCTTTCATTTCCACTTCGGTCGCAGCGCCGACTTTGATTACTGCAACGCCGCCGGCCAATTTGGCCACGCGTTCTTGCAGTTTTTCTTTGTCGTAATCGGAAGAAGTTTCTTCGATTTGCGCCTTGATTTGCTGGATGCGGGCTTGAATGCCTTCGGCAACACCGGCACCGTCGATAATAGTGGTGTTTTCTTTCGAGACTTGAATCTTCTTGGCGCGGCCGAGATCTTTAATGGTCGCTTTATCCAAAGACAAACCCACTTCTTCGGAAATCACGGTACCGCCGGTGAGAATGGCCATGTCTTCGAGCATCGCTTTGCGGCGATCACCGAAACCAGGTGCTTTCACTGCGCATACTTTTACGATGCCGCGAATGGTATTGACGACCAAAGTAGCGAGCGCTTCGCCTTCGACTTCTTCGGCAACAATCAATAAAGGTTTACCGGCTTTCGCAACAGCTTCCAGTACTGGCAATAATTCGCGAACGTTCGAGATTTTTTTGTCGTGCAACAAAATGAACGGGTCGTCTAAATCGGCCGCCATGCTTTGTTGGTTATTGATGAAGTAAGGCGACAAATAACCGCGATCAAACTGCATGCCTTCGACGATGTCGAGTTCGTTGTCCAGACCGGAACCGTCTTCAACGGTGATTACGCCTTCTTTACCGACTTTGTCCATGGCCTTGGCAATCAATTCGCCGATGTCATGATCGGAGTTGGCCGAGATCGCGCCGACTTGAGCAATTTCCTTGCTGCTGTTGCAAGGCTTGCTGATTTTTTTCAGTTCTTCGGTAGCAGCGATCACGGCTTTGTCCATACCGCGTTTCAGATCCATCGGGTTCATGCCGGCTGCAACAGCCTTCATGCCTTCGCGAATCATGGCTTGTGCCAGAACGGTGGCTGTCGTGGTGCCGTCACCGGCGTTGTCGGAAGTTTTTGAAGCGACTTCTTTCAACATTTGTGCGCCCATGTTTTCAAACTTGTCGGCGAGTTCAATTTCTTTTGCTACCGAAACGCCATCTTTAGTGATGGTCGGTGCGCCGAAACTTTTTTCCAGCACGACGTTACGGCCTTTAGGACCGAGGGTGGCTTTCACTGCATTGGCGAGAATGTTGACGCCTTTGACCATGCGTGAACGTGCGTCTTCACCAAAACGAATATCTTTAGCTGACATGATGTATTACCTCAAAAATAATTCTTGTTGTCGGGTGGACGTGGCCCACCGTTTTAATTTCACGGTTTGCATGGCGTGCCGAGGCACACCGTATGCATCAACCCAAAATGGCGAAAATGTCGTCTTCTTTGGCGATCAAAAATTCTTCACCGTCGAGCTTGACTTCGGTACCGGCATATTTGCCAAACAATACTTTGTCGCCGACTTTGACTTTAGGCGCGCGGGTGCTGCCGTTGTCCAGGGCCTTGCCTTCACCGACGGCAATTACTTCACCCTTGATTGGCTTTTCAGTGGCCGAATCCGGGATTACGATGCCGCCAGCGGACAGTTTTTCTTCTTCCATACGCTTAATAACGACGCGATCAAACAGCGGTTTAATATTCATAGCTTCCTCTTGGTCAATAAAAACAGATACTTACGAGACTTCTTAATGTTTTTGGGGGTCTTTGTTAGCACTCTACCCCGCCGAGTGCCAATTTTAACGCGTAAACACACCTGCAAGGGAATGTTTCGACTTTCGCTTTATGGGGGCGGTGCTGGCGGGCTTTCAAGGGGGATCGCCAAAAAACTCTCTTTGCCGAACCTAAATCTAACGCCTGGATACCGGCTTTTTGTCATAATCGCCGGCTAATATTCGCAGCTCGCGTCAATATTCATTCTGGGGAAACACATGTTGTTTAGGAAAACAGGAGCAGCCTGTCTGCTCGGGGGCGCTTTTGTCCTTGCAAGCCTATCGGCGCAGGCCGAAGTGTTTATCAATGAAATCCATTATGACGATGCCGATACGCCGACAACAGGCGATACCAATGAATCGCTGGAGATTGTGGCCACGGCCGGTGAAGATCTGACGCTTTACGATATCGTTTTATATAACGGCAGCAATGCGACTGCGGCTGTGACCTATGACACCGATGCGATTCCGGCGGGCTCGAATGTCACCTGCGGATCGAACGTGCGGATCGCCGTGCTTACCTACCCTGTCAACGGCATCCAAAATGGTGCGAACGATGCGATTGCCATCGTGCGTCGTTCGGATAGTGCCGTGATGCAATTTATAAGTTATGAAGGTGCGGCCACGGCAAGCAATGGACCTGCCAACGGCATGACAAGTACCAATATTCCTGTTTCCGAAATCAGTACTACCGTCGAAGGCACATCGCTGCAATTAACCGGCACCGGCAGTGCCAATGCCAGCTTCACCTGGGCCGCTTCTGCTACCAGCACTTTCGGCACCTGCAACAACAATCAGGTTTTCAATCTCGGCACGCCGGTTAATGTGTTGCCTGTCGTTTCATCCTCAAATCCGGTCAATGGCGGCACCGTACCTTCCGGCCTTATTGCGCTCACTGTGACATTCAATGAACCCGTTTCCGAAGTGACACCTGGCGCCGGATTTACATTGAGCTGTGCGATTGGCGGCAACATCGACATCATGGCGAGCACGCCAATTGGTTCACCACCGAATGAATTTGTATTGATTCCAGGTCGTTTGACTGAATTTCAGGACGGCGATACTTGCGTGCTAACCGTAGTCGCCAGTCAGATTATCGATGCCGACGGTGCGAACCCCGCACAAAATACTGTCATCAATTTCACCGTAGTTAATCCAATACCTTTTGTAGTCAATACGTCGCCTGTCAACAACGGCAATGTACTGCCCGAGTCAAATACTTTCAGCGTAACGTTCAGTGAATACGTGACTGCTACAGCGAGTGCTTTCAGCTTGCAATGCAGTATTGATGGAACGGTATTTTCAAGTGTTGTTTATGATGGCAGTTTTACCTTAACCAGCTCAATCGGTTTGCAAGAAGGCCAAACCTGCACATTAACGGTCTTTGCGAGTGAAATTACTGATCAGGAAGGTGCACACCCAAGCCAAAATACGGTGGTGAATTTCACCGTGGCACCGCCGCCAAACGTGGCGCCGTATGTAGTGTCCACCACGCCCGCGCACAATGCCGTGGGCGTTCCCGGCGCCACCGACTTCCGCGTGGTATTCAGCGAAATGGTGGGTGTCGATCATGAAAGTTTCGTATTGAGTTGCACGCTTTCCGGCGTCGTTCCACTGCGCTTCAATAACAAGATGCTGGCGATAGTTAACGGAGCAGGTCGCGCTGTGACCCTTGTCAGCGGCACAGTTTTGCAAGCCGGCGAAACCTGCACACTGACCGTCATCGCTGCCGGCGTAACCGACGACGATGGCCTGGCGATGTCGCAAGACAAAGTGGTCAGCTTCAAGATTGCCGGCGGCAGTGTTGCTTCCTATTACAACAGGGTGAATACCAGCAGTGCAGAACAATTGCGTTGTTCGCTGAATACCGTGATCCGTGGCCATACGGTTTACCCCTACAGCGCCAGCACCACCGACACCTGGGACATTCTGGAAATTGCCGACGAAGATCCCAATAATTCCAGCAGAATTCTCGACATCTACAAGAACCGTAGTTTCACCAAAGGCTCCGATCGTGCCGGTACCGGCAGCGGTATCACTTACAACCGCGAACACACGTGGCCGAACTCGCTAGGCTTTGGCAGTACGACCGGAAATCTTGGCTTGCCACATGGTCCTTATACCGACACGCACATGTTGTATTTGAGCGATACCAACTACAACGCCGATCGCGGCAACAGTCCTTATTCCTATTGCACGCAGGGCGCTGGCTGCTCCGAACGCGCTACCGAAATCAATAACGGCAGTGGTGGTGGCACCGGTGTTTATCCCGGCAATTCGAACTGGGTAAATAGCAACTTTTACGAAACCTGGAGCAAGCGCCAAGGCGATGTGGCACGCGCTATCTTGTACATGGCAATTCGTTATGAAGGCGGCACCCATACCATCACCGGCCAAAACGAACCCGATCTTGAATTGACCGACAATGCCGGTTTGGTTGTCGCCACTTCTGCCTCGCCTGCCTATATGGGCTTGCTGACCGATTTGCTGCTGTGGCATCAGGCCGACCCACCCGATGCTGCCGAAGTGGCCCGTAACGAGGTGATTTACAACTTCCAGGGCAACCGCAATCCGTTTATCAATCATCCGGAATGGGGCACCCAGGCATTGTTTACCTCGGCCAAACCGGCAAGTTGCACACTGAATATCAACTCGTCGAATCCGATCAAACGGAATCGTGCGATACCGTCGCCAAAACCACCACGTCGAAGTATTCGAAATTAATACGATTTGCGTTTAAAAAATGCCGGCATGATCCGGCATTTTTTATGCGTCTCGATGCTGCGCCGCAACACAACATCTTGTGTAACAATGTGACACAAATCACAAGATTTCCTGTCACAATCGGCAGGCAAAATAATGCACGCGTGTCATTTATTAATCGGGGACAAATTTATGCGGCTTAAAAAATCAGGGGCAGCAAGTCTGCTCACGAGTCTGTTTTTGTGTGCCAGTTTCAATGTCAATGCAGAAGTGTTCATCAACGAATTCCATTACGACGATTTGACTTCAGCCGGTGATGTCGGCGAAAAAATCGAAGTCATCGCCACCGCTGGCGAAAATCTAAGCACTTACCGTATTTATCTCTACAACGGTAGCAGCCCAACGGCGGCGGTGTTTTACGACAACGATTTACTGCCCGCCGGCAGCAATGTGACTTGCGGCGGTACTGTAAAAATCGCCGTATTGAGTTATCCCAGCAATGGTATTCAAAACGGTGCCAACGACGGCTTTGCTTTGGTCAACGGCAGCGGCGCACTGGTGAAATTCATCAGCTACGAAGGCGCCATGACAGCCTCAAATGGCCCTGCCGCGGGCGTGACCAGCACCAATCTGTCGGTATCGGAATCTGCCACAACAGCAGCAGGCACCTCTTTACAACTTGGCGGTACCGGCACCGGATCGTCGAGCTTCACCTGGCGCGCTTCTGCCACTCAAACCATGGGCGCCTGCAATAACAGCCAAAGCTTTACCGCACCGAATGTACTACCGACCGTCACATCGACCACACCAGCGAACGGTGCTACCGGTGTGGCCGCGGCGAGCGATATCCAAGTCAACTTCAGCGAAAGCGTTACCGCCAACGCCGGTGCGTTTACTTTGTCTTGCAGTCAAAGCGGAGTTCGTGCGCTGACGTATCCAAGTTCCGGCACTAGCTTTACGGTGTCGCACAACGGCGCCTTGGCTGGCAGTGAGACTTGCACCTTTACCGCCGTTGCCGCGAATATCAAAGACAGCGCCAATGCTTCACCGGCAAGCAACACGGTCATCAATTACACGATCGCTGCTGCCGCACAAACTGGCTACTACAGCCGCGTCAATACCAGCAGTGCCTCGCAACTTCGCTGTTCGTTAAATCAAACGATTCGTGGTCACACGGTGTATCCGTATTCCAGCAGCACCGGCACCAGTGTTTGGAGCATTCTGGAAATCGCCGACGAAAATCCAAACAACACCAGTAATATTCTGGACGTATATAAAAATCGTAGTTACACCAAAGTCTCGAGCCGCGCCGGCACTGGTAC
>JAYUWO010000159.1:0-4043 GCA_043753545.1 Arenimonas sp.
TAAAAAACGTTATCACGACGAAGACGTATCCGTGCGCGTTTCCATCAATCCTAAAGATGGTACTTATGAGACCTTCCGTCGCTGGGAAGTGGTCGCCGACGATATCGTCATGGAGTCGCCGGATCGCATGACTCGCATGATGGACGCGATTGAAGACAACGCAGACATCCAGATCGGCGAATTTGTTGAAGAGCACATCGAAAACCCGGAATTCGGCCGTATTTCTGCTCAAGCAGCAAAGCAAGTTATCGTGCAGCGTGTGCGTGAAGCAGAGCGCGCACAAGTGCTGGAAGCCTGGTCCGATCGCGTTGGTGAATTGATCAACGGCATCGTCAAGCGCACAGAGCGCGGCAATGTTTACGTTGACCTCGGCGGTAATGCCGAAGCCGTGATTCCGAAAGACAAATCGATTCCGCGTGACGTACTGCGTCCGGGTGATCGCGTACGGGGTTACCTGCTGGAAGTGCGCCCGGAAACCCGTGGCCCTCAGCTTTTTATCTCGCGCAGCGCCCCTGAATTCATGATGGAATTGTTCAAGCTCGAAGTGCCGGAAGTTGGCCAGGGTTTGGTGGAAATTAAAGCGGCGGCACGTGATCCGGGCGATCGCGCGAAAATCGCCGTGCTGGCACACGATCACCGTACCGATCCAATCGGCGCCTGCATCGGTATGCGTGGCTCACGCGTACAAGCGGTTTCGAATGAACTGAATGGCGAACGTGTTGATATCGTGTTGTGGTCGGACAACCCGGCGCAATTCGTGATCAATGCAATGGCGCCTGCCGAAGTGCAGTCGATCATCGTCGATGAAGAAAAACATTCGATGGACATCGCCGTTGCCGAAGACAAATTGGCGCAAGCCATTGGTAAAGGCGGCCAAAACGTCCGTTTGGCAAGCCGTTTGACCGGCTGGCAATTGAACGTAATGACGCAAGACCAGGTCAGCGCGAAAAGCGATGCCGAACAAGCGACCGCGCGCCAGTTGTTTATGGCGAAACTTGAAGTCGATGAAGAAATCGCCGGCATCCTGGTCGCCGAAGGCTTCAGCACCGTTGAAGAAATCGCCTACGTACCTGCAGCTGAATTGCTGGCCGTAGAAGGCTTTGATGAAGACATCGTGGAAGAGCTCCGTGCCCGTGCACGTGATGCGCTGCTCAACGACGCGCTGGCCGTGGAAGAAGAAATTGAAGACCACAAGCCGGCGGATGATTTGCTGGCGGTGGAAGGGATGGATGAAGCAACGGCTTATGCCATCGCGGGCCATGGCGTCATCACCAAGCAGGATCTCGCCGATTTGGCGACATTTGAATTGCTGGATATGGTGGACATGGGCGAAGCGCAAGCTGCGGCTTTGATCATGGCTGCCCGCCAGGATTAATTGATTCATCGCGTTATGAATTAGTAATGGAATAGAACGGGCTTCGGCCCAACTTAGGAAACAAAAAACATGTCTGAAGTCACCGTAGGTTCACTGGCCAAAGTGCTTGGAATGCCCACCGAAAAGTTGCTTGAGCAGCTATCGGGTGCCGGCATGACATTCAGTGGGCCAGATCAGGTGGTCAGTAGTACCGAGAAAATGAAATTGCTGGGTTTCCTGCGCCGTACTCATGGCAAAGATGAAAAAGCCGCCGAGGGCGAAGCTCCCAAGCAAATCACGCTCAAGCGCCGCAAGGTCGAAGAGCTTACGGTAAGTGCCGGCAAGGCAAAAACCACCGTGTCAATCGAAGTGCGTCAAAAACGCACTTACATAAAACGCGACCAAGTTGAGGTGCCTCAAAACGACGAACGCGAAGATGCCTTGCGTAAATTGGAAGTTTCCAATTCACGCAACCAGGCCGAGAACGCAGCTCTGAGTGAGCGCGATCGTGCTCGCCGTGATGAAGAAGCGCAGCGTCAAGCGGTTATCGAAGCGGCAGCGAAAGCGGCTCGCGCAGAAGCCGAGAAGCTGGTTGCCGCCGTTGTTGTCAAGCCTGCTGAAGATACCGGCCCGAAAGCTGCCAAGCCGGTCGATAAGCACGCTCCGCGTCCGCACAAAGTGGACATGCCACGTCGTGATAATGGTCCGACTGCTCCTAAGAGCAATGTTCCAAGCAAAACACCTGCGATCAAACACAAGCCTCGCGGTTCTCATGCAATGGTGGATAACGAAGGTGAAGACAGTTCGGCTGCCCGTTTTGCCGCTGGTCAACTGCATCTCACCGCCGATGAACGTGCGCGTCGCTCGGCTGGTAATCGCCGTAAACCGAAACTCAAAGCAGTTGAAGCTTCACGTTCCGCGACCGGTCAGCATGGCTTCTCGAAACCAACCGCACCGATTTTGCGCGAACTATTTATTGGCGAAAGTATTCTGGTCAGCGAACTTGCCAATAAATTGGCAATGAAGGGAACCGAAGTTGTACGCGCACTCTTCAAAATGGGCGTAATGGCAACTATCAATCAGGCAATTGATCATGATACTGCCGTGCTTGTTGTCGAAGAACTCGGCCATAAAGCAACTAAAACACAAGACGACGATGCTGAAAGCGCATTGGAAGCCGTAAAAGTTGAAGTGCAAGGCGAACAAAAAACACGCCCACCTGTGGTCACGATCATGGGTCATGTCGATCACGGTAAAACATCTTTGCTCGACTACATTCGCCGAACCAAAGTAGCGACTGGCGAAGCCGGTGGTATCACGCAACATATCGGCGCCTATCATGTTGAAACCGAGAAAGGCGTTATTTCCTTCCTCGATACTCCGGGTCACTCGGCGTTTACCTCGATGCGTGCGCGTGGTGCAAAACTCACCGATATCGTCGTGTTGGTTGTTGCTGCGGATGACGGCGTCATGCCGCAAACCATCGAAGCGGTGAATCATGCTCGGGCTGCCAAAGTGCCATTGCTGATTGCTGTCAATAAAATGGATAAGCCGGAAGCCAATCCCGATAACGTCAAACAAGGTTTGGTCGCATTGGAAGTGGTGCCGGAAGAGTGGGGCGGTGACGTGCAATTTGTTCCAGTATCGGCAAAAACCGGTATGGGTATCGATGCGTTGTTAGATGCGATTTCGGTGCAAGCCGAAGTGATGGAGTTGAAAGCGGTTTATGACGCACTGGCTACAGGTGTTGTGATTGAATCGGCTCTGGACAAAGGCCGTGGCCCGATTGCTACTGTACTTGTACAGCAAGGTACATTGAAGAAAGGCGATTACCTGGTTTGCGGCGTGCATTACGGCCGCGTGCGTGCGCTATTTGATGAAAATGGCAAGCAGACCGAATCTGCCGGTCCTTCGATTCCAGTTCAGGTATTGGGTCTCTCTGGTGTACCCGATGCAGGCGATGATTTCGTCGTGGTATCGGACGAGCGTCTGGCGAAAGATGTTGCCCAGCAGCGCGATGCGAAACGTCGCGAATCACGCTTGGTCACCTCTGCCGGCAGCCGTATGGAAGACATTATGGCTTCCATGGGTCAAGACAACGGAATGCAAACCATGAACATCTTGGTGAAAGCCGATGTACAAGGTTCGGTCGAAGCCCTACGTCAATCACTCACCGGTTTATCGAATGAACTCATTCGTATTAATGTGATTAGTTCCGGTGTTGGCGGTATTACCGAATCCGATGCAACGCTGGCCGCCGCATCGAAAGCCGTGTTGATTGGCTTCAACGTACGTGCCGATGCAACCGCTCGAAGAATTATCGAAAGCAACGGACTGGACCTTCGTTACTTCTCGATTATTTACGACGTTATCGATCAGGTTAAGCAAGTCGCTTCCGGTTTGCTGGGCAAGGAAATTCGCGAAGAAATTATCGGTATCGCCGAAGTACGCGATGTGTTCCGCAGCTCGAAATTTGGTGCCGTTGCCGGTTCGCTGGTTATTGAAGGTTCGGTCAAGAAGAACAAGCCGATCCGCGTATTGCGTAACAGCGTCGTGGTGTTCGAAGGCGAACTGGAATCGCTGCGTCGCTTCAAGGATCTGGTCGAAGAAGTTAAGAGTGGTACCGAATGCGGTATTGCCGTTAAAGCCTACAACGACGTGCAACCTGGCGACCAAATCGAATGCTTTG
>JAYUWO010000160.1:0-11898 GCA_043753545.1 Arenimonas sp.
CTGCGTATCGAACAAATAAAACAGCGCGGAACATACCAGCAAGCCACTCGCGAGAATCATCCAGGTCAAACGGAAATGCGCCTGCCGCGTCAGCCGAGACAGTTCAGCTATTTCATGTGAACGCATATTTACCGTGTGCTCACCGTTCACCTGCTGGGCAAACCAGTTGCGGACCAATCGCGGCATATCCGGGGCCTGTGAAATAATTTCCGGCATCCGTTTCTGCAATTCCGCCATCAAGGTGGCTGGGCTATAGCGTTCGCGCAGGATGGTTTCCAGCACCGGCTTTGCCACCTCGAACAAATCCAGCTTCGGATCCAGCTGACGGGCAACACCTTCGATATTCAACAGGGTTTTCTGCAACAGGATTAATTGCGGCTGCAAGGTAAGCTCATATCGCTGCGCCGTGCGGAATATTTTCACCAGCACTTCCGCGAGCGAAATTTCTGACAAAGGGCGGGTGAAATAAGGCTCGCATACGGCACGGATTGCGGCTTCCAGTTCATCGATGCGGACATTCGACGGCATCCAGCCCGCCTGAACATGCAGTTCGGCGATACGCCGGTAATCGTTCTTGAACATCGCCATGAAATTCTCGGCGAGATAATACTGGTCGCGTTGATCCAGTTGTCCGACTATTCCGAAATCGAGCGCGATATAACGCGGATTATCCTTGCGGGTGGCATCTACCCAGATATTGCCGGAGTGCGCATCGGCGTGGAAAAAATTGTCACGGAATACCTGCGTGTAAAACAGACGCACGCCCTTCGCTGCGAGCTTGGAAAGATCGATACCGGCTTCCGTCAATGCTGCTACGTCATCCGAACCGATGCCTGAAACACGTTCGAGTGTCAGTACATTCTCGCGGCTGTAGTCCCAGAATACTTCCGGGACATACAAGTCATCCGAATCTTTCCAGAGACGCCGCATATAACTCGCGTTGGAGCCTTCACGCTGCAAATCCAGTTCGGCGTGCAAGGTGTTTTCGATTTCGTCGACCACTTCTTGCGGACGGATTTTTTCTGCGTTCGGATGGTAGTTGTCGGCGAATTTGGCCAGGTGGCGCAACAGACCGATATCGGCTTTGATTTTCTCGGCGATATCCGGGCGCAAGACTTTGACGACAACGGCTTGGCCGTTATGCAGTGTGGCAGGATGGACTTGGGCAATGGACGCGGACGCCAGCGGCGTTTCATCGAAATCGGCAAACAATTCGGCAATCGGTTTGCCCAGCTGGGTTTCGATGATTTTTTTTGCCACATCACCGGGAAAGGGGGCAACCTGATCACGGAGTTTTGCCAATTCATCGGCAACATCCGGTGGTAATAAATCGCGACGCGTGGACAGCACCTGGCCAAACTTGACGAAAATCGGGCCGAGTTCCTGCAGGGCCAGCCGCAATCTTTCACCGCGTGGCAAATTGTCTTCTTCACTGCGTGTAGGAGTAAACGGTTTCAGCAACCATAACCAGCGGCCAAATGCGGTGTCTTCCAGTAAGGAGTCCAGACGATGTCGCAGCAGGACGCGGGCGATACGCACCGCACGCAGAGTCGAACTCATGCGCTCGGCTCCTGCGATTGTTTCAGTTTTTCGAATCTGGCCAGCACGCGCTCGGCACGATCACGCAGGTCATCAACATCTTCATTAAATGCGGCCTGTTCGGCCCCGCTAACGACATCGCGCGATTCTTCGGTCAGGAAGTCGACACCGTCCTGGCTGAATTTTTTCGCGATATCAGTGCCTTGCTTGAAAGCTTCGCGTAGCGCTTTCGAAATTTGTGGTCCAATCACCACGCCAAACACTTCAGCGAATGGTTTGTCCCAGTCGGGGTCGAAATTTTTTGCCAGATTTTGCAGCTGCCTTGCCAATTCGGCATCGCCATTGATCCGCACTTTGCCAACCGGGGCGGCATTGCTGGAACGAAAAAACGGCAATTGCGACAAGGCACCGGAGATCGTGCTGCGAATGCCCAGGTCGGCTTCACTGTCCTGCACCGGGCCGACTCGTAGTTGATTACCGTCGACGGAAATCTCCAGTGCGATGGCAGGGGCTTCGAGTGCCAATTGAATGCGACGCTGATCAAGCTTCGAAATCGCCGCCTGGGTATCCGGGTCCAAAGCCAGCACGCGATTCAAAGCCTGCTCGAGCGCTCTGCCTGCCAGCGGCTTCAAGGAGTCGAAAAACGATACGGATGTATTCATGAGCCTATTGTATCGGGCTTGGGGAGATTATTCCCGCTTATCCGGCCTTGTTCTGCCACCACGCTTGTAGGCGTTTCAGGCCCTCTTCAGTGCTGACCTGTGGCACATAATCAAAATCACGCTTTGCTGCCGAAATGTCATACCAATGCGGCGTCGACAACTGCTCGGCCAGAAAACGCGTCATCGGCGGTTCGCCCTTCAATGGCAATACATGCCATAAGACTTCAAGAACGGCACCGGCGGCGTAGGCAAGGCTGTACGGAATACTGCCAGTGACTTGCGGCGCATGGGCGGCTTTCAACAAGGCATTGACGGTTTCACGCACCGGCCTTGGTTCCCCATTCGAAATAAAATAGGCCTTGCCGGCACAGGCAGAACCGATTTCGAGATGATCAAAGGCTTGCAGATGTGCATGCACTACATTGTCGATATAAGTCGTGTCCATCTTATTGAAACCGCCGGCAATGAATTTCAATCGTCCGGCTTTTGCACGTTCGACCAGACGCGGCAGCAGTTGCGTATCACCCGGCCCCCAAATCAGGCGCGGTCGCAATGACACGGTTGCCAGTGTCGATGAATTCGCTGCGATCACGTTTTTTTCGGCGATGGTTTTCGTCGCCGGATACGGGGCCTTGAAGTTTTCGCCGTAAGCCGTGTTGATTTCGTTACCACCTTCGACTGGCGTGCGACCGGCATGGGTCACGCTCGGTGTCGAGGTATAGACCAGCTTGCGAATACCGTGCTCGCGACAAGCTGCCAATACATTTTCGGCACCGACCACATTGGCATCGTAATAGCTTTTATAGCTGCCCCACGCACCCGCTTTCGCGGCATTGTGGAAAACCGCATCGTGATTTGCACAGGCATCTTTTACGGCCTTGCGATCGGCAAGATCGCCGAGAATTTGTTGCACGCCGATTTTTTCCAAAGCGGGATAAAACGTTCGTTGGAAACTGGTGACTTCGTAGCCGCGTTTTTTCAATGCCGCACAAAGCGCCTGACCCAAAAAACCGCCGCCGCCGGTAACAAGAATTTTCATGTTCTATTTATATCCTTGCCGATGACTTGTTCGTCTCAAGCTTTAATTTTTGTTGCTGCCCAAACCGCTAATTTCTCGCGTCCAATTTTCGCATTATGGCGAATATCGACTGGAAAGCCCGGATGAAACAGGAATTTTTCAATGATGCCGGTGTGAACAAAACCGTTGCCGATTTTTTCCAGTTCATGACGAATGGCTTCCTGTTCCTGCGATGACGCTTTTTGATGCAATTCGATGCACAGCACCGGTATTTGCCCAACGCTTCTTGCCTGCATGAAAAAGGGGCTCTTGCCGTCTGGATTTGGGGTTGGATGCGCCCGGACTTTCGAGTTCGAAACACCCACCAGCGCCGTGCGTTTTACTTTCGGATGGGTATTGAAAACCGGTTCAACTTGTTCGGTGAATAGTATTCCGCGCGCGGTTTCAACTCGATGCGATTTACGACCGCAGAACCATAGACGGCCCTGCTGATCGATCCAGCCAAGATCACCCATGCGATGAATAATACGCTCGGTTCCATCAAACATTTTCTCGCGAATTTTCGCTAATGCAGTCGCTTCCGGTCGCGCAAAATATTCGTCGGTCGCGGTCGGGCCGGCAACGGTAATTTCGCCTACCTTTCCGGGTTCCACTTGCAACCCATCACGCCAATGTTCAATCGCCTTGTCGGTGATTTCGATAATGCGAACGGTATTGGCCGACATCGGACGGCCGACACAGGTACCGGCACCTTGTTCGGTTTGTTCGCGGGTGGTTTGCAATTCGCGGCTTTCGATCACGGCCACGGGCAGGCATTCGGTCGCGCCATAGGGCGTCCAGAGTCTGCCGCTTTCCGGCAGCAACTCGCGCATTGTCGCGACGACCTCGGCTGGTACCGGAGCGCCGGCGGAAGTGATTCGCAAAATGCCCGGCAATTTTTGATTGTATTTCGCCAACACGGCCACCAGTGCAGGTGAACCGAACAGTTGATCCACGCCGAATTTATTTATTGCGTGATGCAGTTTTTTCGGATCGGCCGACGCTGGCTTGGTCGGATCCATATCGGGAATGATCGAGGTCAACCCCAAGGCTGGATCGAACAAGGCAAACGGTGGAAACGTCGGCAAATTGATGCCGCCCGGCTTCGTATCGAAAGCTTCGCGCAGCAATTCAATCTGCGCGACGAAATGACGATGCCGATACACCACCCCTTTTGGAATGCCGGTCGAACCGGAGGTAAATAAAATCGCGGCAACATCGTCGGGCTGAGTTGCCGCCATCTGGTTGTCGGCATTCGCAACCTCCGCTTCGATTTCTCGCAGCACTTTTCCACCCCAGAACCAGCGTTTGCCGACCGTGATATTGATGCGACTGGTTTTATTCGCCCAGCCCAGAATGACTCTCGCCGCATGCGCAATCGAGATGCCGATAAAGGCTTCGGGTTTGGCTTCCTGCAGGCATTTTTTCAGAGCCGATTTTGCGATTCCCGGATCTACAAGCACCGGTACTGCACCGATTTTGAACAGGGCAAACATGAGCAGGAAAAATTCCGGCGATGGCCGCACCATCAACACGGCTCGCACGCCTTGCGTGATGCCGTTTTTTTTCAAGCCTGCAGCAATCGCATTCGAACGATTTTCCAGCTGGGCATAGGTAAGGGTTAAATCATAATTCGCGAAACCATCGCTGCCGCGCGAACCCGGACAGCGCATCGCGATTTGCTCCGGCCGTTCGGCAGCAATTTTCGAGAGAACGGCGGTGATATTGCAAACGGGATTCATATCTTTATTTGCGCTCACCAGAGTTTCGGAACCCAACCTATGGCCGAGTAAACAAGATATATGGCAACGATCACGATCATATAAACAACTATACCGACCAGGCCGATACCAAACACAAGCCAGTTACTGCGGAAAACATAATCGTGAGAACCGATGATCTGTTGCTTGCTTGGCTGGAATTTTTCCATTACCCATCGCGTTGGAATCATATAGAGCAAACCGAATGCGATGGCCGGTACTTTTTCCGGTACGAAGGGCGACAACAAGGCAACCGCCACTATGAGGAGCGAACCGTAAACGATGGCATGGCCTCGCCTAGCGGACTCGCCCATTGCGGCAAAGTTTGCCTGGATTATGTACACGCCGGTGATCGGGCCAAGTAAAAAAGCGCCCATTGCACCCTGTGTCGGCGAAAATAATTTCCTGAGCGCTCCGTTCGATGCCGATTTGCTTTCCAGCGGCTTCGAACTAGGAGCAGCGTAGGGATTTTCAATGTCGTGCATGACTGTTCCGTTCGATGGATGCCAATGGGCTATCGGGTCGCGTTGCTATCCAGGAATTTCCTGATGGCCGGCACCAGCACTTTATATTTATCTTCCAGCACATAATGGCCGGCGTCTTCGAAAATATGCTGCTCAGCTTTCGGGAAATTATCCTGGAAGACTTTCAGAAAATGTTTGTCAAACACGAAATCCTGCAAACCCCAACCGATGAAGATCGGCAGATCGGCATATTGCTTCAAACATTTTTCCGAGGCATCGACCAATGACCATGCAGCATCATCTGCGCTCAATGGAATATCCTGCACGAAGCGCGAGGTAGAAATGCGATTGGCCCAGGAATCAAACGGCGCAACATAGGCATTGCCTACGTCTTTCGGCATTTTGGTGACGACGCCATCACGCACCGCACCGCCGGCGAAGGCATTGATACCGCGAATCAGCAAAGTACCCAGCACCGAATCACGGCCGAGTTTCAATTGCCAGGGAATGGTTTTCGTTTTCGGCAACGGAAATGCTGCGGTATTCAAAATCACCAGACGCTTGATGCGTTTGGAATGTTTGAGAGCCCAGGCAAAACCGATCATGCCGCCCCAGTCATGCACGGCCAGCGTGAGGTTGTCGCCGAGATTCAATGAATCCAGCAGACGATCGAGATCATCGACGCGTGACTGCAGGGTATAGCGATAATTTTCATCGCTCGGCTTGTCCGACAGGCCCATGCCGACATGGTCGGGCACGATGCAGCGATAATTTTCTTTCAGGCCCAACACCAGCTGGCGCCAGTAATACGACCAGGACGGATTGCCGTGCAGCATGACGACAACGTCGCCATGGCCTTCGTCGAGATAGCTTTGCACCAAGCCGTTTGGTTGGGTGAAGTTTTTTGGCGTAAACGGATAATCCGGAAACGGGCCTTTGGCAAGCACGCGGGACTGTTCTGCGCTGAGAGTTTTGTCGGTCATATTATTTTTGTGTTCGTTTTAGTGTGGCCATAAAAAAAGCCAGGCCCCTTTTTCGAAAGGAACCTGGCTTTGACTTCATCCATTACACCACGGGATTGATCGCGGGCTTTTTCGCGGGTTCGTTCCAGACCACTTCGGCCATCGAACAATTCAGGCCCGACCCGATACCGAGCAATGCAACGCGGGTACCTTTTTTCAGTTTGCCCAGATCGCGCAATTTGCTCAGCACGATCGGCACCGACGCCGGACCGATATTGCCGTGTTCGGCAAAAATGGTCAGCACTTTGGCTTTATCGATGCCGAATGCCTTGGTGAAAGCTTCGGTGTGCGCGCGCGAAATTTGGTGGATGACGAACTGGTCGAGTTCTTCCACTGCCCAGCCCAACGCAATCTTCGCGGCATCGAAAGTTTTTTGTGCCAGCTTGATGCCTTCAATCAGCAACATGCGGGTATCGGTAACCATGCGGTCAAGATTGCCGCGGCAAAGCGCGTTCCACTCGGTCGCTGCTCGCGTGACGCCGCCCTTGTACAAAGGCGCGTCCGGTGCGAGTTCACGACGGGTCAGCACCATCGCTGCGGCGCCGGAACCCAAAGTCAACGAGGCGAATTCACTACGAAATTCTTCGGCCGTAATACCTTCGCGATTCAGGCGGTCAATGGTCTTTTCGTAAACCTTATCTGCGTTTTCACCATCGACGATCAATGCATAATCAATTTCGCCACGCTCGATCATGCGACCGGCGATATCCATGCCGTTCAAAAAGGCGAGACAGGCATTGGCGACGTCGAAGTTCTGGCAATGCTCGCTAAGACCCAAAGTACCGGACACCATGCTGGCAACCGAGGGTTCCAGAAAGTCGCGGCTAACCGAAGTATTGACCAGTAAGCCGATCTTTTCACGCGGAATACCGGCGTCCAGAATCGCTTTCTCCGCTGCCAATACGGCGGCGTCGGCAATGGCCATTTCACCGTTCCACAAGCGACGAGAATAAATACCGGCAACATCCTGCAAAACATCGGTGGTGATGCCGAGGCGATCGGTAGTTTTCCTCAATCGGTTATTAATCTCTTCCGAGCTGAGCGACAGCGGCGGATCGATATGGGCAAGGCCGGCAATGGCAACGTGTTGAAACAACATGATGGTAAACCTGATGGGGAAACCCCTCTAAGTTACCTTGTTTGGGCCTTGGGCTCAATTTAAATTGCTGATTTCACGGCGAAATTGCTACTAAGTCACTGTTTTCACAGTCACTCGAGGTTCAAGGGTGCCGAAAGAAAACGTTTACCGCCTCGCAAATCGGGCATGCGGCGGATGTCATTAATTCAGCTGTCCGGATCTCTGGATGGAAACCTGGCTGGAACCGAGCAAGACTTGGGATGCGAGCTGACTTGCAAGCTTCTCTTTTTCCTTTGTTCCGGTTAGATACCAACTGCAATTGGTTTCCACCATGCAGAACCTGATAGGCACGATGCTGGTTCCAGCGATACCGTTGCCACCCACTTTTTCCGGGTTAAATCGCCATTTTCCAGCGGCTGAAAAACTGGCTTGCTCGAACGGACGCATGAGCCTTTCCTCACGTGGACTCAGCTTGCCCACCCGCTCAACTTTGGTCACGACTCCGTTTTCATCGTAGGAAACCAATATGCGCAACACCGCTTCCTGACCTCGCACCAGCGCATCCTTGGGATATGTCGGAGGAGCCATCGAAGTTGTACCAAATGCACCGGTATTGGCATCGGCAATCAGCAGATCATAATTCCCGTCTTCACGGGGTATCGCTTCCACATTCAGCCATAACGCAGATTCTGTACGCTGTGGAACTCCCGCAATGCTGCCGGGCGTGAACTTCCAACTGCGAACGGATTTTTCCAGAAAATCAGTGATCAGCGGGCTGAGCTTCTTCTCCTTGAGTGCGAGCTTTTCGATCGAACCATTCGCGGCAAGCGTGAGTTCATAGCCGACATAAAATGCCATCGGCTTTTTAAGCGGTAACTCTGCCGTAGCCGGCATCGCAACTAGCGTCAGCAGGGCAACTGCTGCAAGGTTTTTCAGTCTTCCTGTAAAACGCATAGCAACATACTCCAGAAGGGCAATGATTAATCTTTCAAAGGCTGAGTGACCGCTTTATCGGGGCTTTCGGCATCACGGGAAGCCTGGGAACCAATGCATCGAAACGCATTCCATTTCTGCGTCCCGTCATTAACCGGGCCGATGGCCTGCACGGTGTCCGCTTTCAAACCGGGGGCTTCGTTGCGGGCCAGCACTTCCAGCTCGTCCCTGACTCGCAAAGTATCGCGTTCATAAGGACCGAGGCGGTCCTTCACCGAGACCGTAATTTCCCACAATTTCTTGCAATCGCTCATATCCCGGCCCATTGGCGCCACTTTAATCGCATCGCCGCCCGGCCCCATTTTCACAAAGGTGCAGGCAGACAACATACCGATAGCTGCAAGTAAAATTATCGTACGCATAAAACTCCATGGCTAAAAATAAAACGGGCGAGAAACATCTCGCCCGTCTTTATAACATCGGAATACTGACTACGGCATTACTTGGCGGGTGCAGCAGCCGCAGGAGCTTTAGCGGCCTTGGCAAAATCGCCAGCGGCAAAGTAACTCACCGACTCCGGTTTCACGTTGGCACGCAGGGCAGCATTCACTTTGGCAACATCAAGTTTTTTGATGTTGGCTTCAAGATCCATCACGCGCTGCATGGTAAAGCCGTAAAACGCCTGATCGGCAAGACTACTGGCAACGCCGCCATCATCGTTACGACGGCTTTCGCGTGCTTTTAGATAACCGGTAACGGCATCGGCGACTTCGACTTCGGTCACGCCGTCTTTCAATATACGGGCGATTTCTTCACGGAAGGCATTTTCGACTTTTGCGGCATTTTCCGGCGCGGTGATCGCATAACCAAACAGATAGGCATTGGCATCCAGCACCCCTGCATCGAACTGGCTACCCGCGCCATAACTCAAACCGTCTTTCTGGCGAATACGATCGGCAAGCCGGGACTTGAGTCCGCCGCCGCCCAGGATGTAGTTGCCAATCACCATCGCTGGGTAATCGGCATTGTTCTGATCCATCGCAAAACCTGAACGCAACAAGACCAGAGCATTGGCTTTGTCGGGAGTTTCAAAGGTTTTGTCGGCCACTGCTACGGCCTGGTAAGGACTTTCCAAACGTGCATAGGTTTTGGTCGATTTCCAGTTGGCAAAGGAATTTTCAATCTGGGCTTTCAGGGCCGCCGAGTCGAAATCGCCCACGAAGGAAAACTCGGCGTTTGTCGCGCCGTAAAAATCCTTGTGGAAGGCCTTGGTCTGGGCGAGCGTCACCGACTTCATGGCAGCAATCGAATCTGCGAACGTGTCGACATAACGCGGATCTTCTTTGGCGAACGTATTGAAATGACGGGACAGCTCGTTACTTGCGATGGCCTCCGGATCACTTTGTTGCGATTCTATCCCCGTGATGCTTTGGGTGCGCAATTGTTCGAATTCGCTATCCGGAAAGCTGGAATTACGCAGCAAATCCTGCACGATTTTCATGACTTCAGGCAGATTCGCACGCGTCGACAGAATGGTGACTCTTGCGCTGTCGGCATCGCCGGAGATGCTTACGCTCGCCTTGAGTTTGTCGAACGTGGTGGCAATCTGCTCACGGCTCATGGTCGGTGTGCCATGCATCAACATGGCGCCCGCCATTTCTGCGGCTGTCTTGGCGTTTTTCAAGGTTTTCACGTCGCCAAAACGCAGATTAATCACACCGCGCACGGTCTCGCCACGGTTTTTTTTGGTGAGCAGTGCATATTTAGCACCAAACTTGAATTGGCCACGTTCGGTACGGGATTCAATATTGGCTGGCGATGGATCGAATGCTTCACCAGCGGCAATGGCGGCCTGGCCTTTGTAATCTTTTACCAAAGCAGCGATATCGGGAGCGCCCGGAATTTCGGCACGATTGGGTTTTGCATCCGGGAAGAACAGGCCAAGGGTACGATTGCTGGGCTTGAGATAGGAGGCGGCAACACGATTGACGTCATCCGCCGTGACCGCCTTGATGCGGTCGCGATTGATGAAGAACAAACGCCAGTCGCCGGAAGCAATCGCTTCGGACATTTCGGTGCCCAGGCGATTGGCATCGTTCATCACGATGTCATAGCTTTTCAGCAAGGCATTTTTCGCACGCTCAACTTCTGCGGCCGAGACAGGTTTACCACCAAGACCTTCGATTTGACTAACCAAAGACGTTGATACCTGGCGTGCATCGGCCGACAGCGGCAATTGCGCCATGTAAAGCATCGCGCCCGGCTCGCGCAATTCAAAATTAAAACCGAATACCGAGGTTGCCTGTTTGGTCTCAACCAATGCCTTGTGCAAACGACCCGTGGGCGTGTCGCCGAGAATATTGGCGAGTACCGACATCGGCGCGGCGTCCACGTGCGATGCCGGCGGCATGTGATAGACCACGCCGGCCAATTGGGTGTCGCCAACACGACGGACGATCACTTCGCGTTCGCCATCCTGCACCGGTTCGGTGGTGTAGATTTTTGGCAGTACGCGTGCGGGCTTTTTGATCTTGCCGAAGGTTTCATTGATTTGCATCAGTGTCTGGGCAACATCAAAACGGCCAGCCACCAGAAGCACCGCATTATCGGGCTGGTAATAATTTCGGTAGAAAGCCTGCAGACGATCAATCGATACGTTTTCAACATCGGCACGTGCACCAATCGTGCTCTTGCCGTAGTTGTGCCACAGATACGAGGTGGACATCATGCGTTCAAGCAAAATACTGATCGGGCTGTTTTCGCCGGATTCCATTTCGTTGCGGACGACGGTCATTTCGCTGACCAGATCTTTTTTCGCCACGAAGGAATTGATCATGCGATCGGCTTCCAGCTGCAGTGCCCAGTTCAATTGGGTTTGGTCGGCCGAGAATGTTTCAAAATAATTGGTGCGATCCAGCCAGGTGCTGGCGTTGTAGCCCATGCCGCGCTTTTTCATTTCAGCGGTAATGTCTTTATTGGTTGGCGTGCCCTTGAACAACAAGTGTTCGAGCAAATGTGCCATACCGGTTTCACCGTAATTTTCGTGCAGGGAGCCGACGTTATAGGTCACATTCACCGTAGTGGTGGCCTTGCTGGCATCCGGGAACAGCAACACTTTCATGCCGTTCGACAAAGTGAATTCGGAAATGCCTTCCACCTGCGCCCCTGCAACAACGCCTTTAGGTGCCTCGATGGTGTCAGCGAAAACTGCCGTGCTACTAAACAGTGCCATGGCCAGCGCCAAAGGCAGACTACGGTGAGAACATTTACGCATTGAGGGTTCCTGCAGATGAAATGTGAATGGAGACACGTTTTAAAAACGGCCCGACATCCTAACCGGTGTTGACGCCGCATACACTAGGTCAAAGGGCATAGTGGGATGG
>JAYUWO010000161.1:0-11710 GCA_043753545.1 Arenimonas sp.
ACATCGCGTGAAAAATACGAAATGATCGACGTCAATGTTTATCAGGAAAATTTATTCCATACGAAAATGCATTTGAAGGATTTCGATCTGGATACGTATTTGTTCGAAGAGAAAGCGAAAAACCTGAGCTTCAAGGATCGTCAGCGTATCGAAATGCAGTTGCGTCGTGAAATTGCCGAATTATTTCATGGCCGTAATTTGATTGATTGATTTTGTATTGCGTTGTTTGAAATAAAAAACCGCCGAGAGGCGGTTTTTTGTGTGTGGATCAAATTCTGTACGCAACTGCTTTCATGATCGACGAAGTGAGCGCCATCATTCTCGGAATCGGCTGAGGTAGTTTGCGAGCGCCGGCATTTTCAGCGTGTTCGGCGTGACGCGCTTCGTCTTCCTTCATCTTTTTCAGAATCACCCGGCTTCTGGCATCGGAGGGCGGCAGTATTTCTAGATGTTCTTCCAGATGGGCTTCGACCTGACGTTCGGTTTCCACGACAAAGCCAAGATTCCAGCCATCGCCACGCAGGCCGGCCGCCAATCCAATGGTGTAGCTGCCGGCATACCAAAGGGGGTTGAAGATGCTTGGTCTGGCATCGAGTTCACGCAAGCGGTCGGCGCACCAGGCGAGATGGTCTTGTTCTTCCTGGGCAGCATCGAGTAATTGTTTTCGCGTGTCTTCATCGCGTGCCACGGCGGCTTGTCCAACATACAGTGCTTGAGCGCAAACTTCACCGGTGTGATTGATTCGCATCAGCCCTGCGGCATGGCGTTGTTCTTCATCGTTCAAAATGCCGTGCAAAGTATTTGCTGCCGGATATTCACGTTCGGCGAATGGATTTCCCAGGCTGGTGCTCATGGCGCGCTGAGCCTGGATAATGATCTTGTCGAAGAAATTGAAATGGCGTTCGCTCATGCTAGATGTTCCGCAAGAAAATCAATCGGATGCCGCACAGGTATTTTAAGCCCATTGGCAAGATGTAAACGACAGCCAATGTTGGCAGAGAGAAGTTCACTGGCATTTGAGTGAAGCACGTCTTCGATAAACGGAGCGCGAAATTGCGCGGCACGTTTCGGTTCGGCCAGCATATGCATACCGGCAGCGCCACAACAGCCGCGGTCGGGTAATGATTGAATCTCTAGGTTCGGAACCATCGCCAGCAATTTACGAGTTGCCATGTCGCTTTTGACAACGGTCGATTGGCTGCAGGGGATGTGCAGCGCAATTTTCTTGTTAGCCGCTTTGAATGTCAGATTTGCCGAATGCTGCAAAATAAAATCCAGCGCATCGATGACGATGTTTTGTGTTTGCAGAATGCTGGACAATTTTTCGTGGCAGCCTGTTGCCAAGGTAAGTACTGTCATCTTGCCGCCGAAGGCAGCTCGATTCTTGTCGGCGAGATTTTTGGCGGTGTCGGTATCACCCAGATGCGACGCAGCCATGCCGCAGCAGGTTTGTCCGACTATTGGCGCTGCCGAAAAGCCGATGGTATTCAAGAGTCGCTGCAGGCTGGTTCGAGTGTTGGTTTCGTAAGTTTCGGCAATGCAGCCAACAAAGATGGCAACGTGTTTGCCAGGGTTGGTGTTAGCCGATGATCCAGGTTCGACAGCGTTTGGCAGGGCAGGTAGTTTTCCAGCAAACCTTCCAAGCGAGCCTGCTATGCCCAGAAGCCGAGGCTTGGCCAGCAATCCGTTGATCGCCTTTATCTGAAACGACGGTGGCTTGCGCAAGTATTGCTGTTCGCGCGCCAGAGCCAGTAAATGGCCGTATTCCACATCGGCGGGGCACGCAGCCTCGCAACGGCGGCAGCCCAGGCAATGCTCCAAATGCTTGTCACCGGCATCGGTCGGGCTGATTAGCCCTAAGGCCAGCGCTTTCATATATGCTATGCGGCCCCGCGGAGATTCGGTCTCGGAGCGATCCAGCTGATAGGTGGGGCAGTGCGGTAGACACAGACCACATTGGACGCAACGATCAGCCAGCAAAGCTATCTCGGACGCGGTTTTCGGGGGTGCAAGGGACTCTGCCATAGGCAAAATCCTAGCATGGCTGGCATTAATAGCTCCGGTGGGCTTGCGCTGAACGCGTGGGCTGGTTACAATTCCGCTTCTTATTCACCCAATTTTTTTCCTTTGGAGCCGTCATGAAGAACATGACCGTTAGCGCCAAGGCTGAGACTGTTAAGCAAGACTGGTATGTTGTTGATGCCAGCGGTAAAACCCTCGGTCGCTTGTGCACAGAACTTGCTCGTCGCTTACGCGGCAAGCACAAACCCGTTTACACCCCGCACGTTGATACGGGCGATTACCTTGTTGTAATCAACGCCGACAAAATCACCGTGACCGGCAAAAAGCTTCAAGACAAGATGTACTACCGTTTCACCGGTTACATCGGCAACATGAAGTCTGAAACCCTGGGTCAAGCCATGAATGCGCATCCTGAGCGTGTCATCGAAACCGGCGTCAAGGGCATGCTGCCCAAGAATCCGCTGGGTCGTGCCATGTACAGCAAGCTCAAGGTTTATGCAGGTCCAAACCATCCGCATACGGCCCAGCAGCCTCAAGTGCTGGACTTTTAAGGCTTTAGGATAACTCATGGCAACTTCGCAAAATTACGGCACCGGCCGTCGCAAATCCTCCACCGCACGCGTTTTCCTGCGTTCGGGCAAGGGTGCAATCGTTATCAACGGTCGCTCGATTGAAGAATTCTTCGGTCGCGAAACCTCCCGCATGATCGTGCGCCAACCACTCGAACTGACCAAAATGACGGACAAGTTCGACGTTAGCGTTACCGTTGAAGGCGGCGGCATCACCGGTCAAGCCGGTGCTATCCGTTTGGGTATCGCCCGCGCATTGGTTGAATACAACGACACACTTAAGCCAGAACTGCGCAAAGCCGGTTTTATGACCCGCGATGCACGTGAAGTGGAACGTAAAAAAGTCGGCTTGCACAAAGCTCGCCGCGCGACCCAGTTCTCGAAGCGTTAATTCGCTTTGCCGGAACCTTCTGGTTTCGCTGGATTCACAAAAACCCCGCTCACGAGCGGGGTTTTTGCTAATTGGCAGTTTGCAACTATTGCAGGCTCGGGCTTGCCCGAAAAAATTGAATGGGAAATACTTCAAGCTCTCGGCTTTTAACATCTTTCAGGCTAGACTGAACTTATCTCAGGGAGTTTTCTATGCCGATGTCCGCTTCAGAGCTTGCCAAGCTGTTTCCGTTGGAGTCCCTCCGTGCTGAAACTCGTGAACAGTTGGGGCGTGATGCAGTTGTTAGTCAATACTCGCGTCATGATTACGTATTTGAAGCGGGCAGTGTCGATGAAGATACTGTCTATCTGCTCGAAGGTGAGCTCCAATGCGAATATCCCGATGGCAGGAAAGTCGCGCATGTCGCCACAGCGCAACACGGTCGTTACCCATTAAATGATGCCATTCCACGTCGTTTTGCCGCGAAAGTCACTTCCAGCAAAGCTAAAGTTCTGCGCCTCGATCGGCGTTTTCTGGAAAAAATCATTACGTGGGACCAAGTAAGCCGCTCCGAGAGCTACAAGCATTTTGATGCAACACCAGGCGCGAATTCATGGGTATTCCGATTGTTGAATAGCCATGCATTTCTGAAATTGCCTACCGGTAATATTGAAAAGATGTTTCAACGTTTTGAAGAGATCAAGGCCCTTCCCGGTGAAATCATCATGCGCGAAGGCGATGCGCCGGATTATTTCTACGTCATTCGCGAGGGTACTGCGTCGGTGTCGAAATACTTGGATGGCGCACCACAGGTAGTCGCTTATTTGCGGGAAGGCGATATTTTTGGCGAAGACGCGTTGCTGGCAAACGTGCCACGAAATGCCACGGTTCGAACCATGCAGGGCGGGCGTTTGATGCGCCTGAAAAAAGAAGATTTTGAAGCCGTGTTGAAGCCGCCAATGGTGCATTGGGTGTTGCCGGCGGATGCGGCGCGTCTGGTAAAAGACGGTGCGATTATTCTTGATGTGCGAATGCCCGAGGAATACGCACAGCGAGGTATCGATGGTGCGGTGAATATTCCGCTGTATCGCCTACGAGAAGATGCTGGATTGGCACTGCCGACAGGAAGTCATCTGGTGGTTTATTGCAACACCGGCGAGCGTTCCGCTGCGGCGGCGTTTATCCTTAACGGCCTGGGTTACACCGTTCATGCATTACATGGCGGCCTCGGTGCGATGCAGAGAATGCTGGCGGCCAGTCAGGCTGCAGCGGAGCAGGCAGCGTTGCAGCAGCAAGCCTAATTTCAAGGTGGGCGTAATCTCTGCCCACCTATTCCATATGTTTTTACACGCGTTGAATGCCGTCGACGATAACGATGTCGGCTGCACGTTTGGCAAACAAGCCAACACACACTACACCGGTGACTTGATTGAGCTCGGCCTCCATGCCGACCGGGTCAACGAGCTGCCAGTTATGGACATCCAGAATCCAGTTTCCGTTATCGGTGACTTTTCCTTCGCGCCAGACAGGTTGTCCGCCGCGAGCGACGATTTCGCGGGCAACATAGCTGCGAGCCATCGGGATGACTTCGATAGGCAGTGGGAATCTGCCGAGCAGGTCCACTTCCTTGCTGGCGTCGATGATGCAGACGAATTTCTTGCTCGCCGCCGCGATGATCTTTTCTCGTGTGAGTGCGCCGCCGCCGCCCTTGATCAGGCGGTTGTGCTTGTCGCATTCATCGGCACCGTCTACATAAAGCGATAAAGTGCCAGTGGAATTTAGATCGAGTACCGGAATGCCGTGCTGTCTGAGGAGGGCAGTGCTCTGTTCGGAACTGGAAACGGCACCTTCAATTTGATGTCTCATCCGAGCCAGGGCTTCTATGAAAAAAGCAACGGTTGACCCTGTACCGACCCCAACAACCGTACCCTCCTCGATGAATCTGGCGGCAGCTTCGCCAGACAGACGTTTGCCTTCGTTCTGAGACATGATTTACTCCAGAGTTAAGATAAATTTCCATTGCTTCGCCGTGACTGGCAACACCGACAAACGATTGCCACGTTTCAGCAGGACAAAGTCTTCCAGATGCTCTGCCTGCGATTTTAAGTCATCCAGCGAAACAACGCGCTTCAATTTTCGGTTAAAGCTGACATCCACGAGCCACCAGCGAGGGTTTTCATGAGTGCTGGCGGCATCATAGTAATCGGATTTCTTGTTGAACTGGGTAGGGTCCGGGTAGCTGTCGCAGGCCACTTCGGCGAGTCCGGAAATCCCTGGTACCGCTGTATTGGAGTGATAAAAAAAAATTCCGTCACCCACTTTCATGTCTTTCATCATGTAATTGCGTGCCTGGTAATTGCGCACGCCGCTCCACGGCTCGCGTTTGACGCGCATCAGATCATCAATCGAAAATTCTTCGGGTTCCGACTTCATCAGCCAATAACGCATTGTGTTTACCTCGGTTCGTCTTCGTAATTATTGCTTCTTGAATTCGTGCGCATTCATTTTTAAAAACGTAAAACTTCGCGTTCATTGATCAGCATGTCCAGCTTTACGTCCCAAGCTCTGGACGGCAGGTTTTCTGCTTCCTGGCATGAATAAGCCACGCCGATCAGAATCGGCGGCGTGGCATTGGAGTTGCAAAATGCAAAGCTGCGATCGTAATAGCCGCCACCCATTCCGAGGCGCTGGCCGTTTCGTGTGTACGCAAGCAGGGGGAGTAAAACGATACTCATACTTGCCGCATCCAGAGCGGAGGTCGGCGCAATGTCCGGCTCCGGAATTCCGAATTGGTTGCTGACAAGGTCATTGCCTGATCGCCACGGTGCAAATTTCAACGTGCTATTCGATTGAACGATCGGAAGGCACCATATTTTTGGTGTTTGAACACGCATCTGTACAACGTGCAGTGGTACTTCGCCGTTACACGCCCAATAGCCGGCGATGTAATTGGCAGAGTTCCATTGGGATATGTCGCCAAGCTGGTTTGCAATGGCCTCGGCGGCGTGCATGCGTTGTGCGGCAGTTTGAGCAAGACGCATTGCCGAGTATTTCTGTCGCAGACGTTTTTTTTCAGCGCGAATATTTTTTTCTGTTTCAGAAACCGAATTCAAGATTGCATCCTCCACCATGCCGATGCTTGCGAAACGACCTTGATCCAGGAGGATCAAGTGGGCATCTGGGCGAAGACTTCAGGCTTCCCGCAACAGGGCGGACATGCACACCGTCTTCGTCAACAAACTCCCGGGCCGTATTTATGGGTCAAGGCAAAATGTTTGCGCAAGCTGTCAAACACAGCAGAGGACACAAACATAGTATAGAACCTAATTTGAAAAAAAATGTGAATTCAGTCGGCGATTTTTTACAAAACTATCGCGGCAGGGAATCGAATAAACCATCGAGTTTTCTGTTCATGTCGCCGAGGGTTTCATGAAGCGCACCGTCACGTTGGTCACCGGCTTTCTTGAGTTGCAGGAATTCGTGTGCCAGATTTAGAGCGGCGAGTACGGCAACCTGTTCAATCGACACCATGCGATTATTACCGCGAATTTCGCGCATGCGAGAATCAAGAAAGCGGGCGGATGCCAGCAGACCTTCTTGTTCGCCCGATTCAACACCGACGGTAAATTCACGGTCGAGTATCTTGACGTTGAACGGCGTACTCACGCGTTTTGCTCCAGAGATTTGAGGCGACTAATCATCGCTTCCACCCGTGAGCGCGCGAGTTCGTTTTTGCTCATCAATTGTGAGCGTTCGCTGGTTAATTGTTCCTGACTTTGCCGCAGACTGCGATTCTCGTCCTGTAGGCGTCGGGTGACTTCCACCAGGCGATCTACACGCTCGGCTAAAGCTTTGATTTGATTATGCACGTCAGGCTGGCTCATGGGCTTCACGATAGTGTCTGATCCTCGGGGGGTCAAGCGAATTTCCCGAAATGAACCGCTTTAATAGGGTGCCGGGATAGCGGCTACCGTACTGGGTTGCCAGCTACGGATAAAAGCGAGACAGCGATGTGCATCGATGGGGGGTGACAACCAATAGCCCTGAATCTCGTCGCAGCCCTGTTCACGCAGGTAGCGCAGTTGCTGTTCGGTCTCGACGCCTTCGGCGATGACATTTAAGCCGAGCGAGTGGCTCATCGTAATGATGGTGGCCGTAATCGCCTCGTCATCCGGGTCATGGTCGAGATCGCCGATGAAGGCCTTGTCGATTTTCAGTGTGTCGATCGGCAGTCGTTTCAAGTACACGAGTGAGGAGTAACCGGTGCCAAAGTCATCGATTGCCAATGTCAGCCCCAATGCACGCAATTCGTTCAGCACGACGGTGGCCTGTTCGGCGTTTTCCATCACCATGCTTTCGGTCAATTCCAGTTCCAAGCGGTTGGCTGGAATTTCGGTGTCTTCGAGAATGCGTTTGAGTGTTTGTCCGAGGTTGCCTCTGAGCAATTGCATTACCGAGACATTGACCGCCATTGACAGCTCGGTGAGCTCATGTTTGCGCCAGCGGTTAAGGGTTTGACAGGCTTCCTGCAAAACCCATTCGCCGATCGGCAAAATCAGGCCGCTTTCTTCCGCCAGCGGAATGAAGGTAACGGGGCTGATGTCACCCAGCTCGGCGCTATGCCAGCGAAGCAGCGCTTCGACACCAGTGATACGGCCGTCTGCGAGCGACATCCGTGGTTGATACACCAGACGGAATTCACCACGATCCAGTGCTTTTCGCAGACAGGCAAGAATCTGTGCACGCCGACGAGCTTCGGCATCCATGGTTTCGTTGTATATCTGGAAAGTATTTCGACCTTCGGCCTTCGCCTGGTACATGGCGGTATCGGCAAACTTCAATAAATCGGTCGGCACCAACGCATGATCAGGATACAAACTGATACCCAGAGACGGGGTAATACTGACATCGTGGCGTTCGTCGACTTCGAGCGGCATCGAGAAGGCCGTCAATATTTCGCGCGCCATGCGTTCGACCGCCGCCAGACTTTCGACATCTTCCAGAATCACGGTGAATTCATCTCCGCCCAGTCTTGCCACGGTATCCGAGGCGCCCACGGTAGCCTGGATGCGAGTTGCGGCGGCTTTCAATAGGCGGTCGCCTGCGGCATGACCCAAAGAGTCATTGATGTCTTTGAAACGGTCCAGATCAAGAAAAAGAACAGCGACGCGGGTTTCCTGACGGCGGGCACGTACGATTGCGCGACCGAGCCGCTCGGAAAGCAGCGCGCGATTCGGCAGGCCGGTCAGGGTGTCGTAATTGGCCAGATAACGCAGTTCCTGCTCGGCCCGTTTCTTGTCGGTAATGTCGTTAACGACCGCTACGAAATGGCTGCGGGTACCGTGGGCATCGCGAACTTCCGACATTTCGATCCAGCCGAGGAATTCGTCCCCGTCTTTACGTTTCTGCCACATTTCGCCGGCCCAGTGGCCGGTGCGCTCGAGAATGTCGCGTACGCGGCGGTAAAAATCCTCCCCGTGTTGGGTGGAATCGAGAATACGGCTGTTTTGACCGATGACTTCTTCTTCGTTGTAAGCAGTAATTCTTGAAAATGCGGGATTGACGGAAATAAAGCGGAATTCCAGATCAATCACCGCAACCGCTTCGCTCATGCTGCGAAGCACTTCCAGTGCCACGCGCCGTTCGCGTTCGGCCCGACGTATCAAGGTAATGTCTCTGGCGGTACCGGCCATCCGAAGTGGCTTGCCTTCGGCATCGCGCTCCACCAATTTTCCGCGGGAGCGCACCCAGATCCATTCGCCGCTGCTGTTGCGAATCCGATGTTCAGATTCGAATACTTCGCTCTGGCCGATCAAATGTTCCTGCAATAATTTTTGTACGCGAGGGAGATCATCGGGATGCAGGGAATGCGTGCGCCAATCATCGGTGCTCATGGATTCCGTCGCGCCTTGGCCGAGAAGTTGATTCGCGCCCAAGCGATAAAGACTATTTTCGGGGATATTCCAATCCCAGAACTCGTCGCCCGAACCCCACAGTGCCAAATTGAGTCTCGCTTCACGTTCGCGTATTTCTTCGAGTAACTCCGCTTCCTGAATGGCGCGTCTACGCCAGATTTGCCAAAGCATCAGGCCCAGGAAAACGGCAGCGGCCACCAGAGCTATCTGTGGCGCAATGCTGGCGACGCTCGAAACGCCCGAGTTGTTGGCAAGTGCAAAATCGGGTGCCAGACAAATACCGAGCATCCCCGCTGGATAAAATAAACGGATAAGACAAGTTGCTGGTGTGGCACGCAATGGCACTAATCCTGCTCCGTTCGAAAGTGTAGCCGCCCATCAGTGTAGTGGGCACGGGTACAATCTCACAAGACGTTTCGCAGGCTTGCTAGAATATAGATATGTCTTTCAGGTGTTCCATATGAATCAGCCGGTACTTCCCTTGTATGCCAAAATGGCGAAATCACCCATGATGGTTTCACTGGGGGTTGAAGCGCCAGAACTGCATGGCGGCCTTTGCGGCTACTTGTGTGGCGGCGGAAAAGCGAATGCGGAAAACTGGCTCAGTCTTGTCTTGAGTGACGATGCCATCCATGAGGTCGAACCGGGTACCGATTTGGCGCAAATGTATGAAGCCACCTGCGTTGGTCTTGCATCCGAAGAATTTGAATTTGATTTGCTATTGCCCGATAGCGATGAGCCGGTGTCCGAGCGCGGCGATGCCTTGCTGGCCTGGTGCCGTGGTTTTCTGGGAGGCGTTGGTCTGTCCGGTGCCGATTTGAAAAAAATGTCGGAAGAAACGCAGGATGCACTTACCGATTTGGGCCGCATCGCTGCGAGCGAACTCAGTTATGAAGATGTCGATATCGATGAAGATGCTTTCGAAGAAGTGTCCGAGTTTGTCCGTGTCGCCGCCATGCTAGTGCATAGCGATTGCGTGCTGGGTCCGCGCCATCGTCGTAAATTAAATTGATCCGGCCGAATTCATGATCGCCCAGAAAGAGTTCATCAAGCGTCGCAAACAGCTCATGCGGATGGTGTCGGAGGATGCGATTATTATTTTGCCATCGGCACCTGAACGCATTCGCAGCAACGATACACACTATCCGTACCGTCAGGATTCCGATTTCTGGTATCTGACCGGTTTCTCCGAGCCCGATGCGGTGTTGGTGATGGTGCCCGGCCGCAAGCACGGCGAAAATCTGCTCTTTTGTCGCGAACGCAATCCCGAACGTGAAGCTTGGGATGGGCTGCGCGTGGGGCCGGAAGGTTCCGTTGAAACACTCGGCATGGACGATGCCTATTCGATCGATGATCTCGATGACATTCTGCCCGGCCTGCTGGAAGGTCGTCGTCGCGTTTATTACCACTTTGGTCGCGACAAGGAATTCGATCTGAAATTGATCGGGTGGTTGAATCGCACACGGGCTCAAATGCGGATGGGTTCAGAACCACCGCACGAATTTCTGGAGCTCGGTCATCATTTGCATGAGTGCCGTTTGTTCAAAAGCAAAGATGAAATAAAATTGATGCGGCGCTCCGCGGATATCGCAGCGCAGGCTCAAATCGACGCGATGCGTGCCACTCGGCCAGGTGCATACGAATATGAAATCGAGGCGGTGCTGCAATACTGCTACAAGAAAAACAATGCGGTTGCTTCCTACGAGCCGATTGTCGGCACCGGTGCCAATGCCTGCGTGCTGCATTACCGTGCAAACAATGCCGTTTTGAACGATGGCGATTTGTTGTTGTGCGATGCCGGTGCCGAGTACGGTTATTATGCTTCCGACATCACGCGCACCTGGCCGGTGAATGGCCGTTATTCCAAAGAGCAGCGTGCCTTGTATCAAATCGTGTTGGATGCACAAACGGCTGCCTTATCTAAGGCGAAAGTAGGGCAGCCTTGGATTGCCGGGCACGAAGCCGCCGTCGAGGTATTGACCGAAGGTTTACTGTCACTGGGTTTGTTAAAGGGCACCTTGAAACAAAACCTTGCATCCGGCGAATACAAAAAATTCTATATGCACAAGACTGGCCATTGGCTGGGTCTTGATGTGCATGATGTCGGCGAATACAAAATCGCCGGCGATTTTCGCGAACTTGAAGCCGGCATGGTGTTTACGATTGAGCCCGGTTTATATATTCCGCCCGGTACAAAAGGCGTGCCGGCAAAATATCAGGGGATCGGCATCAGGATTGAAGATGATGTTCTGATCACGGCCAAGGGGCACGATGTCCTCAGTGGCAAAGTGCCAAAAACGATTGATGCGGTTGAAGCCATGCTGGCTGAACGTTGATTCATATTTCCACGGAACTTTGAATGATCAAATGCCTCTGATGCAGGTACGGTCAATTACCGCGATTAGTTAATTCCGGTTTGCTGGACGGGTGCATTTTGCACCATTACGAAAGTGGCGCCCATGGGCTCAGCCGAGCGTTATCTCCCGCAAATGCAACCAGGTTTAATGAATCATGCACACTAAGAGTACGACCGATATCCGCATTATCACGCAGGATAATGGTGTGGGGCTGGTGAAAGATGCAGAGTTGCTTGCTGCGATATTGACGCCGGGTAATTTCAGGGTCGAAAAAAATCTTTTCAAGACGAGCAAATTCGGCAAATGGTTTCAACGTCTGGCGATTCAGCCCAGCACCAGGACACCGTCAATCAATATTTTTCTCGAACGCCTGCATCCAAAGCTTTTCAATACGGCCACGCTCAATATTTTGATGCCGAACCCTGAATGGACACTGCCCAAGTGGATGGGGCATTTGGCGAGTCTGGATTTTGTGCT
>JAYUWO010000162.1:0-3869 GCA_043753545.1 Arenimonas sp.
CTCGGTCGAGGCCGGGCAAATACATTCGATGATTTTGTGGGGTCCTCCCGGATGTGGAAAGACCACATTGGCATTGTTGCTGGCTAAACATGCCGAGGCCGAATTTCAGGCGATATCGGCTGTCCTCTCTGGCTTGCCAGAAGTCAGAAACGTATTGGCAGAAGCAGAGCGCCGTTTTCATGAAGGTCGGCGCACGGTTTTATTTGTCGACGAGGTTCATCGTTTCAATAAAACCCAGCAAGATGCATTTTTGCCGCATATCGAACGCGGTACGATTATTTTCGTCGGCGCGACAACGGAAAATCCCAGTTTCGAGTTGAATTCGGCTTTGTTATCGCGATGCCGTGTCCATGTTTTGGAATCAGTGGGTGTGGAAGATATTGTCGGTGCCTTGCATCGTGCACTCGACGATGCCGAACTCGGTTTGGCGCAACATCACATCAAAATCAGCGAAGCAAATCTGCACCTGATTGCACAAGCGGCTGATGGTGACGTCCGACGAGCATTGACCTTGCTGGAAATTGCGACCGAATTGGCCGCCAGCGAAGATAATGAAATTACCGAAGCGATGTTGTCGCAGGTGTTGGCCGACCGCACCCGTCGATTCGATAAAGGCGGCGAGCAATTTTACGACCAGATTTCCGCCTTGCATAAATCGGTAAGAAGCTCGAATCCGGATGCCGCGCTTTACTGGTTTAGTCGCATGCTCGACGGCGGTTGTGATCCGCATTATCTTGCGCGCCGTTTGACGCGGATGGCGGTGGAGGATATCGGTTTGGCGGATCCACGCGCTTTGCCGATGGCGATTGAAGCCTGGCAGGCCTACGATCGCATGGGTAGCCCGGAAGGCGATTTAGCGCTGGCCCAGTTGGTGATTTATATGGCCTCATGTCCGAAATCCAACGCGGCCTATGTCGCATTCAAGGCGGCACAAAAAGACGTTCGTGATTTGGGGACGCAGGAAGTCCCGTTGCACCTGCGCAATGCGCCGACGAAATTGATGAAGGAAATCGGCTACGGAAAAAACTATCAATATGATCCCGATGTCGAAGGCGGAGTTGCACTGGATCAAACCGGATTCCCCGATGCGATGGGCGAGCGCATTTACTACGAACCGGTCAATCGCGGCCTGGAAATTAAACTGAAAGAGAAACTGGATGCGTTGCGCGAAGCACGCACCAAGGCAAGAGACGTGAAATGAATTGGACAATGCTCGGGCTCGTCATGGCCGGTGGCGCATTGGGTGCGGCAGGGCGCTTCCTGATTGGCGACTATGCCTTGAAATATTTCAATCAGGGGCTGCCTTGGGGCACTCTCATCGTCAACCTGATCGGCTCCTTTGCCGCAGGTTATCTGTATATCTGGCTGGAAAATCGCGGTGCCGATACTCAACACTGGCGTGCGTTTTTAATGGTGGGTGTACTGGGTGCATTGACGACTTACTCTGCCTTGATGCTGGAATGTCTCGTCCATTTTCGTGCCGAAAAACATGGTCAGGCGCTTGCGTATTTGTTGATTAGTCTAGTCGCTGGATTATTCCTGGTCTGGCTCGGTGCCAGATCGGCGGAAATGATAAGCGGCATCAACGCCAACTAAAAAAGCCTCGAATGAAACAATACGCCACTCATTTTCTGCATAGCTTGCCGTATTTGGCCTGTTTGCTTCTGCTGCTGTTGAGTCCGCAGCTTTTTGATTTCACTCTCGCCAATGTCGTTGTACAGGCATTTATTTTTTTGCTGATCAGTTTAATTCCAGCTGTCAGAACGGGCCGCATGTCCTATGTCGATGTTGCCTGGCCACTGGGTCTGTTCTTGATCGGGATTCAGGTTTTGCTGTTCAGTGATGAAATCCATCTACGGCAGAGCATTATCGCCGGGCTTTATATCTTCGCCGGCGGCCGTATGACGGCAATGGCATTGATAGGGTTGAAACTCGGCTATCTGAATAAGGAATTGCCGCGTTATCAATACCAGCGCCTGCGCTGGCAGCGACGGGGTTGGCAGGAAAAACCTGCCATGTTGTTTGAAGTGGCGAGCCAGGGGCTTGCCAATATGTCGGTGCTGGCATTGCCCGCGATTTTGCAGTCGAGTCATTCATCGCCCGATTTATCGATGCTGGAGATGATGGGCTATTCGGTCTGGGTTGCAGCTTTTGTTTTCGAATTCATCGCCGATGCGCAGAAAGCCCGTTTTGGTTTACGCATGCGAAGGGAAAAGCGAAAGGGCGAACATTGCGAAGATGGCCTTTGGAAATATAGCCGGCATCCGAATTATTTTGGCGAATGGATGGTGTGGAATGCACTAGTGCTGAGTTCGATTCCATCCCTGATTGCATTGAGCAACACACCGCTTTGGCAAACCCTCGCATTCGGCATGATGCTCGTTTATTTGTCCTACGTGATGTACATCGTGCTGACGCATTATTCCGGTGCAGTGCCGTCCGAATATTATTCGGCGCAAAAGCGGCCGGGATATCGGGAATACCAGCGAAGAACCAATATGTTTTTTCCTGGGCCCCGTAAACCGAGATAGATCCATACAGGTAGGAGCGTCCTTTAGGCGCGACAAATCCCGCCAGATCTCTCGCGCCTAAAGGACGCTCCTACATTTAAAATATTTCGTTGCACCCATAGCGCCAACCCAGCGATAATGCCCCGTCTCGTTTCATTTCTGGAATTCTCAATGTTAGACCCCCATTTGTTGCGTAATTCACTGGCCGAGACGGCTGCTCGCCTGAAAGCGACACGCAAATACGATCTCGATGTGGTGGCGATTGAATCGCTTGAAAACGAACGCAAGCAAATCCAGACCCGTACCCAGGAGTTGCAAAACCTTCGGAACACGCGCTCCAAGTCGATTGGAATGGCAAAAGCCAAGGGAGAAGATATTGCCCCCCTGATGGCAGAAGTTGCGGCTTATGCCGATGAATTGAAAGCTTCCGAACAACGTTTGCAGGAAGTGCAGGCGCAGATCGAAACCATTTCCTTGCATATCCCGAATATCCCGCATGAATCGGTCGCCATTGGCAATGATGAAACCGATAACGTCGAATTGAAAATTTTCGGTACACCACGCGTATTCGATTTTGAAGTGAAAGATCACGTCGCATTGGGCGAGCGCCATAATTGGCTGGATGGAGAAGCGGGCGCGAAATTATCAGGCTCGCGCTTTACGGTGTTGCGTGGAAAATTGGCTCGTCTGCATCGCGCATTGGCGCAATTCATGCTCGACCTGCATACCGACGAACACGGCTATACCGAAATGAATACACCTTTGATGGTGAATGCCGATTCGATGCAGGGCACCACGCAGCTGCCGAAGTTTGAAGAAGATCTATTCAGCACGATGGTGGGTGACAGCAAACGCTATTTGATACCAACATCAGAAGTAACACTTACCAATCTGGTTCGCGATGAGATCGTCGATGATGCAAAGCTACCGATGTTGATGACGGCGCATACACCCTGTTTCCGTGCCGAAGCCGGCAGCTACGGCAAAGACGTACGCGGCTTTATTCGTCAACATCAATTCGAGAAAGTCGAATTGGTAGCGATTGCTCGTCCGGAAGAAAGTTTTGCCGTACACGATGCGATGACGCGTCATGCAGAAACCGTGCTTGAAAAACTGGAATTACCTTATCGCCGTTTATTGCTATGCACCGGTGACATGGGCTTCGCGGCCATCAAGACGCATGACCTCGAAGTCTGGTTGCCCGGGCAGAACACCTATCGCGAAATCAGCTCGATTTCCAATTGTGGTGATTTCCAGGCACGCCGCATGCAGGCTCGCTGGCGTAATCCAGCCACCGGCAAACCGGAGCTGGTGCATACATTGAATGGTTCCGGTGTTGCGGTCGGGCGTTGCCTAGTC
>JAYUWO010000163.1:0-11617 GCA_043753545.1 Arenimonas sp.
AGTATTTTCGAATTTTTTGAATTCTTGTTCATAACGTGCCTGCAGATCCATTTGTTGATCAGGCGTAATGTAGGTATTCAGGACATTGGTGTTGTAGAAAATAAACCCGCCTGCTCCGATAAATGCCAGCGTAAAACCGGCCAAAGCCAGGCCTGTGCCACCGCGCATTTTTTGAAATGCCAAAGCGATACGTTCACGGCCGCTTGGCGCAACGCCACGCACCCAGAACGCCGAAGCCAGTATCAGCAAGATGCCGAGAAACAGCGCCCAATACGCGGTAAACCAGATTTGCGCGGTCAGAAAATGACCGTAGCCATTCATGTCCGAATATACCGCATTCGGAGCGCTGGCATAGGAATAAAGATTATGTGTGAAATCCAGCATACCGAGAACGGCTTGTGCCACCAGCACGACGATCAATAATCCATATCCGATAAATTTGTTGTTGGTAAAAACCTGCAATACCAGCGAAAGGCCGCCCAATAAAAGATAGGTGATGCTGTTGATGGCCAATATCTTTACATACACCATCGGTTCGATTTGCGTGTAACCCTTGCCCAGCTGGATCAATATTGAAGTGAGACCGCCCAAGGCCTGAAAACACAGCACGACAAAAATCAGTGCGGTAAATTTGGCCGACAAGGGCAACCAGTTCGTAATCGGCATGGCATCGGTTACTTCACCCAGTTTGGCGGCGCGCTCTTTCCAGACCAATTCACCGGCGTAAAACAAGGCGATGATGATTAGCAGCCAGCTGTATGTGCCATTCAAGGTTTCCAGCATTTGCGAGGTGACTGGGTAAATGGGGGTGTCAAAAAACACCTGTGCGTTAAGGGCCGAAGGAATGAAATTCACCATGCCAAACGCCAGCATCACCAGAAACGGGATGCTCTTGAAAACGCCGGCCGCATCAAATCGGACCTGATGGATAAATTGGGCAAAGCGGGTCGAGGCGCCGAAGGTCGGACTGATCCGTGGCGGCGCGGCATGCGCAAGCACCGTGTTTGCTGGCGTATCGGAAACTCCGAGCGTTTTGTTCTTTTTCGAAAACCGGGACTTGCCGGTGCCGGCACGTTCGGTTTTGAACAACTTGAAGGCTGCCGAGATGATCAGGAACGACATCGCCACCCAGAAGGCGCGATTTGCCAGAATATACCCGGTGATTGCCGGCAACTCGGTATTCCTTTCCGCAGTCGACCAGTAGCGGACGGTTCGTCCCCACGCGCGCAGGCCGAAAGGATCGAGCATCGAGGCGATCCAGACATTGTCGAGTTTCGACAGCATGCTTCCGCTGACGAAATACAACACCATGAAGCCGAGTATGCCGATATAGACCCACAAGATACTGCGCGTCGTGACGGCCATAAATGCCAGCACGGCGCCGGTGAATAACACATTCGGCAAGATGAAAACGAAGAAGGCCCAGACAAAGGGCTTCATGCTGACGGGGCCAAGTCGTTCTGGATCTATCCATGGCATGAATTGCGCGATGAAAATGAAGGTCGCGATGATCACGTATACCAGCAAGCTGGCAAAGATCGCGGCACCAAACCGACCCATCAGGAAATCGCGTTTTTTGATCGGATTGGAAAAAATGAGATCGGCCGTGCCGAGTTCAAAATCGCGCAGCAGGGCATTGCTGATAAATATGCCGATGATGAGCATGCCAAGCAGGGTGAAAATGGCCATGAACTGGACAATGACGGTCGGTGCATTGCGATAAACATTGCCGATGGCGCCGCCGACTTGCACGGCATCGCTGGATGACGCGCCGAACGCCATCAATCCGAATAAGCCTGCGAGCAGCCATAAAAGTGGCGAACGTATTTGTTCGCGAAGTTCGAACTTGAAAAATTCCCTGATCATGATGTCGCTCCTCATGCCGCTTTGGCTTTGTGGGCGTTCAGATGTTGGAAATAGACGTCCTCAAGATCGGGGTCGATTTTATGGAAGCCCGCTTCGGGCTGGTCTTCGCTGTAGACATGGATGACAGGTTGTCCGCCAACCAGTCGTGTCGACAGTACATTGTATTTCTTCTGGTAGTCCGGCAAATCCGATTTGCCGACAATCGCAGACCATACACGATCATTGAGTTGGGCAATGGCGGTATGCGGTTTCCCGGTGAGCAAGACCTGGCCCTTGTTGATGATCGCCATGTTCGGGCAAAGATCGGTCACGTCTTCGACGATATGCGTCGACAAAATCACGACGACGTTTTCACCGATTTCCGATAATAAATTCAGGAAGCGATTGCGTTCTTCCGGATCAAGGCCGGCGGTGGGTTCGTCGACGATCACCAATTTCGGATTGCCGATCAGTGCCTGGGCAATACCGAAGCGTTGGCGCATGCCCCCTGAGAATGTGCCGAGTTTGCGTTTGCGGGCATCCCAGAGATTCACCTGCTTCAGCAGTCCGTCCACGACTTCCTTGCGTTGTTTTGATTGCGTCAGGCCTTTCAATACCGCGAAGTGCGTAAGCAAATCTTCTGCGCTGACTTTCGGATAGACACCGAAATCCTGTGGCAAATAACCGAGTTGCTGTCGGACGGCGTCTTTGTCTTTCAGCACATCGATGCCATTGAATTCGATGCTGCCACTATCGGCTTCCTGCAAGGTCGATATCGTGCGCATCAGCGATGATTTTCCGGCGCCGTTCGGGCCCAGCAAGCCGAACATGCCGTTCGGAATTTCCAGGCTGACGTTATCGAGTGCGTGAACGCCGTTGCTGTAGGTCTTGCTGAGAGATTTGATGCTGAGCATGAATGGGCTGCCGTGGGTGGTGTGTCCATACCTTAAACAGCGAGGTGGCTTTAGGCTATGGGGCTAAAGTCATGTTCGTGCGATTTTCTTTTTTGTATTCGTGGATTTCGTTACTTTCGACACGGGTTCGTTCGGGATGGCCAATAAATCTTTTGGCAAGTCACGTAACACATCCGCCATTTTTTTCAGGAACTCACTCATCGCCGAACTCTTGCGCCATACCAGTGCAAGGCTTCGAGTCGGTGGTGGGTTTTTGAACGGCAATAGACGAATGTATTCGGAAGCGGCGACCGGTGGCTTCACTGCAAGAATGGGGAGCAGGGTAATGCCGACACCCGCAGCGACCATTTGCCGAAGTGTTTCAAGACTGGTAGCACGGAAGCCTTCTTTTTCACCGGCACCCGCCAGCGTGCAAACTTCCAGTGCCTGATCACGCAGACAATGGCCGTCTTCGAGCAATAATAAATGCTGTTCGGATAATTCATTCAATTGCAGATTGCGATGCAATGCGAGCGGATGTTTGGCGGGAACGGCGAGCATGAACGGTTCGTCAAACAGGAATTCGATATCGAGCCAGTCTTCATGCAAGGGCAAAGCGAGCACGGCGCAATCGAGTCTGCCTTCGCGCAGCATTTGCAGAATCACTTCGGTTTTTTCTTCTACCAGCAATAATTCAAGACGCGGAAAACGTGCACGAATATTCGGAACGACATGCGGAAGCAAATACGGCGCGAGTGTCGGAAAAATACCAAAGCGAACACTGCCGGCTTCCGGGTCCGAGGTGCGCCTTCCGGTTTCATGCATCTGGTCCACTTCGGCTAACACGCGCCGCGCGCGTGTCACGATATCGCCACCTGCCGGTGTCAACATGACTTGGCGCGGCGAACGCTCGATCAGTTGTACGCCGAGTTCCGCTTCCAGCTTAATGATCCGCGTGGAAAGTGTCGGCTGGCTGACATGGCAATGTTCGGCCGCGCGGCCGAAGTGCCGAAAGTCGGCGAGGGCGACCAGGTAGCGCAAATCACGTAGATTCATGAGATTCTTTTCGATAGTTAAAAGCTATTGATTTGATAATAACAATCAATTTGCTTAATAGCCAAGGGTCGGTGACAGTAGACGTCCGTAGTAAGATTCAATGAATCAAATGGCACCAAACGTAGGTCATTGAACCTGGTAGCCAATAGCAAACAGCCAAAGGAGAGAACCATGTCAACAGAATCAAAATGCCCGTTCCCGCATGCGCGAGCCAACGCCCCGTCAAATGCAGGGTGGTGGCCCGAGCAGCTGAACCTGAAAATCCTGCACCAGCAGTCCGCTAAATCCAACCCGATGGGCGACGAATTCAAATACGCCGAGGAGTTCAAGACGCTGGATCTGGACGCGGTGATTAAGGACTTGCATGCGCTGATGACGGACTCCCAATCCTGGTGGCCAGCCGACTACGGCCATTACGGCCCATTCTTTATCCGTATGGCTTGGCATGCCGCCGGCACCTACCGTACGACAGATGGTCGCGGTGGTAGCGGTAGCGGCGAGCAACGCTTTGCACCTTTGAACAGCTGGCCTGACAACGGCAATCTCGACAAGGCGCGTCGTCTGCTCTGGCCGATCAAGGCCAAGTACGGCCGCAAACTTTCCTGGGCCGATTTGTTCATCCTCACAGGCAACATTGCACTCGAATCAATGGGTTTCAAAACCTTTGGCTTCGGCGGCGGTCGCCCGGATGTCTGGGAACCATCGGAAGATATTTTCTGGGGCCCGGAAAGCGAATGGCTCGCCACCAGCGACAAACCCAACAGTCGTTATTCCGGCGAGCGTGAATTGGCCGACCCATTGGGCGCGGTGCAGATGGGCTTGATTTACGTCAATCCGCAAGGTCCCGACGGTAATCCAGATCCAGTTGGCTCTGGTCGCGACGTGCGCGAGACCTTTGCACGGATGGCCATGAACGATTATGAAACCGTGGCGCTTGTTGCCGGCGGACATACCTTCGGCAAGGCCCATGGTGCCGGTGATGCCGCTTTGGTGGGAGCCGAGCCGGAAGGATCGGGCATCGAACATCAAGGTTTCGGTTGGATAAACCAATACGAATCCGGCATCGGCGCACATACCATCACCAGCGGTATCGAGGGCGCCTGGAAGCCTAACCCAACGACCTGGGATATGGGTTACTTCGACATGCTGTTCGGTTACGAGTGGGAGCTGACAAAGAGCCCGGCCGGAGCGCATCAATGGAAGCCGATAAACACCAAGCCCGAAGACATGATTCCGGACGCGCATGATCCATCGAAAAAACATCCGCCGATGATGACTACAGCCGACTTGTCCTTACGTATGGATCCGGCTTACGAAAAGATTTCACGCCACTTCCATCAGAACCCGCAGGAATTCGCCGATGCTTTTGCACGTGCGTGGTTCAAGCTGACCCATCGCGACATGGGCCCGATTGATCGCTACCTCGGCCCGTTGGTACCGAAAGAAGAGTTGTTGTGGCAAGACCGCGTTCCGGTGCTGGACCATGCGGTCATCAATGACCAGGATGTTGCAGAACTTAAAACGAAACTGCTTTCTTCCGGCTTGACGACATCGCAACTGGTCACGACGGCTTGGGCTTCGGCCTCGACCTTCCGCGGCAGCGACAAACGCGGTGGGGCTAACGGTGCGCGCATCCGTCTGTCACCGCAAAAAGATTGGGAAGTGAACCAACCGGCAGAACTGGCGAAAGTGTTGTCGAAACTCGAAGCCATTCAGAAGGAATTCAACGACGCCCAATCGAACGGCAAGAAAGTGTCGATCGCCGATCTGATCGTGCTGGGTGGTACCGCTGCGGTTGAAGCGGCGGCGAAGAAAGCCGGCCATGACGTGAAGGTTGCCTTCTCGCCGGGCCGTACCGACGCGACGCAGGAACAGACCGATGTTGACTCCTTTGCACCGCTGGAGCCGAAGGCGGACGGTTTCCGCAATTACGTTCGCAAAGGTCATGAAAACTCCGTTGCAGAGTTGCTAATCGACCGCTCGAATCTACTGACCTTGTCGGCACCGGAAATGACGGTTCTGATCGGTGGTCTGCGTTCGCTGGGTGCGAACGTCGGCCAGGCCAAGCACGGCATCTTCAGCGAGCGAAACGACGAGCTGACGAATGATTTCTTCGTCAACCTGCTTGATATGGCCATCACCTGGGAGAAATCCGAGGCCGACGGCATACTGCACGGCCGCGACCGCACGAGCCGTGAGCTCAGGCGTACGGGCACGGTCGTGGATCTGGTTTTCGGTTCGAACTCGCAATTGCGTGCTCTCGCCGAGGTCTATGCATCTAGTGACTCCAACACGGTGTTTGTGCGTGACTTCATCAAGGCCTGGGTCAAGGTAATGAACCTGGACCGTTACGATATCAAGTGATGGCAGGAAAAAGGTTTTGAAGTCATAAGCAACAAAGAGTCATTAAACGTTATCATCGCGGTACCGAGGTGCCGCGATGACAACGAATCCACAAGCTGAAATTGTAAAAATCGATCCCGACTTCGCCGCTATTCCAGAACGGAATACCGGCGATGTTATTTTGCGGACCATGCAGCAACATCACGTGCAGTTGTCCATGATGGCCGATAACAAGGCCAATATTTTGATTACCGTTTCGTCCATCGTGCTGACGATGGTGTTGGCAAATCTAAAAGATCCCGACCTGCGTTCCGCTATGCTCACACTGGCTGGCTTTGTCTTGATAGCCCTGTTGCTGGCGATTATTGCCGTGCTGCCAAAATATCGCCCACTCAGGGTTGGTCCCGGACCCTTGCCGGCAAGTTTCAATTTATTGTTCTTTGGCCATTTTGCCGAATTGTCACGTGATCGTTTTCTGGAAGAGATTTCGCAGGCAATGAAAGCAGATGGTTCGGTATACGAAACCATGGCAAAGGATGTGTATTCCATGGGCTATTATCTGGCGCATTTCAAATACCGATACTTGCGTTGGTCGTATCTGTTTTTTCTTGGGGGTTTTCTCTGTGCCAGCCTGGTAGAGGCAATCCATCTACTGGGCAATTGATGACAAGCATCAAAGCCTTGCTGCGCGAAGCAGCTTCACAACTTGAATCGGATTCGCCGCGTATTGATGTCGAGCTATTGCTTGCATTTGTCATGCAAAAAAACAGTGCATGGTTGCTGGCACATGGCGAAGATGAATTGCCGGACACATTGCGTCTGGAATTTTCGAAGGTAATGGAACGACGCAAGTGCGGTGAACCGATTGCGCACATTATCGGATCGCGCGGCTTCTGGACACTGGATCTTGCGGTGACAGCGGACACGCTGATTCCACGACCCGAAACGGAATTGCTCGTTGAATTGGCTATCGCGAAATTTCCGCGGAACCAAAAAATACGCGTGCTCGATCTCGGCTCCGGTACCGGCGCGATTGCGCTGGCGATTGCTGTCGAATGCAAACATGCGATGGTTATTGCCGTCGATAAAAGCGTCGCGGCCTTGAATGTCGCACAAGGAAATGCAGACGCAAACAAATTACCCGTTGAATTCCGGCAGAGTGATTGGTTTTCCGCGCTGGAAAATCAGAAGTTCGATTTGATCGTCAGCAATCCGCCGTATATCCCCGAACACGATCCGCATCTCGGGCAGGGCGATTTGCGATTTGAACCGATGAGCGCATTGGCTTCGGGTGCCGATGGTCTGGATGATATTCGTCTGATCGTTTCCCAGGCATCGGCATTTTGCTTGCCGCAAGCCTGGTTGATGATCGAGCATGGTTACGACCAAGGCGAAGCGGTTCGTGACTTATTTTTGAAGGCAGGGTTCGGCAATGTGGAAACCGTAAAGGATCTGGAGCAGCGTGATCGCGTCACTATCGGGCAGTGGATGTAGGACCGACGGAAGTCGGGATAAACAAATCAAATAATTGCCCCGACTTCCGTCGGTCCTACAAGAAAGCTTAGCCCGCTGCTGTTTTAGCGGTATTGGCATTCGCCATCAACGGCCATCGCTTCAAAATCGCGGCACGAATCGAGGCGACATCAAGCCCTGCTTCCGCCAGTAATTGTTCACGGCTGGCATGCTCTTGATAAGCGTCCGGCAAACCCAGATGCATAATCGGCAGCAAAATGTTTTCTGCAGACAGCAATTCTGCAATGCCGGAACCGGCACCGCCCATCACGACATTGTCTTCCAGCGTGACAAAAGCTTCGTGGGTTTTTGCCAGCTCAAGAATCATTGCTCGGTCGAGTGGTTTGACGAAGCGCATATTCACGACGGACAAGCCCAATTCATTCGCTACTTGTTCGGCGGCGGGTAATACGGAACCGAAAGCGAGCAGGGCAATCTTGTTGCCGCGTTGGCGTAATTCGGCTTTGCCGATCGGCAGGGTGTCGAGATTATTTTGTACTGCAACACCAGTGCCGGAACCACGCGGATAACGCACGGCGGCAGGGCCTTGATATTGATATCCGGTGCTCAGCATCAGGCGACATTCGATTTCATCGCTAGGCGCCATAACGACCATGTTCGGAATGCAACGCAGGAAACTTAAATCAAAACTGCCGGCATGCGTTGCACCGTCGGGGCCGACAACGCCGGCGCGGTCGATGGCGAAAAGCACATCGAGATTTTGCAGCGCGACATCATGGATCAATTGATCGTAGGCACGTTGCAGAAAGCTGGAGTAAATCGCGACCACCGGTTTGCCGCCTTCGCAAGCCATGCCGGCTGCGAAAGTGACGGCATGTTGTTCGGCAATCGCGGTATCGAAGTAGCGTGCCGGATATTCCTGTGAAAAACGTACTAGGCCGGAGCCTTCCCGCATGGCAGGCGTGATACCTAAACATTTTTCGTCGCTGGCCGCCATATCGCATAACCAGTCACCAAATATTTGCGTGTAGGTCGGTTTGCTTGGCGCAGTTTTTTTCACGATACCGATGGTGGGATCGAATGGAGACACCGCGTGATATTCGATTTGATCGTCTTCGGCAAGGTCATAACCTTTGCCTTTGGTGGTGATGACATGCAGCAGCTGCGGGCCTTTCAGCGTTCGCATTGTGCGCAATGTTTTTACCAATGCATTGACGTCGTTGCCATCCACCGGGCCGGAATAATGAAAGCCCATTTCCTCGAACAAGGTCGAAGGCACGAACATGCCTTTCCAGTGCTCTTCCCAGCGACGCACGAAACGTGCAGCTGGATTGGTACGTTTGGAGCCGAGAATTTTCTTGCCGCCTTCGCGCACGGCATTCATGGTTGGGCTGCTCATCATGCGGCCGAGCATCTTGGTCAGACCGCCGACGTTTTCGGAAATCGACATCCGGTTGTCATTCAAGATCACCAGAATATTCGGCTCGGGGTCCATGCCGCCGGCATGATTCAAGGCTTCATACGCCATGCCGGCCGTCATCGCGCCATCGCCGATAATCGCAACGACCTGGCGATCATCGCCTTGACGTTGCAAAGCGATTGCCATGCCAAGCGCAGCGGAAATCGAAGTGGAAGAATGACCGACGCCGAAGGTGTCGAATTCGCTTTCATCGCGTTTCGGAAACGGTGCGATGCCGTCTTTTTTCTTGACGGTATGAATCGTGTCGCGTCGACCAGTCAGAATTTTATGCGGGTAGCACTGATGGCCAACGTCCCAGACGATTCTGTCGTCTGGCGTGTTGTACAAATAATGCAGAGCGACCGTGAGCTCGATTACGCCTAGGCCGGCGCCAAAATGGCCGCCCACGCTGCTGATGGTTTCAATCAGGTAGGCGCGCAGTTCATCGGCAATGACAGGTAATTCGCTGTCAGAAAATTGTCGCAAATCGGCCGGTACGGCGATTTTCGACAAATAGGGGTAACGCTCGGCGTTCATCAAATAACTTCTTCAGGATTTCACGTATGTATGAATTGTCCCGCGCCCCAGTCGAGAGGGCAAGTTAAAACCCTTTCGAATCGCCTAATTCAGGCGCTGGCGTGGCCACTTATCAAGTTGGCGTTCACGAAGTCGGTGACATCGCCCAATGTCGCCCCAGACTGCTCCGCAATGTCGGTCAGCTTGGCTGGTCCCTTCATCATCACGGTGGCGATGCGGAAGTGTTTCGGAAATTCGCGCTCGGTTTGGGGCCATTTGCTCAATTTATACAAGCTGTTGGGGTTGTAGGCCGGCAACAAATGGCCATTCCCGCCTACCAGGCCGGCGAGCCAGGATAGCCGCGTCAACGGGTGCGAACCGCCGAGCTGCTTGCTCAGTTGTTCGAATTCGTCGTCGTCGATGGCGGTGAAGTCTGATTCCGTCAGGGTGGCCGAGCCGTAAACCATGTATGGCTTCAGCGAATTGCTACCCAGATAAATTTGACGTGCGGGGTCGATCACCAGCAAGGGTGCGTCGTTCAACTGGATTTTGACCGGGCCACCGAGCGCTCCCGGCTTCATGAAATCCAGCAATTTAAGGGCTTTGGGTGCCAGCGCAGGCATCGCGGCTTGCGTACCGGTGGTGGTGCGATGGCTGGCGGCCGGAATGGTGGTTTGTTCGGCGGTGACGGCGGCCTGTGTTCCTGTTGTTCTTGCACTTGGCAGTTCGGCAGGCATAGCCACGTGTTGGCCGGTGGTGCGTGCGATCGGAGCAATACTCGCGGTTTGATTGGAAAGCTGGCCCAGCAGCTGTATCAGGCTGTCCATGGTGACCGGGCGTGGTAGCAGATGATTAGCTTCGGCACGGCTGGAAGTGGTGACTGCGGCGGTGATTTTGCCATCGGCATTGGCTTTCAGCCACGTCATATGGCCGTAAACCGTGTCCATATCTATAACGATAAGTTCGGCTTCTTTTTCATTGGTGGCGACCCAGCGATTGGGCAGACGCATATTGGCCTGGTCAAATGCAGACAGCACTTGAACCTCGTCTTCTCGCGAAAACCCTGAAAAACAAACGGTGTTGGCATTCATTGAAGCAGTCCCCGGAAGCATAGGTGCCGTGTTCGACACTCGGAATATAGCCGAAGTTTGGCCGCGCTGAGGGGTATCGTCAATCTTGTTTTGACAGGCCGTGAAGCAAAGCACATATCGGCTGGTAAAAACCCGCTGAAGCCCTTGATATCAAAGGCTAAGAGCGAAGTTAAATCTTGTTACGAAAAAGCCGGGTTTTGCTTGAAAAAGACGCACTGACCGCAATCAGCTCAAACCCCGGCTGCGTTTGGGCAGGTGGTTTTTCAGGAAGGCCATTTGGTCGGCCAAAATGTGGCGATTCGACAGGATCAGGTGTTCTACCCAGCTTGGGCGGAACGGCACCGCCAGCAAAGGCATGCCCGCTTGTTGGGGGGTGCGGCCGCCTTTACGGGAGTTGCAATGGAAGCAGGCGCAGACCACGTTTTCCCAGATGTCACGCCCGCCTTTTGAAATTGGCATGACGTGGTCGCGAGTCAGCGAGTGGCGGCTATATTCCTTGCCGCAGTACATGCAGAGCGAACCATCACGCGCAAACAATGCCGTGTTGGTCAGTGCCGGCGTCGGCGAGATCGCCATGTTTTTAGCGTGGCCACGGGCAGCGACAATGGGGTGCAAGTCGATTACGCTTTGTTCGCCGGTGAAGCGATTATGACCGCCGTGTACCGTCATGCAAGGTTCCCCGAGTGTCCAGGAAACGGCACCGCGAACATAAAGACAAACCGCATCTTGCCAATGCATCCAATCAAGAATACGGCCATGGGCATCTAGCGAAAGAACACGGGGATAAGGGCTTTCAGAAGGGGATAGTGTGCCTGCCGGGGGGCGGTGACTCCCAGCGCCCACAATCGCTAAGTGCTTGGTGGGCATGTCCATAAGCCCTGAGCATAACCGAAGTGGGAAAACTCGCAAGCCCCGCGATGGTGACTGTTAAACTAGGGTCA
>JAYUWO010000164.1:0-3835 GCA_043753545.1 Arenimonas sp.
CGTAAGACAGCAGATTTACAGTCTGCCCCCGTTGGCCGCTTGGGTATCCCTCCGTCAGGAAGCCCGCAATTTTGGCGGGATTAGCTGTTTTTGTCAACGACAAAATGACGGTAATTTATCTCAGGATGCTTAGACGTTGAAACGGAAGTGAAGCACATCGCCTTCCTGCACCAGATATTCCTTGCCTTCGAGGCGCAAACGGCCAGCATCTCGCGACCCCGACTCGCCTTTGTATTTGATGAAATCATCAAAAGCGATGGTTTCGGCACGGATAAAGCCTTTTTCAAAATCGGTATGAATCACGGCAGCGGCCTGCGGTGCGGTCGAACCGGCACGAACCTGCCAGGCGCGAACTTCCTTAACACCGGCGGTGAAATAGGTTTGCAGACCCAGCAACTTGTAGGCGCCGCGGATCAGGCGATTCAAACCTGGCTCGTCCAGACCCATTTCGGCCAGGAACTCGGCACGGTCGGCATCTTCCAGCTGGGACATTTCTTCTTCGATCGCGGCCGAGACCGGCACCACCTCGGCACCTTCCGTTAAGGCACGCTCACGAACCTTGTCGAGGAATGGATTGTTTTCAAAGCCATTTTCGAGGACATTTGCAACATATAGCACCGGTTTCAGCGTCAATAAAAACAAATCACGGATCAATGCCTTTTCGTCGGCATCCAGACCGGCTACGCGGGCCGGCTTACCCTGATCAAGGGCGTCACGCACCTTGGCCAGCACCGGCTTACGAGCTTGAGCGTCTTTATCACCGGACTTAGCCAGCTTTTCGGCGCGATTGATTGCTTTTTCGACGGAGTCCAGATCGGCCAAGGCTAGCTCGGTATCAATCGTATCAATATCCGACAAGGGGTCAATTTTATTATTAACGTGAATAATGTCGGGATTTTCAAAGCAACGGACCACATGGCAAATGGCATCGGTTTCGCGGATATGGGCCAGAAACTTGTTACCCAAGCCCTCGCCGCTCGCCGCACCAGCCACCAAACCGGCAATATCGACAAACTCGACCGAGGTGGGAATGATTTTTTGTGGCTTGACGATTTCGGCTAGCTGGGCCAAACGCAGGTCCGGCACCGGCACGACACCGACGTTCGGATCAATGGTACAGAACGGGAAATTAGCCGCGGCTATGCCTGCCTTGGTCAGCGCGTTAAATAAAGTCGATTTACCGACGTTTGGCAAACCGACGATGCCGCATTTGATGGCCATGCTATTTTTCCTGTAAGCAGTGAATGGTCAGGGGTTCATGAACACACATTGTTCATAAACCGCTCACCGCTCACGACTTTGCGGTATGCAGCTTTGTCATTGCGTCATGAAAATTACCCTCGACGCATAAAGGCATCACGGCAATCGCATCATCGATCGCTCGCATTATTGAGGCTTCATCTTCTTTACCGGGCTTGCCTAGCACCCACGGCGTGACCTTATCTTTGTGGCCAGGATGGCCGATTCCGACTCGCAAACGGTGAAACTTGCCATGCCCAAGCAAAGCCATGGTATCGCGCAGGCCATTCTGACCGCCGTGCCCACCATCGAATTTCAATCGTGCCGTGCCTGGCGGCATATCCAGCTCATCGTGCGCCAACAAACATTCTTCCGGCTCGATTTTCCAGTAACGCAAAGCTGCCGAAACCGAACGCCCGCTCGCATTCATGAACGTGGCTGGCTTCAGTAAATACACCACCTGGCCAGCGAGCTGAATCTTCGCGGTTTCGCCGTGCAGCTTTGATTCAAGGCCAAAACGCGCTCCGGATTTTTCCGCCAGCGCATCAATAAACCAAAACCCGGCGTTGTGCCGGGTTTTGGCGTGTTCGGCACCCGGATTTCCGAGGCCGACAATAAGACGAAGTCCAGATACCATAAAAACAGGGATGCGCGCCGAAGCGCGCCTCCGAGAGATTACTTCTTCTTGGCAGCAGGCTTGGCAGGAGCTGCGGCAGGCGCGGCACCGGCTTTAGCCGACTTGGTCGAAGGCACTTCTGCGGCTGGCGCCACGATGTCTTCGGCTTCTTCTTTGGCATGCTTGGCGATAACGACAGCCAAATCGTGCTTCTTGCCCAGCTTCAATGCAGGCAGGGTAACGCCGGCTGGAAGTTTCAGATCCGACATGTGGATGATGTCGCCGACGCTCAGTTCGCCCAAATCGATCTCGACGAATTCCGGCAAATCGCGCGGCAAGCACAATACTTCGATTTCATTCAATTCATGCAACACGAGGATACCGGCAGTTTTACCAGCCGATGATTTTTCCTGGTTCAGGAAGTGCAATGGAACATTGAAGCGGATAGCGGTGTTTTCATCGACGCGCTGGAAATCCAGATGCAGGATGAGTTGCTTGAACGGGTGACGTTGCATATCGCGCAACAGCACTTTTTCCATTTTTCCGTCGATGCTGAGCTCGAGAATCGAGGAGTAGAACCACTCGTTCTGGGTAGCCAGCCACAATGGATTGTGGTCAAACTGGATGGAAGCAGGAGGCGTAGTGCCGCCGTAAATGATTGCCGGGGTGAAACCGCTGTGACGTAAGCGGCGGCTCGCACCTTTCCCTTCGTCTTTGCGGGCACTGGCATTAATTGCATGAGTTGCCATGATGTATCTACCTTTTTTAAATGAACCGTCTCGCGACGGCGATAACACTCACTCGCGACCAAGTGAGCGGTTTTCGACAGCCATAAGGCTGTCGAGAAATTCTAGTCTACGTACAGCGTGCTGACCGACTCGCCCAACGCAATGCGTCGAATGGTTTCGGCCAGCAATTCCGCGACACCCAGTTGGCGAATGCGGCCACAGGCACGGGCAGCTTCGGACAATGGAATCGTATCGGTAACCACCAATTCATCCAGCGATGAGCCGGTGATGTTGTTGATTGCCGCACCCGACAAAACGGCATGGGTACAGTAGGCGACCACACGTTTGGCGCCATGCTGCTTCAATGCCGCTGCCGCAGCACACAAGGTGCCGGCGGTATCCACGATGTCATCCACCAGAACACAGGTTTTGCCTTCGACATCACCGATGATATTCATCACCGTGGATACATTGGCGCGTGGACGACGTTTATCGATGATCGCCAGTTCGGCATCGTCGAGACGTTTGGCGATAGCGCGAGCGCGCACCACACCCCCCACGTCGGGCGACACCACGATAATGTTGTCGGTACCCTGATTGCGCCAAATATCGGCCAGCAAAATCGGGGATGCGTAAACATTATCGACCGGAATATCGAAAAAACCCTGAATCTGGTCAGCATGCACATCGACCGTCAAAACCCGGTCGGTGCCAACTGCGGAAAACATTTTTGCCGCCACTTTCGCGGTAATCGGCACCCGGGCCGAGCGCGGACGACGGTCCTGGCGGGCATAACCAAAGTAAGGCACGACTGCGGTGACACTGCCAGCCGAGGCGCGCTTCAGCGCATCCACCATGACCAGCAATTCCATGAAATTCTCGGCCGTCGGGGCGCAAGTCGATTGAATGACGAACACTTCCTGGCGCCTGACGTTTTCTTCGATTTCAACCTGAACTTCACCATCGGAGAACTTGCCAACCAGGGCCTTGCCCATCGGTACCGATAATTCGCGGCATACGGATTTGGCGAGCGGAAGGTTTGAATTACCTGAGAAAACGAGCAGATTCTGCATGCTCATGGCAGTCTTCCGATGTGGTGAAACATTGAAATGGCAGGGGCGGAAGGAATCGAACCTACGAATGCCAGGATCAAAACCTGGTGCCTTAACCGCTTGGCGACGCCCCTACAAGTCTCGTTTTTTAGTCCAGTGCTCAAGCTGCGCCAACAAGGGCGAGCTATCTAGGCCGCTTG
>JAYUWO010000165.1:0-3811 GCA_043753545.1 Arenimonas sp.
CAGCCAAACCTGCCCCCCTTTCCATGTGCTTGCACAAGTTTATTGGTTTATTTTGGTACGGGATTACTGAATTTTATTTATCATCGCAGTCACTGGGTCGTAGGTTGAGGCGATCAACTGATATAGATATTTATTCGCCTTCACGCACCCAGCCTCACTGCAGAATAATTTTGCATCGGTGTATAAAGCAATCGGTTTATTTTTTTCCAATTTCAATTTGAAAACACCACGAGCCATGAAATCTTCAGGCGTTATTTCAAATTTCATTTCCGGTTTTAAATCAAGCGAAAAAATATACACTGCATTGCGTGCGTGGAAAGTATTTAACTTAAAGGTGTACGTTGCATGCTTCTTTAATTCTTGTATCTGGTCGCATCGCGCCAGTCGCTATTCGGCCAAAAGCAGCCATTTGAACTCTGTAAAAATAGACTGTTGAAACGCCAACTTCAGTTTTTCAGCGAGATATTCAGATCAATAGACAGTGGTTATTTATACATAGGATTGCGTATTCCTATCTCCACACCAAGATCCATCTGCGGCACAGAAGCTTGTTTTCTGACCTCGGGAAAAGCTACTGCAATTTAGATTAAGCCGACTTGTAGTACAACCCTGAGAGCTCAGCGATATAAACAGCCTTCGTCCGTCGTTCCCATGACGCCAAATAGTCGAACGGCTTAACTGCGAAACGTGCATCTCATTTTTGTGCTTTCTTTATTTTTGTGGCGCCTGGATGCGCCCCACCCAATGTCGCCAAATCTTCCAAAATCGGGCAATCCGGCCGGTTGTCGCCATGGCAATGTCTGGCAAGGTTTTCGAGCGCTTTCTGCATAGCCTGCATTTCGCTTATTTTTTCGGCAAGCTCCTCTACATGCGAGCGCGCAAGTTTTTTTACCTCGGCGCTGGCACGGTGCGGATCGTTCCACAAGCTCAGCAAAGATTCGATCCGCTTCATCGAAAATCCGAGAACACGTGATCGCTTGATGAATCGAAGGCGATGCAGGTCGGAATCGTTATAAAGCCGATAATTTGCAAACGTGCGATTTGCCGCGGGTATTAATCCGATACTTTCGTAGTGGCGAATCATTTTTGCGGAAATGCCGGTAGCGGAAGAAGCTTCGCCAATATTGTGGAAACCGTGCGATTTAGCTTCGGTAAGCTCGGGTCGAATCTCGTAACGAGCCATTAGGCACTCCTTTTTGTGACACCGGCACGCGGTTTCCAGCGGCGCAACAACAATGTGTTCAATACTACGCTAACACTTGAAAATGCCATCGCTGCTCCGGCAATAACCGGGCTTAATAGGCCCGTGGCAGCGAGCGGTATTCCGATAATATTGAAGATAAAAGCCCAGAACAAGTTTTGCCGAATCTTTCGGGTCGTCAGACGCGAGATCTCGATCGCATCGGCAATCAGCCGCGGATCCGATCGCATAAGAGTAATGCCAGCCACCTGCATTGCTACGTCTGTTCCACCGCCCATCGCAAAACCGACATCGGCAACCGCCAACGCGGGGGCATCGTTGATGCCGTCGCCTACCATTGCGACGCGGCCTTCGCTGGCAAGTTGACGAATAATCGTAGCTTTGTCGGCGGGCAATACTTCTGCACGTACATCTTCATGCGAAATTCCAATAGCACGGGCTATCGCATCGGCGGCACCCTGATTATCTCCAGAGATCATGACGGTTCGAAGGCCCATCTCGTGGAGCGCGTGTATCGCCTCTCGTGCTTCAGGACGTGCGTTGTCTCCAAAAGCCAGCAAGCCCAGTAGTCTCGGTCTGGAATGATTGACTGACGCCAACCATGAAAGGCTTCGTCCCTGACTTTCGAGCTGTCTAGCCTTATCGCTGAAGGCACTTACATCGATGCCCGATTCCGTCATTAATCGGGTGCTTCCCAACAGCAATGTTTCACCCGCGTAGCGGCCGGAGATGCCACGCCCCGAAATGGAGGCTATTTCACTGGCAACATCGATTTTATCCTGATGCGTACGAGCAACTGCCAACACAGCTTTCGCCAATGGGTGTTCACTGCCCGATTGCAATGCCGCAGCTTTTCTAATCAGATCTTCATGATTTCCATCTGCAGCTTCCCATGCGACCAGGCGCGGCATGCCTTCGGTTAAGGTTCCGGTCTTATCAAAGGCAATCGTTCTTACAGAATGCGTAATTTCCAATGCCTCGGCGTCTTTGATCAGGATGCCTGCCCGAGCCGCAACGCCTGTACCGGCCATGATCGCGGTAGGTGTTGCCAAACCCAGTGCACAGGGACATGCAATCACCAACACGGCCACTGCATGCATCAGTGCCTGACTCCAGTCGCCGTCAATTGCGCCCCAGACAAAAAAGGTCAGTAATGCAATCGCGATAACAAGTGGAACGAAGATCGCACTGATCTTGTCGACGGTGCGCTGGATCGGCGCTTTCTTCGCTTGCGCGTCTTCTACCATGCGAATGATTCGCGACAAGGCACTTTCAGAGCCCACCGCAAGCGTCTGCAGGACGAGCCGACCTTCGGCGTTGACTGCACCGCCGGTGACACGATCTCCGATTTGTTTGACCACCGGAAGGGACTCACCCGTGATCAGGGACTCGTCGTTATGGCTTAGACCCTCGAGCACTTTTGCATCGACCGGAATTCGTTCACCCGGCAGTACTACTACTTCATCGCCGACGCGTACATTTTCAATCGCGACCATATGCTCACCGCCGTAGCGACGCACACGTGCCTTCGATGGGCGCAAGGCCTGTAACGCACGAATGGCCTCCGTAGTCTCGCGCTTCGCCCGCGCTTCCAGCCATTTGCCGAGCAGAATCAAGGTAATCACTGCGGCCGAAGCTTCAAAATATAATTCCGGCGGACCATGGTGCGGTGGGTCGATAAATAAAATATAGACGCTAAGACCATAGGCCGCGCTGGTTCCCAGTGCAACCAGCAAATCCATGTTGCCTGTCCGTGCTTTCAAAGCTTTCCAAGCCGCGCGATAGAAGCGTGCACCGAGCCAAAATTGAACTGCCGTCGCCAGCAGAAATTGTAACCAACCCGGTAACATCCAGTGCACATCAAATGGCAACGCCAGCATCGGCAGCACCAGCGGCAAGGAAAACGCCATCGCAAAAAGCAAATGACGTTGTTCCGCGTTGATCATCGATGAGGGCTTGCCTTTTGACATGACGAGGTCGGCATCATTTGACATAGTTGCCTCGTAACCGGCCTTTGACACTGCAGCGAGCAATGGTTCGAGCGGCGTTCCCTTGATCATTAGGATCGTCGCTTTTTCGGTGGCCAGATTTACGCTGACCTTGCGTACGCCATCTACCGTACTAAGCGCTTTTTCAACGCGTCCAACGCAAGATGCGCATGTCATTCCCTGAATGCCTAGCGTTACTTCCGCTGTTTCCATGGAATATCCGGCCTGCTCAACCGCATCGGCAACTTGCGATAAATTCAATTTCCGGTCTGCATTTATTTCGGCGGTTTCGGTTGCAAGATTTACCGTCGCTGCAACGACGCCCGGCATTTTTCGCAATGCTTTTTCGATGCGGCCCGCGCAGGAAGTGCACGTCATTCCGGAAATCCCGAAGCGAAATCCGTCGCTGATCCGGTTTGTAGGTAACGACAATTCAGTACTCATACTTGCTCTCCACTTCGGTTTTGATGGCAGCCTGGTGCCTGCCATGGTGGGAAGGTCAACTGCGGTTGCGGCTGTTATTCAGAAGTCATGATCTTCAAGGGCCTTCGAGTCGAAGCCACCCTTCAGGTCAACCCATTCGAACACCACGACAAAACACGATGATCGCAATGGCAAAAGT
>JAYUWO010000166.1:0-3803 GCA_043753545.1 Arenimonas sp.
GCACATCGTCAACAACCTGGCGATCCCGGCCGGCCTGTGGAAGTCGTATCCGATCTACAGCGGCGCGGTCGATGCGATGGTGCAGTGGTGGTACGGCCATAACGCGGTCGGCTTTTTTCTCACCGCCGGTTTTCTCGGCATGATGTATTACTTTGTGCCGCGTCGTGCCGGTCGCCCTATTTATTCGTATCGTCTGTCGATCGTGCATTTCTGGGCGCTGATCGCTATCTACATGTGGGCCGGACCGCATCACCTGCATTACACCGCGATTCCCGATTGGGCGCAGTCGGTCGGCGTAGTGTTCTCGCTCATTTTGTTGGCGCCGAGCTGGGGCGGCATGATCAACGGCATGATGACGCTCTCGGGTGCCTGGCATAAATTACGCACCGATCCTATCTTGAAGTTTTTAATTGTCTCGCTGTCGTTCTACGGCATGAGTACGTTTGAAGGCCCGATGATGTCGATCAAAACCGTCAACGCACTCAGTCATTACACCGACTGGACCATCGGCCATGTGCACTCGGGTGCTTTGGGTTGGGTCGCCATGATTTCGATTGGTTCGGTTTACATGCTGATCCCGTTCTGTCTTGGTTTGAAAGAAATGGCCTCGACCAAATTAATCGAATCGCATTTCTGGATACACACCATCGGCGTGGTGCTTTACACGGTGTCGATGTGGATTTCCGGTATCGGCCAGGGCTTGATGAGCCGCGCTACCAATGAAGACGGCACGCTGACTTATGCCTTCGTCGAAATCCTGAAATTCACCTATCCGTATTACTTCATCCGTTTCTGCGGCGGCTTGTTGGTGATTATCGGCATGGTGCTGATGGTGATCAACATGATCAAGACCTTCCAGCTGGCGAAAGCCCCGTATGCCAATCCGGTATTGATTCCCGTTGTCGACACCACGCACGCCTGAGAGACTATTTATGAGTCATGAAAAACTGGAAACCAATGTCGGCTTGATGGCGATTTTGATTGCTATCGTCATCTCGTTCGGCGGTTTGGCGGAAATCATTCCCCTGATGTATCAGGCCGAGACCATCAAACCCCTGCCGGGTGTAAAACCCTACCCTGCGCTTGAATTGGCGGGTCGCGATATTTATGTCCGCGAAGGTTGCTACAACTGCCATTCGCAAATGATTCGCACGCTGCGTTTTGAAACCGAGCGTTATGGTCATTACTCCTTGGCCGGCGAATCGGTGTACGACCGTCCGTTCCAATGGGGCAGCAAACGCACAGGGCCGGATCTGGCACGCGTCGGCGGCCGTTATTCCGTTGATTGGCATCGCGTGCATTTGGATAATCCGCGCGACGTCGTGCCCGAATCGAATATGCCCGGTTACCCGTGGCTGGCAAAAAATACCGTCAATGCCGAGGAAATTATCGGCCGCATGCAGGCATTGAGAAAACTCGGCGACCCCTACACCGATGCCGATATCGAAAATGCCGCCGAGCAGGTATCGGGTAAAACCGAGCAGGACGCTGTCGTTGCCTATTTGCAGGCGCTGGGCAAACACGCGCCAAAAGGAGAGTCAAAATGATTTCCGGAATCATCAGTCTGATTTTATTGCTCGCGTTTATTGCGGGTACTTTCTGGGCATACAGCAGCAAACGCCATGATGAATTCAGCGACGCGGCACAAATTCCACTCGACAATAATGATGACGAGGTAATGCCATGAGTTTTGCCTGGTCCACTTACATAATTTTTTTCGTCGTTTTGAATATCGTCGCCTGCGTCTGGCTGCTCTGGTGGACAGCACAACGCAAGAAAGGCGATAGCATCGATACGAAAACCACCGGCCATGTCTGGGATGGCGACCTGACTGAATTCAACAATCCGTTGCCACGCTGGTGGATCAATCTTTTCTATCTGACGATTGTGTTCGGGATTGCTTATCTGTTCTGGTTTCCCGGTCTTGGCGCATTCCAGGGCAAGAGTGGATGGAGCTCGGTCAAGCAGCACGATCTCGACAAGAAAGAAGCAGATGCGAAGCTGGCGAAAAGTTTTGCCAAATTCCAGAATCAGCCAATTGACGTCATTGCCAAAGACGCCAAGGCGCTGACGACCGGTAAACGCATCTTTATCAATAATTGTGCGATGTGCCATGGCTCGGATGCCCGCGGTGGCCGGGGTTTCCCCAACCTGACCAATAGTGATTGGCAATGGCCGAATTCACCGGAAGATATTCTGGTGACATTGCGCGATGGCCGTCAGGCCGCGATGCCGGCTCTTGCCGGGCCGATGGAAAGCGAAACCGGTATTTCGGAAGTGGTGGTCTATGTGCAGAGTCTTTCCGGCATGCAGGTAAGCGATGCTTTGGCATCGGCCGGAAAAAAACGTTACGACGGTATCTGTGCCGCCTGTCACGGGGCCGAAGGCAAGGGCAATCCGATACTTGGTGCACCGAATTTGACCGACGATGTCTGGCTGTACGGCAATGATTTTGAATCGATGGCCAAAACCGTGCGCGAAGGTCGTAACGGACATATGCCAGCACATAAAGGCATTCTGTCAGACACTCAAATCCGTCTGGTCGGTGCCTACGTCTGGTCAGCGTCACACGACAAAGACAAGCCTGCGAAGTAACCATGAAAACCAACGAGGCCTTCGATCACCCGCCCCGTCCGATGATTCAGCGCGTCGGCGCAATCCTGTGGCCGTCGTTTTTTGCCGCTGGCGTCGCGACGATAGTGTTCTTTGCTTTCATCGACCCCATTCAACTACGCGATATCAGTTTTGCCAACATCACGATCAATCGTGAAGCCGGTTACACGATTGGATTTTTCATGTTTTGGCTGGCGACCGCCAGCTCTAGTCTGTTTACCTGGATCCTGCTCAGACCCGCGAGTCGCTTCAATAAGCCGTTGTCGAAGGACCCGCAGTGAACAAGCACATCGCGGCGCAGTTGGTCGATGATGGTCCGATGTACGTGTCGGAAAAGAAAATTTATCCGCGCGAAATCAAGGGTCGTTATCAGCGATTGCAAAGACTGTCATTGTTGGTTCTGCTCGGGCTTTATTATCTTGTCGCCTGGTTGCAATGGGATGGTCGACAGGCCGTGCTGTGGGATTTGCCGGCCCGCAAATTCTATATTTTCAATCTGGTGTTCTGGCCGCAGGATTTTATTTTTCTTGCACTGCTATTGATCATGGCCGGACTCGCCTTGTTTTTCTTTACGGCTCTCGCTGGCCGTTTATGGTGCGGCTATGCCTGTCCGCAAACGGTCTGGACCGAAGCGTTTTTGTGGATCGAACAAAAACTCGAAGGTGATCGCAATCAGCGCATGAAGCTGGATGCGGGCGGCTGGAACGCCAATAAACTATTCCGAAAATTCGGCAAGCACAGTCTGTGGTTGATATTGGCCTTGTGGACCGGATTTACCTTCGTTGGTTATTTCACGCCGATCAAAGAATTGGCGGATCGCTTAATGCCCTACGATTGGAGTCATTGGGAATTGTTCTGGGTCTTGTTCTATTCATTAGCGACCTGGGGCAATGCCGGTTTCATGCGCGAACAAGTCTGTAAGTACATGTGTCCTTACGCCCGTTTCCAGGCGGTGATGTTTGATCGGAACACCTTGATCATCGCCTACGACAGTTTGCGTGGCGAAACCCGCGGATCGCGCCGAAAAGGCAGCCTCGCCAGTGTGCTGGAACGTGCTCGTGGATTACTCCCAACTAGTAAACTCAATGACCACGGTTTCGTGCCGTTTGAACCTGCCGACAGCAAACCGGCGCCCGAGGAACTGGGCGATTGTATTGATTGCACATTGTGTGTGCAGGTTTGCCCGACAG
>JAYUWO010000167.1:0-33229 GCA_043753545.1 Arenimonas sp.
GCCACGAATGCCGATATTGGGCCGCAAGCCAAAACCTTCTTCATCTCGCACGTTGACGCCGGGCACTTTGCGAAGCGCTTCATTAACCGTGAGTGCGCGGCTCGATTGCAGCTCGCTCTGGTCGATGATGGTTGCGCTTCCGGGCGCTTTTTCGAGCGTCTCGGCGGTGCCGATGACTTGAACAGATGCCAGAGTAGCTGCCTTCTTGGTCTTGTCACCGTTATCCGGGGTTTCGACTTGAGTGTCGGCAATGACGGCCGGAGCTGCAAGAACCAAGGCGAGGGCCAGGCTGAGTTGATTTAGCTTTAACATCACGTATTCCCAATGAGAGTCATTCAATAAAGCAAATGATAACCGTTCTCATTAGCTGTTTCAATAGCGATGTATTCCGGCATATTTAGCAAATCCTCTAAATAATCCTAGGTAAGCTCTGATTAATTATAAAATCGTCATTCCCGCGTAGGCGGGAACCCAGTGCCGTTGCTTTGATGTATGAAGACACTGCTTCCCCGATAAGAGCATTCGGGATGACAATTATTTCTCGACATGGCGGGAGCAGGTTTGCCGATCATAGGATTATGTGGAAGATCAGCTATAAAAAAAGCCCACATACGGCGGGCTTTTTTATCGAATTGCATCCAGACCCTAACTATCGAACAAATCACTGTTCAAAGCCTGTGTGGTCGTCGAACCACTCCGCATCGCGGCAGCATGGGTATGGATTCGAGGCAACAAACGGGCGAAGTAGAAACGCGCAGTTTCACGTTTCATGGTTTTGAAATCATCATTATGGTTGCTGCTATCGGCAGCAGCGACTGAACGCGCCCACCAATAGGCTAGTACCACGTAGCCGGAGTAATAAAGATAATCATACGAAGCTGCACCCATCTCATCCGCATTGCTCGTGGCCTTTTTGCCGACTTCCATGGTCAACTCGCCCCATTGCTTGGTGACTTCGGCCAGCGGCAGTACAAATTCGGTCAACTCGGGCTTAGTGGCATTGGCTTCGCAAAATTGCTGGATCAACGCCAGGAAACGACGCATACCGGCGCCTTGCTGCTGCATGATCTTGCGGCCCAGCAAGTCCAGCGCCTGGATACCGGTGGTGCCTTCATAAATCGTGGTGATGCGTGCATCACGTGCCAATTGTTCCATGCCCCATTCGCGGACATAGCCATGGCCGCCGAAACATTGCAGCGCATGGTAGGTGCATTCATTGGCCCATTCCGTCAGCAGGCCTTTCACGATTGGAGTGAGGAAGCTGAGTAATTCGTCCGCTTCTTTGCGCTCTTCTTCGTCTTTGCTGCGTTCGAGGATATCGACCTGATGAGCGGCGTGGAGTGCCATCACGCGGCCGCCTTCGGCGAGCGCCTTGCAGGTCAGCAGCATCCGGCGAATATCGGGGTGCACGATAATCGGGTCGGCCGGTTTTTCCGGGAATTTCGCGCCTGACAACGACCGCATCTGCAAACGATCACGGCTATAGGCGAGGGCATTTTGAAAGGCGCGATCAATCAAGCCCAGGCCCTGCAAGCCAACGGCAAGACGTGCGGTATTCATCATCGTAAACATCGCGTTCAAGCCTTTATTGGCTTGGCCGATCAAGTAACCTTCGGCACCGTCGAAATTCATCACGCACGTTACCGAGCCGTGAATGCCCATCTTGTGTTCAATCGAACCACATGACACGGCATTTTTCTCGCCCATGCTGCCGTCGCGGGCAACCTTGTTCTTCGGAACGATGAATAGTGAAATACCCTTGGTGCCGGCCGGTGCATCGGGCAAACGCGCCAATACCAGATGGATAATATTATCGGTGAAGTCGTGTTCGCCACCGGTGATAAAAATCTTGGTACCGGAAATCGAATAACTTCCGTCGCCATTGGGTTTGGCGCTGGTTTTCAACAAACCCAAATCCGAACCGCAGTGTGGTTCGGTCAGGCACATCGTGCCAGTCCAGCGGCCCTCGATGATGGGCTTAAGGAATGCTTCTTTTTGCCAATCTTCGCCGTGATGCTTTAATGCTTCTGTGGCACCGTGTGAGAGTAAAGGATAATTGCCCCACGCTAGATTGGCGGCATCGATCATTTCTTTCACGACCGCACCGAGTGATTCCGGCAAGTCTTGTCCACCCATGGCCTCGGGTGCAGTCAGTCCGCTCCAGCCGCCTTCGACAAATTGTGCATAGGCTTCCTTGAAGCCAATCGGAGTGGTAACGGCGCCCGTACTTTTATCATGCACGCAACCTTGTTCGTCGCCGACCGCATTTAGTGGTGCCAGTACGCTTTGCGTGAACTTGGCGGCTTCTTCCATTACGGCGTCCATCAATTCGCGATCGGCGTTGGCAATTCCCAGTTTTGCAAAAAGCTTTTCCGATTCGAGAACATCGAATAAAGCAAACTTCATATCACGTTGCGGAGCGAGGTAATTATTCATAAAAATCCTGGAGGTTATCGCAAGGTACCGCTCAAGCCTGGAACGGCATTGAGCGCACTTTCGTATTTAATGTCATAACGGCCACGAGGTTCGCTGCTGGTGATCTCGCCGCCGAGTTTGTAGCCCAGGCGACTTCGATTTTTAATTGCAGCCGTTATCACATTTTGTGATGATGCGCTCAGGCGAAAACGCTGTTGCACAATTTCATTGGATCCGGGACCTACGCTGGTTTCAGGATTGAAATCCAGAGGGATCGTTTCGGTGTTGCCAAGCGTCAGGCTACCGCTAATTCGCGAATAAGTCGTTTGCACGGTACTGAAATTTTGTATACGAAATTTCACGCTGACCTGTCCATCGGCCTGTAGCACTATTTCCTGCAAACTGACTTGTGGCGGAAATATGCGTTTCACCGGGCCGCCACAGGCAGCTATCCCTAACATCAGGCAAATCATGATTATTTTTTTCATAGAGCCTCTTTGAATGCCTCGTGTTTGCCCAGATTCGAGCCCAGCTAGATTAGCAAGTTCAATGATTGATGGGGTGAAAAATAAGCTTCGCGAGAAGCCTGTCCACAATTGGCTCGCTGGGGGCAGCCTTTTGATTCATTTCGGCGGTTTATCCAACACCAGGTGGAGATTATTTCGTAAAACCATCGATGGTAATCGCAGATCATGAACCGGCAACCGACTTGGTCTAGGTTTTGTCGACTCTCGGCGGCGATCCATGTAGACATTTGAAAGCGTCTGCCTCGAACACCTGTCCCGGATGCTGACATGAAATTTCGATACTATTTTTATTAGCCGAAAGCTAGAGTTAACTTTTGTGGGTATAAATTTTCGAAAACACCCATAAGTTCTGGCGGATATAGGAACTTGCGTGTTTCCTTGCGAAAGGATCAGTAAGAGTTGAAGTCCAATTTGAATAGCTATCGATAAAGTGCGCTTTTATTGAGTGCGATTGATTATCGGCAGACAATAAAAAAGGACCTGCACTTCTGCAGGTCCTCGTTTTATATGGTGGCCAGAGAGGGAATCGAACCCCCGACACAGGGATTTTCAACCCAGTCTGGCCAATTAATTTCACTATTAAAAACAGTCACTTGTGGTGCTTGCCACGATTGTTTAGCGCAATCCAATGCCATTTGATAACTATTTAAATAGGGCACAGGTCACATGTTTCGCGATTCATAAGTGAATTTTAGGTAAAATAAGCCAATTCCAAGCGCAGCGATAGCTGCGCTTTTTGTTTGTTTATTAGGACTATCCCAATGCGTCTTTTCAGTCTTGCCGCTGTACTTGTCTTATCCCTTTTGTCAGGAACTGCGACATCACAGCAGGCCTATTACGAGGCTCCATACCGGTCTCAAGGATATGGCCGAGATTCTTCGCACTCGGATGTGAGTAGTGCGTTGCAAGCAAGATGGGATGGGTTTGTTAACAAATACCCAACTTATGCTCATTGCGGCTGGTCGCCAGTTTACTACCCAGTACCAGATAGTGCGAATAGAGTTGCCGCGGTGATCCTCGGTGCTCCGTGTTCTGGAACTTTGCCCGTAACGGCGATCAAAAGATATTACTCAATGGAAAAATCACTGGGTGCGCCATGTTCGTCATTGGGCTGCGAGGGCTTTTTTGGTAACCCGATTAATGCGCAGAACGGCAATAAATTTCAAACAGAAGCTGATTTCACGGTTTCCAGGCTGCTCGACTTTACACGCTATTACAACAGTGACTCATCGGCATCCACACATTTATTAGGACAGCGCTGGACGAATACGTACACGCGCCGAATTGAGTATTTGGTAGATCGCACTACTGGGCCAATCGCTGCCAATGTCTCAAGACCAGATGGTAAGAATATCAAATTCAAAAATGTCTTGGGCCAATGGCTGCCAGATGCGGATATCACTTATAAACTGGTTCGCCAAGACGATGCTGGCGGTGTTCATATTGGCTGGACATTGACTGATAGCACTAGCGATTCGGTTGAAGAATACGATGCGAAGGGCCGACTCTTGAGCATTTCAAGCTTGAGTGGCGAATCTGTCGTTTTGATTTATAACAACGGCATAATCCAAAATAACAAAAACGATTATTTGCCTACGTTGATTACTAATGAAAAAGGATTGTCGTTAAAGTTAGCCTATGACACCAGCCTGCGGCTAAGCAAAATCACATTGCCCGATGACACAGGATATAGCTATGTTTACGATACTTCTAGCCGCTTGATTAAGGCCATATTTCCGGGTGGAACATTCAAACAGTATCACTATGGTGAAACCATCAACACGTCCGGTGCGAACTTACCCTTTCAGTTGACGGGCATCACCGACGAAAAAAGCCAGCGTTATGCCACGTTTAAATACGATGTCTACGGCAAGGGAATATCTACCGAGCACGCAGGGGGCGTAGAAAAATCTCAAGTAGTGTACGTGGCAAATGCGACAACCGATGCCACAATTACCGACGCGTTAGGCAGAATCGAAACCCGAAGCTTTGCCAGCATGAATGGTGTGCGGAAGGTGTCGGCCATTTCCGAAACGGTAGCTGGTATTACTCGTACGAAAACCTTTACCTATGATGCAAACGGTCGCCGTAATATTTCAAAAGACTTTGCCGATACCACCAACGACACCGACTACAACACTCGTGGTCTGTTAACCCAACAAATCGAGTCAGCCAACAAAGCCGCTACCAAGCGCACTACCCAAACCGATTGGCATGCGAGCTTCAACGTGCCAACCGAACGACGCGTATTGAATGCCAACAACGTATTGGAAGCCCGGTCGACGTACGCCTACAACAATCGCGGCCAGATTACTGCCGCATGCCAGATTGATCCGAGCAACAGCACAGCGATGGCTTATGTCTGTGGGTCGGCAGTAGATGCCCCGGTAGGTGTGCGTCAAAGCACCGCGACGTATTGTGAACAGGCCGATGTGACAGCTGGTACGTGTCCAACGGTGGGTTTAACCATCTCCAGCAATGGTTCACGCACCGATGTGAGCGATATCAGCACGTTCACATATTATCCAGCCGATGACGCGACATGTGCGGCGGCACCAACAACGTGTCCGCATCGCAAGGGCGATTTATGGAAAGTCAGCAATGCCTTGAGTCAAGTATCGGAAGTCCTCTCGTACGATGGTATTGGCCGTCTCCTGAAAGTGAGGGATGCCAATAATGTCGTTATCGATATGGAATACAACGCGCGCGGTAGGCTAACTGCTCGCAAAGTCCGCGGGAACGATAACGCCGTCGAAACCGACGATGTCATAACCCGTATGGAATACGATGCGACCGGTCAGGTCGTCAAAGTAACGCAGGCAGATGGCGAGTTCATGACCTTTGTCTACGATGCTGCCCATCGTTTGACCACTATTAGCGATGCTCACAACAACAGCATCACTTACACCCTCGACAATGCTGGAAATCGCACGGCGGAAACCACGAAGGATTCGAGTGAAAGCATCAAGCGCAGCTTAAGCCGTGTCTACGACATTGTCGGTCGCTTGCAGGCCAGCAAGAATGCAGCCAGTACCACTGTTGCGACATTGACATACGATGCCAACGACAATTTGAATACCAGTACCGATGGTTTGAACCGTGTGGCCGATCAGGACGTCGATCCACTGAATCGCTTGATCAAGACCATTCAGGATAAAGGTGCCGGTACTATCAACGCGACCACAGCTTTTGAATACGATGCCCGTGACAACCTGACCAAAGTCATCGATCCGAAAAATCTAAATACCGTTTACAGCTACGATGGTTTGAACGACTTAACCCAACTCAGCAGCCCGGACACTGGCGCGACGACATATACCTACGATTCGGCCGGTAATCGTAAAACCCAGACGGATGCGAAAAGCAACACCACGACGTATCGCTACGATGCGTTAAACCGTTTAACGCAGGTCGGTTATGCCACCGCTTCATTGAATAGCAATTTCGTATACGACACCGTCAATGCGATTTGTGATGCGAGTGAAAGTTTCTCGAAAGGCCGCTTGACCCGATTCATTGATACCAGTGGCGATACCCAGTATTGCTATGACCGCTTCGGTAATCTGACCCGTAAGCAAGTTACCAACGACGGCATTGTGTCGACATTGTTGTTTACGTACACCAAGGCCGGCCGAATCAGCAGCATTACTTACCCGAGCGGTATGGTGGTCAATTATTCTTACAACACGATTGGCCAAACCTCTCAAGTCACTGTGACTCAAGGTACAACGACCACAACGCTGGTCGACAACATCAGTTATTTGCCATTTGGCCCGCTCAAGAGTTTGAGCTTTCCAGTGCAGGCCGGTGGTAGTGCGACCAGTCCATTAACTCAAACCCGTACTTACGATAATAATTATGCAGTCCAAAGCATCGGCGGCCTGAACTACGACGTCGATTTACTAGGCAATATCACCAGCATCGTCGATGGTATTGGTGGTAATACGTTTGAATACGACAATCTAGATCGTTTGAACAAAGTCAAAGACAGCACGACTCAGGCTGAGGTCACTACATTCACTTACGACGCCACGGGTAATCGTCTAAGCAAGACCATAGGAGCTGCCCCAGCCGACACCTATTCCTATCCGGCGACCAATCACCATTTGACCCAAGCGGGCGCTAACTCACGAACACTCGACGCCAATGGCAACACCACGCAAAGCGCCAGTGACAAGTATTTCACCTACGATGAAAGAAACCGCATGGTGGATTTTAGAACCGGCAGCGCCACCAGCACGATTGTCAGCCAGTACCAATACAACGCCAAAGGCGAACGGGTTCGCAAATACAAAGGCACGGTGGACCAAGTGCGTTATCACTACGGCGAAGGCGGACAGTTGCTGGTGCAGAACCGCCTTGCCGGCGGCGTTACGACCACGCAGGAAATTATCTGGCTGGGCGATATGCCGATTGGCGTCAGCCAGAACGGCACCCTGCACGGCATTCTGACCGATCATTTGAATTCACCACGCGGTGTGTTTGAACTGGCGACGCAGAAAACCGTCTGGCGCTGGAATATGGCCGATGATGCGTTTGGTGAAAATATTGCTATGGAAGATCCGGATTTGAATGGCGTGCAGTTCAAGTTTGATATGAGGTTTCCGGGGCAGTTATTTGATGTTGAATCGGGATTGCATTACAACTACTTTCGGGATTATGAAGCGGCTACCGGAAGGTATGTGGAGAGTGATCCTATTGGATTGGCTGGTGGGTCGAGTACTTATGGGTATGCATCACAAAACCCAATCAACTCTATCGACATTTATGGACTTAGCTCGCTTCACGCCAGAGTGATCATATTGCTCGGGCAGGGGAATATTAGTGAGGCAATCGTAATTGCGAATGCAGGAGGGCTCGCAATTGCGCCACGCTTACAGCAACTGCAAGGAACAATACAGGGGCTCACCAGCAGGTATCCGCTGGCATCAAATCAATGTGAGAAAGTTGCAAAAGGTATTTTTGATGCGCTGAAAGCTAATAAAGTAAAGCCCCAATACCTACGGTTAGCGCCCACTAATACTCCCTACATGCATGTAGGAAACTCCCGCTATACTGCGCCTCAGCACTTTGCAGTTAGAATTGGAGACCGAGTTTTCGACGCATCAACCGGGCCAAATGGAATGCTATACAGTGATTACATTGGTCTGTTGAATCGCCTCAATGGCGGCTCTAACGCATATGTTGTGCAGACTTTAGAAAGCATGGATAAATTCTTATGAACAATTCAGAAAAAAAACTTGAGATGATTGAAATATTAATTCGCGAGTTCACGGAAACATTTGAAAACCGACCGAACATGCTCGGCAACCCCGAGGAAGTCAACGCGATTTTTTTCTATATGGATAAGATTGAATTCATCCTAAAGAAGGGTCATCAGCTAAAGTATTGGGAACACTCATGGCCGACGTTTCTTATCGAAAAACGTTTGATAATAGGAGCTCGAGATATGTTAAAGGAAAAGTTGAAAGAAAACGGTGATGATTTTTCATTACTTCAGCATTTGAGGACTGAATACAGAAACAAATGCAAAGCATACGATACCGACAATTCCGATCCTTAATTCTCCCTTGAGGAAACACTCTAAAACACTGGACACCCACTAAACCCATCATGCCTGACAACAGCATCGTAGCCCGGGTCGCGCTCCATCGACCCGGATTTTCAGACCTTGACGCAAAAGTTCGAGTCATCAAAAATGGTGTCAGGTTTTAATTTCCCGAGATCAATCTTATAAATGACTCTGACGCTTTTTTCAAAGTGGCCTATTAAGATTTTCTTTTTAATAGTGGTTGCCTGGGTTTGCCTAATGGGGCGCTTCTATTACGTCGCCCATTTGACCGAAGCAGACGTAACGCGACTTATCCGTGTTGCCTGCGAACACGATGCATCACAAGCGATTGGGTTTAAACCGATAGGAGGCTTGCCTCGTCAGATTGGTTGCGAGGAGGCGCTTCAATTGTCCAGGAAAGAAGTCGCTTATTTGGGTCTAACGATCTACTCTAGTCGCGCACCAAACTTTGGACTCTTCGAAACTGTAGTTCATTGTAAGTATCGTGCGGAACTGATCGATGTACCTGCAACATGTGAGACTTTTACGGACGCTTTGTAGCTGCGGTGGAAAATAGGGTCAGGTTCAATTAATTCCGACTGAATCGGCCCCGGTTTTATAGACACTTCACATGACGCTTGATACTAAAAAAACACTAGGCAAACTCAGTCCAGATCAGGTGTCTCAACTCAATGTGTTGATAGATAGTTTTATCAACATTGATGCTCTGATAGTGGAAATGCAGAGTATTCCTCGATTCCAGCGCCTAATGGCTCGGCCTTCCGTGCTATTTCAATGGTCTTTCTTGTATGAGATGTCATTCATGGAAATGACTATTGCAATGATTAACGCTATGGGCGAAATGCAGTTTATTTCCGATGCCGCAAAATCAGACGATCCTCAGCAAGCAGTTTTCGATTACATTGAAAGCTATGAGCCGAAAGATACACAAACCAAAGTAAGAGCATCGAAATTATTGACGATAGCTGCATTGTTGATCGCGATTCGTAACACAATAAAGGCGATCGAATTCTATTCGATATCAATGAACCGTTTGGTAGAGCTTGGCGCCCAAGGGGATGAAATGAGCCTCATTAAAGCAGTCACTATCGACCCGACTGTTCTCGCGACTCCATCGATCGCCAAGTATGTCGCTTTGGCGTCTATGGCCGGAAATGCAGACTATTTGACCGAACTTTACACTGCTGCGGCCAATGGGCCACATGAATCACTAGAAGTCCATCGCAAACTTCGGTTTATTACCGCTACATTGGCTGATGCTGGTGCATTTGAAGTGGCCAAAAGAGAACTGATTTTTAACGTATTAGTGAATGAGCTTTCACTATATGAAGGCCGCAAAGGTGATCCTATGAAAGCATTGTTTCGGAACATCAATCTTTGGCGCAAAGCCCAAGCGACATAAAAACACGATTTAATGTGGTCGGCGTTTTCGATCACTGCGCATAACTTTCCTATCGCTCAATTCGAGCGATGAATTAGGAAAGTAGATGATTACCCACGATGACAACAGCCCGCTCGCCGGAGCCACCGACCCCGCGAGGGGTGTGGCGGCGATGGGCGAAGCGGGTGCGCCACCCTGTATCACAGCACCCGCAAACTGCATTAAACCTCTCCGGCACGGTGTCGATAGTCTTTACTTGTCGTTTCCCGGTGCTCTGGATAGCGACGTTGCAATCGTGCTTCAAAATTTGAAGGATTCGGCACAGAGCTTTGACGATAAGGTGCAGGCGACTGCGACGTACTTCAACGGAGACTCATTATTTACGGTATTGCCGAGGGGTCGAGGCCGTTTTTCGTATGTGCTTGAAGACAATTGGTTTCGGCTAGAACTGTCCAATGCGACAGCTGCGGTGCTGCCACTTGCGCACGTCCAAATACGAAGCGAGTACTTGACCGAAGTCGGGGTCGATCATGCCATGCAGACCCTCTCGGGAATCATGCCGGAGTTCGGGGAAGTCTCAGGGCCTCCCGTTATCAGCAGAATCGATTTATTTGTCGACTTTACGACGGACCTGGCGTTGGCCGAGTTGCCTGGTAGCCATTGGGTTAAACGCTGCAAAAAGCGGGACATCCACGAGGACCGCGATCAAGTGACGGGCATGACATTCGGAGCGGGTAACGAAGTCAGTGCGCGTCTTTACGATAAAACAAAAGAGATCGTGAAATCAGGGAAGGACTATCTAAAACCGATCTGGGCGGAACAGGGCTGGCAGGAAGGGCAGACGGTGTGGCGCATGGAGTTTCAGGTGCGCCGCGAAGGATTGCCGGAGAGTCTAAAAATCGCCGCGTCGGAGTGTATTCCGCAGCTGGGCTATTTGTGGCGATACCTGACGACCGAATGGTTACGCTTGTGCATCCCGTCCGAGAGTGACGACACCCGCAGCCGTTGGCCTGTCCACCCGCTATGGGAAGCCTTGGCCGACGTCTGGGATGTGCCGCCTGAGCCTTCGCTCTTGATACGTGCCGAAAAATCACGACCTCCCAAGGATAAATCGATTTTCAAAGCGGGCTTATGGGGCCTGAGTTCCTTCATGGGGCGCGAGGGTATTCACAGTGTCGATGAAGGATTGGGCGAGTTTATCCAAGCCTTACAGGTGCATTTCAACAGCGATCAATCACCCGAACAACGCACGCTTGCCGAGTACATGGAACGCAAAGCCCGCGCCAAGGCACGCCGTTACAACGTGCGGATGAAAGACGATGGCAAGGAATAAATTATGCGCACTTTCGACCTGCAAGAAGCGGCGCTGTTCCTGCACATGTCACCCGCCGTCCTGCGCTTGCACGCCCGTCAAGGCCGCCTCAAAGCCGCAAAGCCGGGTAAGCGCTGGGTCTTCCTCGAAGTCGACCTTGCTCACTATCTCGATCAGCTTTACGCTTCTCGACGGCAAGCGCCGCTAAGTGGCTCCAAGAAGGAGGAATCTTCATGGGGTTATATCAACGCGGTGATGTCTGGTGGATCAGCTTTGTCACACCGCACGGTGAGCGACTACGCGAATCTTCTGGGACTTCCGACAAAACGCTCGCGCACGAGTACTTAGATCGTCAAAAGGTTAAGTACTGGGAACAACAGCGGCTTGGCGTGAAGCCTCAACGAAGTTGGCAAGAAGCCGCAGTGCGTTGGATAAAGGAAACGTGTCACAAGAGATCGCACGAAAAAGATATTGCACAGTTACGGTGGCTCGATCCGTATCTGGGTCACTTGATGTTGCATCAAGTCACTCGGGACGTGATTGAAAAAATCGCAGAGCGAAAAGCAAAAGAAGCTAGCTCTAGCACTGCGAACCGGCACTTGGCACTGATTCGTTCGATCTTGCGACGAGCCAAGGACGAATGGGAGTGGGTCGATCATATTCCCAAAGTTCGGCTTTACCGAGAACCGAAACAGCGTATTCGTTTCCTCTCGCACGAAGAAGCGCGGCGACTCTTAAGCGAATTGCCCGAACATTTATGCGATATGGCACAGATAGCACTGTCGACGGGGCTTCGGCAACGCAACGTGTCTTACTTGCGATGGGACCAAGTAGACATGAGTCGTCGTGTGGCGTGGATTCATCCAGATCAGGCCAAGTCCGGAAGGGCGATTGGCGTTCCATTGAACGAGGACGCGCTGACAGTATTACGTCGGCGTTTGGGTCGAGATTCGGAGTATGTGTTTACCTATATGGGTAAGCCCGTGGATCGATGCTCGACGCATGCATGGAAGCGTGCGATTGAAAGAGCCGGAATTGAGAGTACGTTTCGATGGCACGATCTACGACATACATGGGCATCGTGGCATGTGCAAAGTGGAACACCGTTGCAAGAGCTCATGGAATTAGGCAGTTGGTCGAGCTATGACATGGTGTTGCGATATGCCCACTTGGCAGCGGATCATCTCCGGGGAGCGGCGTCACGCATTGAAGGCACAATTCAGTCACACATAAAAAAACCGCAACTGGTGCGGTTTAGTTAAGTCACTGTTATATATGGTGGCCAGAGAGGGAATCGAACCCCCGACACAGGGATTTTCAATCCCTTGCTCTACCAACTGAGCTATCTGGCCTAAGCATTGCGGTCGACGCAGAGTTCCGCGACGAGCCGCAAATAATACCGGCCAGCCCCGTTTTTGGCAAGGCATAGCGGCTGCTAAATCCCGGGTGAATGCCTGAATCTCGTTGCTTGGTGCATAATCGTGGCTGGAGTAAGGTGCCTGTTATGCCCATAAATCAAGGAGATTGCGATGAATCGTCTGCAGTGGCTAATGACAAGTTTATTTTTGGCGCTGTCATATTCTGCGGTCGGAATAGCGAAAGATAGGGATTATTCGGCGCGATTGGCTTTAGTGACGCAGTTTGCCGGCGAGTCCGTTCCTTACGTGCGTTTCGGACTTCCCAAAAAGGCCTACAACTGGGAACCCCTTGGAGATAGCGCCGTGCTGGTCTGGCATACGCGCAGCAGGGCTTACTTGGTGGATTTGCAAAAATCCGATTCATGCCGCGATCTGGACAGGGAAATCACCATCAGGCTCGACAACAATATCAATGACCTGGATGTTCGTAACGGATATATCGATTTCCAAGGTAGTGGCTGGTGCAAGATGATCAAAATACGGTCTGTCGATGTTGCTGGCTTGAAAAAAGCCGAAAAGAACAACGCCAATCGAACGAAATAGATTCGAGAAACCCATGACAACCCGATAGTCGGGAAATCCAGAACAGGTATTTTCATGAGATTAAAATACATCACCGCAGCACTTTTGATGCTAGTAGCGTACGAAGTCCGTGCTGAAAAAATCATCTCGTGGAGCTTGCCTGGCAGCAGCGGTGCTGCACAGCCGAGCCTTAGCCAGACACCTGAAGGTGAATTGGTGTTGAGCTGGATTCAGCGTCTTCCGGAAGGAGGGCATCGTTTGAATATGAGCCTCTATTCGCAAAAAGGTGAATGGTCGCCGATACGCACCATCGCAAGCGGTAAAAATTTCTTCGTGAATTGGGCGGACTTTCCAGCGACACAGGCGCTTGCCGATGGCAGTCTCTGGGCTCATAACCTGGAAAAAAATGGCGACGGGACTTATTCCTACGATGTCATTTTGCGTCGATCAAAAGACAAGGGCAAAACATGGTCTTCCGCTTTTCGGGTGAACGCGGCCGCACAGGCGGAACATGGTTTTGTCAGCTTGTGGCCTTGGTCGAAAGGCCAGCTCGGAGTTGCCTGGCTGGATGGTGGAACCAATGCGATGCCCAATGCGAAGCACGATGCGCATGGGCATGGCGCCGGCATGATGAGCATGCGGGTAGCCGTGGTTGATCCTGGACTGAAAAAAAGTAGCGAATGGCCAATTGATCTTTCTACCTGCGATTGCTGCCAGACAGATGCGACATTGACTTCTCGCGGCCCGGTTGTGGTGTACCGTGATCGTACCGAGAAAGAAATCCGTGACATCTATATCACCCGTTTTAATGGAAAAAAATGGACGACGCCAACAAGAGTGCATGCTGATAATTGGTTGATGCCGGCATGTCCGGTAAATGGCCCTGCGATAAGCGCCTATCAGGATAAGGTGTGGACGGCCTGGTTTACTTCTGCACAACAACCATCAGTGCGGATTGCCTACTCAAAAGATTCCGGTGATCACTTCGAGCCGATGCTTGAGGTTGCAAGTAAAAACGTTCATGGCCGAGTCGATGTTCTATCCGATAAAAATTCGGTCTGGGTCAGCTGGTTGGTGGAGGAAAATGCTAGGCAATCCGTTTGGCTGGCCCAATATTCGCATGATTTAAAAACCGAAAAGCAACGCTTCGCGTTACCCAATATCGTTGGCGCTGGACGTGCTACCGGATTTCCGCGAATGCAATTGCTGAACAATAATATTTATATTGTCTGGACCGATATCAAGAACGGCAAGCCGGAGTTGCGAGGGCATATCGTCAAGCTATAAATATAGCCAACCTTTTAAATAATTTTACGATGGAAAAATCTGCTCCCGACATGGCGAAATTAAAAAAATCGTCATCTCCTAATGCTATAAAAATCCCGCAGGGGCGATTCATGAATCGCCCCTGCGACATCAAAGCAACGGCGCTGGGTCCCCGCATGCGCGGGGAAGACGATGGTTGGCGAGGAGCCCGTTTTCTGGCGACATATCCGGCGTGGTTTTCCGCGCCTGACGGACGCTTCCACGACAATTTCCCTGTGGCTGAAAATTTGCCAAGCAAAGGGCCGACTCGGATTGCTCGGAGGATTAGCGATGATACCTCGCTGTTATTCGCGATTTATTCGTGTTCAGGCGCTACATAGCCGGCTGGTTTTTCAGCGCCTTCGCCGAACAGGAATTTTTCCATTTCGCCTTCAAGATACGCACGATGTTTTGGATCAAGTGGCGACAAGCGGTTTTCGTTGATCAACATTGTTTGATGTGCGAGCCAGCTCTGCCACGCGGCCTTGCCGATATTCTCGAACACTTTTTTGCCGAGTGCGCCCGGCCATGGAATGAAGCCAAGGCCTTCGCTTTCGACCTGGTTTTTTACGCAGAAAATGGTACGGCTCATTTTTGTATCCTAAGTATTCAAAGATTCGAGTAATTTTTTTACCGGGGCAGGCAAGCCAACGGAATTCAAATCGGAAAGAGGGTGCCAACGTGCAGAATCATCCTCTGCAATTCTATGCTTTGCCTTGAGATCGCGCCATAAAAAAGGCTTGATCATCAGATGGTAGTGGCTAAAGGTATGTTGGAATTGCGGCAGTTCAATGTGTGTTGTCGTGCTGTTTGCTTTTTGTTGCATCAAGGTATGCGCCTCATCCGGTTGTGTCACTTCCGGCAGCGACCACATGCCAGACCACACGCCTTTTGCGGGACGACGCGATAACAAAACTTCATTCTCACTATTTACTAAAACCACCATCAGGGTGTGTCGTGTCGGGATTTTTTTTGCGGGCTTCTTTTGAGGCAGTTCCGATACGCGATTTTCGCGGTAGGCAGTGCAGCTTTCATTCAACGGGCATTCCATGCAACGTGGCTTGCTTCGGGTACAAAGCGTTGCACCGAAATCCATGGTGGCCTGGGTGTAATCTGCGTTGCGTTTATTTGGTAATAATTTTTCCGATAACTCCCAGAGTTGTTTTTCTGTCGCAGGCAAGCCGGGCCAGCCGGCAACGCCGTAATAACGGCTGAGTGTTCGCTTTACATTGCCATCCAGTATTGCGAATGGCCGATCGTGTGCCTGCGAAAGGATGGCGGCAGCGGTGGATCGACCGATTCCCGGCAAGGCGATCAATTCCTCGAGTGTTACCGGCAATTCATCGTGGTGGATTGCCGAGCAAATTGTTGCCGTTCGATGCAGGTTTCTGGCGCGTGTGTAATAACCGAGCCCAGCCCATAACGTAACAACATCATCGAGCTCCGCTTTCGCTAGTGAATTCAAATCGGGAAAACGGAGCAGGAATTTTTCGAAGTAGGGAATGACTGTCGCAACCTGCGTTTGCTGCAACATGATTTCCGATAACCACACGCGATAAGGCGTACGCGGATGTTGCCAGGGCAGGTCGTGACGACCGTGCTTGTCAAACCATTGCAGCAGGACATCCGAAAACATTATTTGGCGGCGTCCGGTGTTATTTCGATACTTACGCCTTCAAGACTGACGCCATCTAGCTGAATGTGGGGGATCTCGAATTGGCCATGCAAAGGCGGCAACGGTGAGCCATCGCTTTGATCAACCCATGCTTGTATCTCGGCAATTTTTATCGTGCTGCTGAATTTGTTTTTTTCGATATCGAGTTTCAAATTGAGCGCATCGGAAAAATCCGGTTTGCCGGCATAATTCAACTGATAGGGAATGTTTTTTGTTTGCTTGTTGAGTGGTGCAGGCAGTGTCGGCCAGTCTTTGGGCCATTCTGCTAACGTTCCGTTGCTGTCGATTTTCAGTAGGTCGCCAAAACTCAAGTTCAAAGCCGCCTGCACATTCGGCAACGGCGATTCACTGGTCAGGCCAAGCGTTTTCATCTTGATATCGAAACTTTTTTCCAGGCTGGCGAAATTACCTGCTGTTTTAATCTGATAGGGCAGTGGCTGGTCGCCGAGACTAAGTTCACCTTTGCTATCCAGCGTGAATTCGGAATTCAGTCCGGCTTTCGCGATGGTCAAGGGGCCATTAAAACTGACTATCGCTTTTTCCTGCCGGAAAACACCGGATATCTCCGCTTCCAAAAGCTGCTGGTCTTCCAGATACGGTAGTGACAGCATAATTTTATTTATTAAATAGCCATCACCAATAAATTGGCCATTATTGATTTTGAGACCACGGGTAAATGTCGGCACTTCAAATGGCGTTGCCGGGCGTGTGGCTTGCCACGCTTTCAAGCCTTGGAAATCAAGAACGGGATCATCGGCTTCAATGCGCGTGATGTGTGGCGTATCACCCAGTATCGTGCTCCAGGGTAGCGAAATTTCAACGCGTTTCGCGCTCAGAAAAACCTGGTTGTCGAGCGGGTTGATGATCTTGAAATTTGGCAAGATCAACCGGGGCTCCGGCTTCATTGCATATGCGGGTAAGCCTTCAAACTCGAACTTCAAGTTCAATTCTTTACCAATCTTGCCGAGCACGGTATTGGTGAGTTTGACCGGTTCCAGTTGCTGGTTTAACCACAGCGCGCCGATGCCCAGGATCAGGCCGAAGCCAATAAGAAAAATCCAGATGCGGCGAGCGCGCTTGCTTAGGCTCATCCGTCAACGCGTTCCGGTAGCAAGGCATCGACGAAGGCTTCGGGATCGAATACCCGAAGGTCTTCAAGTTGTTCGCCCAGGCCGACATAGCGAATCGGAATGTTGAATTCCTTTGCGAGTGCAAACAGCACCCCGCCCTTGGCGCTGCCGTCGAGTTTTGTCACCACTAATCCGGTGACGTTCACGGCGGCGTGGAATGCGCGCAATTGATTGATCGCGTTTTGTCCGGTGGTTCCGTCTATCACCATCAGTACTTCATGTGGCGCAGAGGTGTCGATCTTGCCAAGCACGCGACGAATTTTTCCAAGCTCGGCCATCAGGCCGGCTTGGGTGTGCAAACGACCGGCGGTATCGGCGATCAATACATCGAAGCCGCGCGCTTTTGCCGCTTGCAGGGCATCAAATGTGACTGATGCCGGATCGGCATCCTGACCCTGCGCAATCACGACCACATTGTTGCGTTCGCCCCAAACTTTTAATTGCTCGACGGCGGCGGCACGGAAAGTATCACCGGCTGCCAGCATCATGCTGCGACCTTCGGTTTGAAAACGGCGTGCCAATTTTCCGATGGTAGTGGTTTTGCCAACACCGTTAACGCCGACGGTCAATATTACGAAGGGTTTTTCCACGCCTTCAAATGAAAGCGGTTTGGCTATCGGGAGCAGGATATTCAACAAATCCTGACGCAGGGTTTTCAGCAAGGCGTGTGCATCGGCGAATTCATGCACCTTCATGCCGTGCCGCAATTTCTGTACGATTTCGGTGGTTGCTTTCACGCCGACGTCGGCCGAAATCAGGGCGGTTTCGATTTCATCCAGAAGGTTTTCATCCAGCTTCGGATTTTTCGCGAACAGGCCACCGATGCCAACAGCGAACAGACTGGACTTCAATCGTTCGCGCCAACCCAGTTTGCCCGCTGCGGCGGGGATTGCGGGAGTCACCGGAATAGCGACAACAGGTGCGGCTTCAATCGGCAAAGGTTTGCCGGTTTCGAGACTGACGGGTTTTTTCTTGAAAAAATCGAACATTGCTTCTATCAATCGCAGACAATAGGGCCAATCTTAACATTCAAGCGCCTATCCTCGATGAATATCGCATCCGATGAATAAAGCCCCGTCTGGACAAGTCCGCATTATTTCCGGCTTATGGCGCGGCTCTAAATTGCCGGTCGAAACCTATCCGGGATTACGGCCTACCAGTGACCGAGTTCGCGAAACCCTGTTCAACTGGCTGCAACCACATATCGCCGGCAAACGCATATTGGATTGCTTCGCCGGAACCGGTGCCCTGGGTTTCGAAGCGGCATCGCGTGGTGCCGGTGAAGTCGTATTGCTGGAGAAGGTTCCGGCCTTGGTCAACTCACTGCGTGAAACTGCGGTTCGATTGAAAGCCGATAATATTAAAATCGAAGCCAGCGATAGTTTTGCTTGGCTTGGGCGACCAGCTTCGACGCGCTTTGATTTGGTTTTCATCGATCCGCCTTTTGGCAGCGATTACGCCCAGAAAATATTGCCAATGCTCGACCCCTGGCTGGCGAATTCCGCCTGGGTTTATGTCGAGACCGGTCGCGCGACGCAATTACAAGTGCCGATTACGTATCAACTTTATCGGGAGGGCAGCACTCGAGAGGTCTGGTATCGCCTATTTCGGCATGAAAACCAGCGGCTGCCTGATACACTGTCGCCACGTTCACCTGAGCAGCCAGCATGACCCCAGCTAGTAGCCGTATCGCGGTCTATCCCGGTACTTTTGATCCGATTACCAATGGTCACATTGATTTGGTCAACCGGGCTTCCGTCCTGTTCAAAAAAATCATCGTCGGAATTGCAGAAAGTCCCGGCAAGGGGCCTGCACTGCCGCTACATGAACGGGTATCACTGGCAAAAACTGCCTTGGCGCATTGCTCGAATGTCGAGGTGAGAGGCTTTAACATCTTGCTGGCACATTTTGTTCATGAAGTCGGTGCCGGCGTGTTGCTGAGAGGTTTGCGGGCAGTCTCCGATTTTGAATATGAATTCCAGCTAGCCAGCATGAACCGACATCTGATTCCCGATGTGGAAACCCTATTCTTAACGCCGGCCGAGCAGCACAGCTTTATTTCTTCCAGCCTGGTGCGTGAAGTCGCCCGTTTGGGTGGCGATGTATCCGGATTTGTTCATCCGGCAGTGGTTAAAGCATTGGCGGCGAAATGGAAGCAACAGTAAAATTTTGGCGAAGTAAATTTAATCAAGTAAAACAATAAACGGGGGTAGTGCCATGTTACGTACAGCTTTGATTTTTTCGGTATTGGTGACGAGTTTGATGCTGGCTGCATGCGGCAAGAAGGGCACGGATTCGGTGGCGACGGATGCATCCGGCGATGTGTTGACTGCACCGACCGACGGCAAGGATGAATCATGGCGCAAGTATTGCGGCCTGATAACCGCGCAATATCAAGCGCAAATTACTGGCCAGATGATCACCTATTATCTGCCCCGTGCCAGCATGGAGCCTGATCAGAAAGATAATCTGACTGCCAGCAAATATTCCCGTCAAATGGAACAAGTGCAGGGCGCGGTCCAAAGAACCGTATTGCCGGGCAATATGCTGGTTTTCTGCTCGCCTGACAGCAAAACCATGACCGATCTGATCATCGAGGCTTTTGTCGCTCCACCCAAGGATGCCCTGAAGGACTCCAAGGTTTTGTTTATTGGTAAAGCCGACGACAGCGAGCGGGTAAAAATTGCCGTAGAAGCCGCGAGTGCCACTTTTGTCTTCGTTGAAGCCAAGTAATGCGTTCGAAAAGCCGTGCGACATCCGCGCGGCTTTTTTTTTGAGTAAATCATGGCACTGATCATCAATCAGCTTTGCGTGAACTGCGATGTATGCGAGCCGGCTTGCCCCAATCAGGCCATTACGCAAGGCGAGTCGATTTATATTATTCATCCTGATCGCTGCACCGAATGTGTCGGCCATTTTGACGAGCCGCAATGCGTTGTCGTCTGTCCGGTCGAATGCATCGATAAAGATCCGGAGTATGTTGAAACCGAAGACCAACTACTGGCGAAGCTGACAAAGCTTCGGCTTGAGGATGCTGCATGAACCGCTTTGTCTTTGTCTTGTGTCTGATAGCCACTTTTAGCCTGCATGCCAAAACGGAAAACAACAAGCCGAAAATAAAACCCTCGGGCGCAGCCATTGCATCGGCCCACATTCTGGCCACCGAAGCGGGCCATGAAATTTTAGCGAAGGGCGGCAATGCCTTCGATGCGGCGATTGCGGTTTCATCCACCTTGTCGGTGGTAGAGCCAATAAGTTCTGGAATCGGTGGTGGCGGATTTTTTCTTTTGCATGATGTGAAAACCGGTCGCGATGTTTTCATCGATGCGCGTGAAACCGCACCGGCTTCTGCCAAAGCTGCCAACTATCTGGATGCCAAGGGTGAACTGGATCGCGACAAGGCTGAGAATGGCCCATTGTCGTCGGGAATTCCGGGCCTTCCCGCAGGATTGGTGCATTTGGCCAAACGATATGGCCGCTTGCCATTATCCAAGTCGCTGGCGCCTGCCATTCGCCATGCACGCAACGGTTTCGATGTGTACCAGCGTCTGGTGGTCCAATATGCAGAGCGCAAAGATGTGATGGAGCGCTACGACGCAACGCGCAAGGTGTATCTGGCCGATGGTGATGGCCCGGAAATAGGTGAGAAGCTGGTGCAGAGCGATCTGGCGCATACTCTCGAATTGCTGGCGACTCGCGGTAACGATGGTTTTTATCGCGGTGAAGTCGCGGACAAGATGCTGGCCGATATCAAAAAATACGGTGGTGATTGGAAGCGTTCCGATTTGACGAATTACTCCATCAAGGAACGCTCCCCCATTCGATTTAAATACCGTGATTGGGATGTCATCACGGCACCGCCACCATCATCCGGCGGTGTAGTGCTGGCAGAAATTTTGCAGATTCTCGAAGGCTGGGATTTGTCGAAACTGGACGAGGCACATCGCGTCCATATCATTACTGAAGCTTTACGTCGTGCTTATCGCGATCGAAATTTTTATTTGGGAGACCCCGACTTTGTCGACATGCCGATTGCACGTTTGACCAGCGACGATTATGCCGCCGGCCTGCGCGCTTCCATCATGCCGAACAAGGCCACACCGAGTGCGATGTTGCCGGGTGAAAATCCGCCGCTGGAAGGCGTGAACACGACGCATTTTTCGATCATCGACGGTGACGGCAACATGGTGTCGGCAACACAAACCGTCAATCTCGCTTTTGGTTCGGGGCAAGTGGTGGAAGGTGCAGGCTTCTTGTTGAATAATGAAATGGATGATTTCGCCCTACGTCCTGGAACACCGAACGCTTTCGGCGTGTATGGTTTTGATGCAAATGCGGTTGCGCCTGGCAGACGTATGCTGAGTTCGATGACACCGACATTCATGATCGGCAAAGATAAAATCTCGGTGCTGGGCGGCAAGGGCGGAAGTCGCATTATTACGCTGGTGCTATTGGGTATGCTGGGAATCGAGCAGGGCCTAGGCTCTGCAGAAATTGTCGCGTTGCCACGTTTCCATCATCAATATCTTCCCGATGTGATTTTTATGGAGCCGGATGCCGTCACGCCCGAAACCTTGCTTGCACTCGAAGCTATGGGGCACAAGATCAATCTAAGCAAATCCCGTGGCACACAATTCCTTCATTCGGTGGATTGGGACTTGCGCAGCAATACCTTGCGAGGGGGTGCTGATCCCCGAAACGATGTAGGCTCCGCGATTGTGGTACCAAAAAAAACGGGCACAAAAGCTGATAAATAATATGACTAGCAGACTGCCTGCCGTGCATAAAAGTTTCTACCCACATCTACGAGAAAACAGGTCGAACATGTCATCCGAAGAGACAAAAAAGCACTGGATAGCCATTGCCCCGAGCGTACTCACCGGCTTGGCAGCCCTTATCGCGGCCTTGACCACGGTTTACATCAATGTGCGGAACGATATCAAGACGACCCAGCCCGCAGCATCCGCACAGGCAACCGCCGCTGTGGTTTCGAAGAAGGTCGCACATACGCAAACTAAATCTGCTGTGCCGTCATCAATTACCGTCGATCTCCAATTAGATCGAATGCGTGTTGATAACGACGGCACGATGGGAACAACGGATTGGACATTCGATATTAAAAATGGCGAGCGTTCGCTGTTTTCGGTTCCTTTCAAGGCGCTTACTGACAAAGCCGGAGCCAATATAGTTGCACCCGGTGATGCCGCGCCCGCACATGCCAGCATAGTTCTGGCCGGAACCGGTTCTACAGAGATCACCGTGCAGGGCTGGAAACAGGCGTGGTCCGGGAAAGCGCAGGTACCGGATGTCATCGGTAAGGCAATGTTGAAAGCGGATGATGGCAGCTTTGTCATAGAAGCAACATCGAAGAAAGCCGGAGGCCCGGCATTCTTGCTGTATTTCAACACCCGCAAAACCCAATTGAAATAAGAGCCTTTTAAAAATGAAACTCTGGTCAATTACCGGTAACTCGCAAAAACTCGACGGTGGCGCCATGTTCGGCAATGTGCCGAAGGCAATGTGGGAGAAATGGATTTCGCCCGACTCCGAAAATCGCATTCCACTGGCATGCCGCGCTTTGCTGGCAGATGGCTTGAATGGAAAACGGGTGCTGTTTGAAACCGGCATTGGCGCTTTTTTCGATCCGAAAATGCGTGAGCGTTTTGGCGTACAGGAAGCCGAACATGTGCTGCTGCATTCACTGCATCAGGCAGGCTTTTCCGATAGCGATATCGATGTCGTTGTACTCTCGCATCTGCATTTTGATCATGCCGGCGGCCTGTTGGGTGCATGGCAGGCCGATAAATCATTGAGTCTGCTCTTTCCGAATGCAACATTTGTCGTCAGCAAGGAATGTTGGTTGCGTGCTCAAAAACCGCATCCACGCGATCGCGCCAGCTTTATTCCCGAGCTGGTGCCATTGCTTGAACAGAGTGGCCGATTGGAAATCGTTGACGGCGAGTTTTCAGAAGCGCTTGGCAAAACCGTGCGTTTCCATTACAGCCAGGGACATACGCCGGGCTTGATGTTGGCTGAAATCGTAGGCAGCAATAACGAGAGCGGAGTGGTGTTCTGCGCCGACCTTATTCCAGGCCGCCCCTGGGTGCATCTGCCGGTCACGATGGGCTACGATCGTTTCCCGGAAATACTGATCGACGAGAAAAAAGAATTCCTGCAGGACAAGTTGTCGCGCCATGTAAGACTGTATTTTACCCATGATGTAGAGTGCGCGATGGCAGACGTGGCCTGCGATGAAAAAGGTCGCTATTCGACAGTCAACGAGAATGAATCACTGGTAGCGTTTGAATTGAATTGAATTGAATCAGATTGAATTGAATAAAAATCAAAGGAAAAACGATGTCCAATAAATGGCTGGGTATTGCGTGTCTGTTGTTGATTTCTGGCGTCGCACACGCGAAAAATTACGGTGCCGACATGCCGAAAGGCAAGGCGGTAGATATTGCCAAGGCATCGCAAAATGTTGAAGCGTATGCCGGTAAGCCCGCGAAATTCAAAGGACGCATCACCCAGGTATGCCAGAAAGAAGGCTGCTGGTTAATAATCGAATCCAATGCGCAGGCAGCCCGAATCAAAGCGCGGAATCATGCCTTCGTGATTCCGAAGGATTCGAAAGGCGAGGCTGTTGTTTTTGGCGACTTGAAACGCGTTGAACTCAAGCCAGAAGTAGCCAAACATCTGGCCGAAGATGCCGGAAAGTCGGAGCCTGTTGCAAGCAGCGAGCTTCAAATCACGGCAACATCGATTTTCATCAAGTAATCCGGAAAAATTATGACAACTTTATTTTATGCTGGATTGTGCGTTCTACTTTTGCTGTTCCTGGCCTGGCGCGTCGTGCAATTGCGTCGATTGCATAAAATCGGAATCGGCGATGGCGGCAATGTCGATTTGCTGCAACGCATTCGCGTCCATGCCAATGCCGTTGAATACATGCCGATGCTGTTTTTGCTACTCGGTGGTATGGAGCTAAACGGTTATCCGCAATGGCTGATACATTCTTTTGGCGCCGCCATTTTTTTATCGCGCTGTGCCCATGCGTGGGGTCTGAGTCATCGAAAAGGTGTGTCGAAGGGCCGCATGAGCGGCATGTTGGTTACTTTCCTGCTGATGTTGAGCATGGCCCTGATTTCGATCTACGGTTATGTGCAGGCAGCGGCCAGCAACGCCTAGATTTGTTCGGTTATATAGCTAAAAAAAGGCCGGATTACTCCGGCTTTTTTTAGGATTTTCAATCGACTATTCGGGCTTGCAGGCGATGTTCAACGCGTCTTCGGCAATTGAATTGGGTTTGACCGGTGATGCATTGGCAGGGTAGCTGGTTTCAACCGGTTCCGGCGCGGCCTTGCTTCCGCTGGCTGAAAAATGTTCAACCGCTTTCACCAGTTCCGCAGTGCGTGCTTTACAGTCGTATCGATAGTCTGCAATCACGAAGCTCAACAAATGTTTGCCTGCCTGTTGCCGCTTCTTGTTGCTTGGGGATTCGGGGGTGAAAAGTATTTGCGTTTGCATGCTGGCAATATCTCCATCGCGCTGAATGGTATGAATGCCAACCGAAGCCGGCTCGGGTACTGTGTCCGGGATGGCTTGCCATACTTCAGACTTGCCGGAAGAACATCCCTGGACGAAAGCCAAGGTGCAGATCAAGCCAGTGAGTTGATAGTTTGAATGCACACAATTCTCCGTATCCAGTGATATTCGCGAGTATACACAGCAATAAAAAAGCCGGATTGCTCCGGCTTTTCGAGGGAATCGGCAGGGGCGATTCATGAATCGCCCCTACGCGGCTTCAGCTTTATCCAGCGCCTTGCGTGGGCCGTTCAATAATGCGAAACGAACATGTTCCACCATCAAATCGATTTCGGTCGAAGTAATGCCGAAGTGCGGTGTGAAGCGCAGCGAGTTCACACCGCCATGGATTACGCCGATGCCACGTTCGCGCATGAATTCTTCGGTTGAGTTCACGCCATAGCACTTGAAGCTGGGATCGAGTTCGCAACTGAATAGCAAACCGGTGCCCTGGACTTTCGTGACCAGACCGCCAAGTTCGTCTTTCAGTTTGTTCAATTTTTCTTGTACTTCAACGCCCTTGTTACGGATGTTGGCGCGAATTTCGGGCGTCAGCGAACCCAGCACCGTCGATGCGATATCCATCGCACGCGGGTTACCGGTCATCGTGTTGCCGTAGATGCCTTTGCGATATAGACCGGCGGCACGTTCGTTGACGGCCAGAATCGAGAGCGGATATTGACCGCCGTTCAGTGCCTTGGAATAGGTTTCCATATCCGGTGCTTCCATACCTTCGAAGCCGGGATAATCGACAATGGACAATACACCGTGTGCTCGCAGGCCGGCCTGGATCGAATCGATCAACAACAGGGTGCCGTGAGCCTTGGTCAGTTCGCGGGCCGCGGCATAGAACGCAGGCGGCAATGCGCGGCCCGGGTCGCCTTCTCCCATCACGGGCTCAAGGAACATGGCTTCGATATACCAGCCATTGGTGTCGGCATCGGCGAAGGCTTGCTTCAGCGCTTCGATGGAATAGGGCTCAATGGTAATCAACTGGCTTTCATGGTGTTTCCAGCTGGCAAGATTTTCGGCATACGCCTTGCGGGAGGAGTCTGAATACAGCATCGGCAGTTCGGTGCGGCCGTGAAATGCGCCTTTCATGGCAATGCGCTTCACGCGCTTGCCGGCATGACGGCCGCCGGCATCGGTATGTTGCTTGGTATTGACGTCGGCAATGCGGCCGGCAAGTGAAACCGACTCGGAACCGGAGTTCAGCGCCAGAAATTTGACATATGGGCATGCGCCGCGGCTATGGCCGATTTCATTGCGCAGCGCACGGGCGATGCGCAAATGCGACAGGCTGGGTGACATGATGTTGGCCATCACCTGTTGCTTGCTCATGGTATCGATCACGTTGGCCGGCGTGTGGCCAAAACCCAGCATGCCGTAGCCGCCAGAGTCATGCAGCACACGGCCTTTCAGTGTAATCACCCACGGACCGCGCGCTGTCAACGCAACGTAGGGGTTCACGGCATCGTCGGCATAAAAATTGACGAAGCCTGACTGGGTAGCATCGATTTGCGCTTGCTCATCGGCATCAACCAGCTCGGAAAATTCGCTTTGCAATTGTGCAAACAAATCCGCCGCGGCTTGCGCGGCCTCGACAATTTCCGGGAATTGCGAACTCAAACGCAGCAAGCTGGCATCATCGAGCCCTTGGGTGCGCACGGCACCGGCACGGTCGCGTAATGGTTTGAGAATTTCGAGAACGTTCATAAGCTACTCCAGGTACGACGAAAGGATTCACAGGAAAAACGAAAAATGCGCAGGGGGTCCCCGCGCACGTGTTTTCAAGTAAATCAATGAATTATGTTGCCATTTTAGCATGCCAAAATGGCCGATATAACCCCCTGAAATGCCCGTAGGTGGGCCCTTGGCTGCGAAAGGTCGGGCCGTTTGGTCGCCCGCAAGCGGCCTTCTACGAGATTCATTGGCTACAATACGCGACCCCAACGAGACCCCAGATGAAGAAATCCGATTTCCATTTCGATCTGCCGCCCGAGCTGATCGCCCAGTCGCCCTTACCCGAGCGATCGGCCAGCCGTTTGTTGGTGGTGCCAAACGATCAAAGCGATTTCATCGATAAAACCGTTCGTGATTTGCCCGAGTTCCTGAAATGTGGCGATTTGTTGATCTTTAACGATACCCGCGTCATCCCGGCTCGCCTATACGGCCAAAAAGAATCCGGCGGACGTGTCGAAATCCTGCTGGAGCGGATAACAGGTGCGCATGATGTCAGGGCTCAGGTCGGTGCCAGTAAATCGCCGAAACCGGATTCGAAAATCATCCTGGATGAAGGCACCGAAATTACCGTGCTGGGGCGCGAAGGTGAGTTTTACCGACTACGTTTCGAAACTACCGAGCCACTGGAAAAAGTATTGCTTCGGGCCGGCCGCATGCCTTTGCCGCCCTATATCCAACGCGATGCCGATATTACCGATGACGTTCGCTATCAAACTGTTTTCGCCAAACAACCGGGTGCTGTCGCTGCTCCGACGGCGGGACTGCATTTCGATGAAGACCTGCTCGCCATGATAAAAGAAAAGGGCGTTGAGTTTGGTCACATCACTCTGCACGTAGGGGCGGGCACATTTCAGCCGATGCGTACCGAAACCATCCAGGAACACGTCATGCATCGCGAATGGCTCAATGTCGGTGCGGAACTGTGTGGCCAGATCGCGAAAACGCGGGCACGCGGCGGGCGAGTCATCGCAGTCGGCACCACGGTTGTGCGTGCGCTTGAAACGGCGTACCGCGATGGCGAAGTCAAACCGTATGCCGATGACACCCAGATTTTTATTTTCCCGGGCGTCAAAGTGAAATCGGTGGATGCAATGTTCACCAATTTCCATTTGCCCGAGAGCACCCTGATGATGCTGGTGTCGGCCTTTGCCGGGCGTGAACGAATCATGGCGGCCTATCAACACGCGATTGAAAAACGCTACCGGTTTTTTTCCTATGGCGATGCGATGTTGCTGTATCCACAAGAATAGACAATAGAAAGAGATTCAGATGAGTCGCATGCGTTTCGAGAGATTTGCCAGTAGCGGAAAAGCCCGACGTGGCCGTTTGCATTTTCCGCGCGGCACCGTGGAAACCCCGGCCTTCATGCCGGTCGGCACCTATGGCACCGTGAAAGCGATGTTGCCGGAATCACTGAAAGAAATCGGTGCCGAGATAATTCTGGGAAATACGTTTCATCTCTATTTGAGGCCGGGACTCGAAGTGATCGCGGCACACGAAGGCCTGCATGGTTTTTGTCAATGGGATAAACCAATCCTGACCGATTCCGGTGGCTTCCAGGTTTTTTCGCTCGCCAAGCGCCGCAAGATTACCGAGCAGGGCGTCACATTCGCTTCGCCAACCGATGGTGCAAAAGTATTTCTCGGTCCCGAAGAAAGCATGCATATCCAGAAAGTGCTGAATTCGGACATCGTGATGATTTTCGACGAATGCACGCCGTATCCTGCGACCGAAATCGTCGCGAAAAAATCGATGGAATTGAGTTTGCGATGGGCCGAGCGCTCGAAAAAAGCCCACGAAGGTAACGATGCCGCATTGTTTGGAATCGTGCAGGGCGGTGTGTATCCGCATTTGCGGACGCAATCGGCTGACGGTTTGAAACAGCTCGACTTTGATGGCTATGCCGTTGGCGGTCTTGCCGTTGGCGAACCAGCGGAAGAACGCGAACGCACACTCGAGGCCATCTGCCCGCAATTACCCGAAGATAAACCGCGCTACTTGATGGGTGTCGGCAAGCCAGAAGATATCGTCGAGGCAGTTGCCCGCGGGATCGATATGTTTGATTGCGTGATGCCGACTCGAAATGCACGCAACGGACACTATTTCACCCATTTTGGCCAGGTGCGTATCCGCAATGCCCAATACGAAAAAGACACGCAACCGATCGAGCCCGGTTGTGCCTGTTACACCTGCCGAACCGGCTATACGCGCTCGTATTTAAGGCATCTGGATCGCTGTAATGAAATTTTGGCTTCGATGCTGGCGACGATTCACAATCTGCACTACTACCAGGAACTGATGCGCGAGATTCGGGCGGCAATCGAATTGGGCCGCTTTGAAGAGTTTCGGTCCGAATTTTATGCCCTCCGACGGGTTGAAAACCGCTCAAGCGGGTCCCAAATCCCTTAAATCCATGCGTTAAGCCGGTCGCTCTGGCATAATTGCCCGCTTTGATTCACTTACATCTACGAGAGAAACTATGTCCTTGCTTGATTTCTTCATTTCGCCCGCCGCAGCACAATCCGCCGCCGCACCCGCCGGTGGTGGTTTTGGTCCACTGATCATGATTGCCGTGATGTTTGTGGTGATGTGGTTCCTGATGATTCGCCCGCAAATGAAGCGCCAAAAAGAACACCGCGAACTGATCAGCAAATTGAGCAAGGGTGACGAAGTTATTACCAGCGGCGGCATTGCCGGACGCGTGGACGATCTTGGCGATAACTTCATCACGGTCGAAATTGCAGAAAACACCAAAATCAAACTGCAAAGAAACGCGATCACTGTCGTGCTGCCCAAAGGCACGCTGAAGTCCGCTTAATTCCTATTCGTTTTACTGCCGGCCCCATGGCCTTAATGGTGTTCCATGCTTGAATTTTCCCGTTGGAAATACACACTGATTGTGATCGTGCTGTTGCTCAGCACTTTGTACGCGCTACCGAATATATTCCCGCAAGATCCTTCGGTGCAGGTCGCCGCCGCCGGAAAAACGCCGGTGGATGCTGCCTTGGTCACGCGAGTGCAGGATTTGTTGAAAGCGCAGGGCGTCAAATACAAAAGTGTTGCGATGGAAGGCGACAACATCATGGTGCGCTTGGCAGATAACGACACCCAATTGAAGGCCGCCGATATTTTGCGGCCCGAACTGGGTTCCGAATTCAATGCCGCTATGAATTTGACCTCGACCGCACCGACCTGGCTGGCCAAGTTGGGCGCCAAGCCGATGACATTGGGCCTTGACCTGCGCGGCGGTGTGCACTTTTTGCTGCAAGTAGATCAGGCCGCTGCCAAGGAAAAACGCATCGGAATCTATGCGGAAGAAATCGGCAATATTCTTTCGACAAATAAAATTGCGTACTCGGATATTTCCAATACCGCGAGCAGTATCAAGATTATCGTTGCTAACGAAGATGCGCGTGCAAAGGCCATCAGTTTCCTGAAATCCTCGTTGCCCGCGTTGTCCTTCAACAATGGTGGCGACGGCGCGAGTATCGATGTCACATTGACCTCTCAAGAGTTGAATGCCATTGCCGCCGATGCGATCGATAAAAACATCATCACCATCAGAAACCGCATGGCAGCATTGGGTGAGCCGATCATCCAGCGCCAAGGCAATGACCGCATCATCGTCCAATTGCCCGGCATCCAGGACACCGCTCGCGCCAAGGAACTTCTCGGTGCCACCGCCACACTGGAATACCGTGCAGTTGTCGAAGGCGATGCCTTCGGTGCCATGAATGGCGGTATTGCACCCCTGGGTTCGCGTATTTACATCATGCGCAAAGAAAACCCGTCGGATCCGGATATTCCGGTGCTGTTGTCCAAACGCGTTATTGTCTCGGGTGATCAACTGGTCAACGCGGCTCCGACCGTTGATTCGAAATCAGGTACGCCTGCTGTTGAAATCAAGCTCAACGCTGCCGGTGGCAAGCGCATGTTTAGCCATACCCAGCGTAACGTCGGCAAGCCGATGGCTGTGGTGTACATCGAGCGCAAACCAATCACTCGCATCGTTGAAGGTAAACCCGTACGTGGTTCGGTCACGGAAGAATTCGTGATTAATACTGCCACCATCAATGGTGTATTCGGCGATACATTTATTACCACCGGGCTTGAACCGGCCCAAGCTAGAAAGCTTTCCGAACAATTGAAATCCGGTTCGCTCGCAGCACCGGTGGATATCGTGTCGGAGCGCATCGTCGGCCCAAGCCTCGGTGCGGAAAACGTGAAACGCGGCATACAAGCGGTTGTATTCTCGTTCGCCTTTGTACTGGTGTTCTTCGTCATCTATTACAAGATGTTCGGTGTCATCACCAATCTGGCCTTGTTGCTTAACCTGTTGATGGTTGTCGCGCTTCTGTCGTTCTTCGAAGCCACGATGACATTACCTGGGTTCGCAGGTATCGCACTGACTGTCGGTATGTCGGTGGATGCCAACGTGCTGATCAACGAACGAATTCGTGAAGAACTCAGGCTTGGTAACACGCCGCTTGCCAGTATCGCGGCAGGTTATGACAAAGCCAGTGGCACGATTGCCGATGCCAACATCACGGCTTTGCTGGCGGGTCTCGCGATGGCGGTGTTCGGTTCGGGCCCCATCAGCGGTTTCGGTATCACTCTCATCATCGGTATTCTCACCTCGATGTACACCGCAGTGTCGGTGTCACGCGGTATTTCTACCCTGATTTATGGCGGTCGTCGCAAGATGACTGGCCTGTCGATTTAATCGCACCGGAGGCGATGTGGAACTTTTTCCTTCAAATAGCAATATCAATTTCATGCGTATGCGTGTCGCTTCGCTCGTCATCGCGGGCTTGCTGATGGCGGTAGCCATCGGCGCAATGGCAACGAAAGGCTTTAACTACGCACTCGATTTCACCGGCGGCACGATGACGGAGATCAAATTCGAGAAGCCGGTCAATGTCGAAGAAATGCGTCAGCGTCTCGAAACCAACGGTTTCCCGAATTCGGAGGTTCGCACCTTCGGCGAGGGTAACGACATCGTTATCCGTATGCGTCTGAACAAAGACAATAACGATGCCAAGAAAATTCAGGAATTCTCGCACAAGGTGCTCGTTGCAGCGCAGACCTCCGATAATCCCGGTACGGTCTACCCTAGCGTATTTGTCGGTCCGCAGATCGGTAACGAGTTGGCCTGGAATGGTTTGAAAGCGGCTATCTTCGTGGTGCTGGGCTTTCTGGTTTATGTCGCGGCACGATTCGAATGGAAATTTGCTGTGGCCGCCATCATCACGACATTGCACGACGTAGTATTGGTAGCCGGCTGGTTCGCTATCTCACAACACGAACTCGATCTTGCCGTATTGGCCGGTATCCTGTCGGTGATGGGCTATTCGATCAGCGATACCATCGTGGTGTTCGACCGCGTACGTGAAAACTTCAGAAACCTTCAACGCGTCTCGCCGGCGGAAGTCATGAACCGTTCGGTTAATCAAACCCTGTCGCGTACTATCATTACGTCTTTCGTGGCATTCCTGACCGTATTGGCGCTCTATATTTATGGTGGCGCATCGCTGGAAGGCATGGCCGAGTCGCAGATGATCGGTATCGTGTTCGGAACCCTGTCTTCGATCTTTGTGGCGTGTACGCTGCTATTGTGGATGGGTGTCAGCAAACAGGATCTAATGCCGAAGGCGAAAGATCTTGAAGAACTGGAACGTCGTCCGTAATCAAAAATCCAGTTACATTGACTCAGTAAAAAACCGCGCATTGCGCGGTTTTTTATTTCTGTGGGAGCTGGTTTACCAGCGAAAAGATTTCAACGCGACGATGTTGTTTGGATATCTATCGCTGGTGAACCAGCCCCCACAGACAGACATCAATTAAAGGCTGCGGCGTATCCCGAATCCACCAATGATTTTTGCAGCAAGGCGCTGACTTTCTGGTTGCCGGCGACTATCTGTCCGGTATTGAGCAATTTATCGCTGCGTCCCTTGAAATCGCAAACGCGGCCACCGGCTTCTCGCACCATCAGCATGCCTGCTGCAATATCCCAAGGTTTGATGCCGGCTTCGAAATAACCGTCAACGCGTCCACAGGCAACATACGCCAGATCCAATGCCGCGGATCCGGTACGACGGACATCTTCGGCAGTTTTCATCAATTCATTCATGGCTTGCAGATGGGCCGGCAGACGAATGCGTTCGCGCGGTGGGAAACCGGTAATCAACATGCTGCCATTGAGGTCTTTACGATCGGCGACGCGCATTTTCTTGTCATTGAGTAAAACGCCAGCACCACGGCTCGCGGTAAAAAGTTCATTTCTCAAAGGATCGAAAATGACGCCGTCTATCGGCTCGCCGTTTTCAACCAGTGCGATCGAAACGCAGAAGTGTGGAAATCCACGCAAATAATTCGAGGTGCCATCGAGCGGGTCTATCACGAAGGTTTGGCGACCCGTGCCCATAGCACCGGACTCTTCCGCCAGAATTGCGACATCCGGGTAGGCCCGGCGCAATTCCTTGATAATTTCTTTTTCTGCCGCGGCATCGACTTCGCTGGCGTAGTCTTGCGGGCTTTTTTCGACAACATTCAAGCTGGCGAGCTTGCTCATATGACGCAACATCACGGTACCGGCCATCCGCGCGGCTTTGGTCATGACAGTAATGACTGGGTTTTGCATAGTCC
>JAYUWO010000168.1:0-3789 GCA_043753545.1 Arenimonas sp.
CATTCGATAAACCAGACTCTGGCATCCCGGCTCTATGGCGATCAGGGTTTTATCCGCTTTGAAGGTTATGAATTGATCAAGGCGTTCCGTGGTCAAACCACGCACGAAACGCATTACGATTTGCCGATTTTTCCGAATACCCAGGATATGGATGTCTTGGCCAGACAAGTGGAAGCCAGACTCGATCAGGGCACTCTTTGGGGTTATCTGATTAATGGCCACGGCCTTTACGCCTGGGGTCGCGACATGATGGAAGCCCGGCGGCATCTGGAAGCCTTTGATTTTTTGATTAGCTGTGAACTCGAGACGAGGAAATATAAATCATGAGCCGCCTGCGCATTTTTTCCGAACAGGACACCGTCAATCCGGTGTTGGTTGCCAACTCGCACGAATTTATTGCCGAACAACTCCAAAAAATCGGGGTGCGATTTGAGCAATGGCAGGCGACCGCGCCGGTCGCGCCCGGCGCATCGCAGGACGACGTGTTCGCGGCCTATAAATCCGATATCGATAAAATCGTGCAGGAAAAAGGCTTCAAGACCGTCGATGTCGTCAGCATCTCCCCGGACCATCCGGATCGCGAAGCCATGCGCGCAAAATTCCTGAACGAACATTTCCACAAGGAAGACGAAGTGCGTTTCTTCGTTGCCGGATCAGGCTTGTTTACTTTGCACGTCGAAGATCGCGTTTACGAAATTCTTTGCACTCAGGGTGATTTGGTCGGCGTACCCGATAGCACAAAACACTGGTTCGACATGGGTCCTGCCCCCTACTTTATCGCTATTCGTTTTTTTACCGAGGCGGACGGCTGGGTTGGCCATTTCACTGGCAGCGGCTGGGCCGAGAAATTTCCCCGTTATGAAGTTGGGCAAGCAGCGTGAAAACCATTCTTACCGATATTGAAGGCACCACCAGCTCGATTTCATTCGTGAAAGAAGTGTTGTTTCCGTATGCGCGTCGCGAATTGCCGAACTTTGTGCGAACGCATTCAAGTGACCCGAAGGTCAGGCACTGGCTGGATCAGGTACAACTTGAATTAGGTTCGGAATTTTTCAACGACGAACATTTGATCGAGACCCTGCTGGGATGGATTGATAGCGATCGTAAACACACGGCGCTAAAAGCCCTGCAAGGCATGATCTGGGTAGCCGGTTATCGTGACGGTGACTACGCTGCGCATATTTACGATGATGCCTCCGCCATGTTGCAACAATGGCATGCCGACGGACATCGAATTTATATTTACTCATCCGGCTCAGTACCTTCGCAGAAATTATTTTTCAGCCATACCATTGCCGGTGATTTGACGCCGCTGCTTTCAGGGTATTTCGACACCGAAATGGGTGGCAAACGCGACGCCGACAGTTATCGTCGAATTGCCGACGCGATCGGCATCGATCCGGCCGAAATTATTTTCCTGTCCGATATCGTCGAAGAACTCGATGCAGCAGACGAAGCTTGTATGGACACCGTACTACTGGACCGTTTGAATGATTATCCAGCGCCGCGACTCGATGAAGCGACGCATGGACATCGCCGTGTGGAATCGTTCAAGGACGTTCAAATGTAGGGTGGGCACGGCCCACCATTTCCAAACATACCGCCCGTTCGTGGTGGGCAATGCCCACCCTACGGTCAGGGCTCTGCCCGCTGCAGCTCGTAAGTCAGCGATTCAACAAACCACTCGTCATTCAATTTCGTACGCACTTCAATTTGATGCGTGCCCGGCGCTAAATTCGTTGGCACCGCCGCCCGCCACAAATGCGTTGAAAGTATCGCTTCGGACATCGAGTCGTAGCTACGGAGCCTATCCGAACGGGCGTCGGCGATATTGATTTCCAGCACATTCGGGTCGAGTGTTTCGACTCGCAGCATGGGTTTCCATTCGCCATTATCAACCCGGAATTCTACCGAAGTGTCGTTGCTGCCCATGAAGACATTCGCAAAGATACCGAAGGCCGGATACGCTTTATGGCGCAATACTTTGGGAGCAAACAACTGCATTTGCTTTTCACTGGAAGCCCTCGCAACCTGCCACTTCAATACCGGTTTCGCGGCATCAGCCCAAGACAGACGTGCATAGCCATTTGGCGTGCCGTCCTGCATCAAGGCATCAGGAATCCCCCGCGCATCTTTCATGCCCGACCAAAAAGCACCGCAGGCCGCGCCGACATTAAACTCATGTAATGCAGATTTGCCATGCCAGCCATTATTCGCATCATGGAAAAAATGTCGCTGGGTATGGACATGCCCGGTCATCAGAAAAATGTTTTCAAAACCGGAAAGCATCGAAAATAAACGCTGGCGATCAACATCGCGAAAGGTATCGATCTCCGGGTTTGCATCGGCATCGAAAACCGGAATGTGCATGGCGAGTACGAGTCTGCGATTTTTCGGTAAAGAATTTAAATAGCTTTGCAGAAACAGGAATTGGGATTCACGAAAACCGCCCACATACTTGGCGGGAACACCCGTGTTGATTTTGTGGATGACATTATCCAACACGATAATACTGACACCCGATTGCTCCCAGGCAAAAGTATCCGGCCCGTAATACTTCGAAAACGTTTGCAGGGATTGCTCGTCGGTTTGCGCTCCGTAATCCCGGTCGTGATTTCCCGAAACATGCAGCCACGGTGTATTCAATCGCTTGGTAACCTGGTTCATTGAAGGAAACAACGACAAGTTGCCGTGCACGATATCGCCAAGCGATATCCCAAGCTCTGCCTCAGCGCGTCCAATTAGTGGCTCGACAATATCTTTTTCGTAATAGCCAACATCCTGGCTATTTTTTGGTTGTGGGTCGCCGAATACCAGAAGATCAAGCTTGCTGTTGGTCGATTTAGGCGTGTTTGAGGATAGTTGTGCTTTATGTAATGCAAAGTTAATACCGCGACGGGCTTTATCCGAATGAATATCCACCCAGAAATCCGGTAACCCGGAACTATCCATGGGGACTTGCCAGCCATCGGGCTTGATCACGAAGACTATCGAAGCTTCGGATGGAACCAGTCGCCAGCGGCCTTTTGCATCCGTCCTGGCGATTGACTGTCCATCGGAGACCGCGATACCCGGAATTCCAATCTCTGATTTATCTTGAACGCCGTTGGTGTTGCGGTCCTCAAATACCAAGCCGTTGATTACAGATGGCAAAGCGAACGCGCTTATCGAAGACAGGCAGAGTATGCAAAAACAGAACAACTTCCCGATACGTCGCATAACTACCTCATCGATAAAACCATCACTGATGTCGCTTTTTCAGATTCTCCTGCACCGCATTCCAATCCAGGCCACGGGAACGCAGCAACACCATCAAATGATAAACCAGATCGCTGGCTTCATTGAGCAAATCGCTTTCATCCTGAGCGACCGCAGCCAATGCTGTTTCCACGCCCTCTTCGCCGACCTTTTGGGCGATTCGGCGAATGCCGGATTGAAACAATTTCGTGGTGTAGCTACCTTCCGGCATATCGGCTTGACGTTTTGCCAGCAAGGCATCCAGGTCGCCAATAAAATTTTCCGGCGCACATTCAAAGCAACTCGCCCGATTCAAATGACAGGTCGGGCCGGCCGGAACCGCTTGAATCAGCAAAGTATCGTTGTCGCAATCGGCTTCGATGCTCACCACAGAAAGTAAGTGGCCGCTGGTTTCACCCTTTTTCCATAAGCGCTGTTTGCTGCGGCTATAAAAAGTAACCTGCCCAGAATTTTTCGTAGCCTCGATGGCTTCACGATTCATATAACCGAGCATCAGAACCCGCTGGTTATTGGCATCCTGGATAATGGCCG
>JAYUWO010000169.1:0-11390 GCA_043753545.1 Arenimonas sp.
GCACTTGATGGTATGGCCGAGGTATTAAATGCTGCACAAGTCGATGGCGTCATCGCCACAAACACCACGATTGATCGCATCAATATAAAAGGCAATCGTTACGAATACGAGGTAGGTGGACTTTCCGGAAAACCGCTTTATGCAAAATCCACGGCGGTGTTGCGGCGTCTGCGCACTCGATTGAACGACAGCATTCCGTTGATCGGTGTTGGTGGCATCTTGAGTGGTGCTGATGCCGCTGGAAAAGTAGCCGCCGGCGCCACACTGGTGCAGTTTTATACCGGCATGATTTATCGCGGCCCCGATCTGATCGAAGAAAGCGTGCGCGCGATTCGCCGGCGCCGTGAAGGCGTAGCATGAGCGGATATCAGCTAGGCGACAATGTGTCGCTGGCAGGCCGCAATACTTTTCGCATTCCAGCCCGTGCCGAAATTCTGGCTGACGTAAAAAATTCCGATGGTCTGGCCGAATTATTCGATTTCGCCATGCTTCGTAATGGGCCAGTGATGATTCTGGGAGAGGGCAGCAATATTCTTTTTGCGGACGATGTGCCCGGCGTTGTCATTTGCCTGACGATGAGCGAGATCAACATCGTCAGGGACGAAGGCGATTACGCACTCGTGCGCGCCGATGCCGGCGTGAACTGGAATGATTTTATCCGCTGGACCTTGGGTCGTGGCTTGCTGGGGCTCGAGAACATGTCCCTGATTCCCGGCACCGTCGGTGCCTGCCCTATTCAAAATATCGGTGCTTACGGTGTCGAGGTCGGCGAATTCATCGAAACCGTCGAAGTATTTGATCGTCAATCGCAACACTTGAAAAGAATTGGTCGCACCGATTGCGAATTTGCCTATCGCGACAGTCTGTTTAAACAGGATTTAAATCGTTATGTCATCTGTGCTGTCGAGTTTCTGCTGCCGCGTACGCGCGAACTGAAACTCGATTACGCCGGTGTTCGCGAAGAACTGGCCAGCATGCGTGTGGATACCCCGCGTGCCGTGCATGTCGCAGAAGCCATCAGCCGTATTCGTACGAGAAAGCTGCCGAACCCGGCCATCCTCGGCAACGCCGGAAGTTTTTTCAAGAATCCCATTATTTCGGCTTCTCTCGCCGAGCAACTGACATCGAAATACGAAACCCTGCCAAGATATCCTGGCAATAGTGACGATACCTGCAAAATTTCTGCCGCTTGGTTGATCGAGCAAGCCGGCTGGAAAGGCTTTCGCGAAGGCGATGCCGGGATCGCCGAACAGCATGCACTCGTGCTGGTGAATTACGGCAATGCTAGCGGCCAGCAATTACTCGCACTGGCAAGACGCGTCGCCCGCTCGGTTCACGAAAAATTCGGCATCCGGATCGAACCCGAGCCCCGCATCATAGGTGCCCGCTTTGACGAGTAAATTCCATGATATTTGAATCGTCCATCCCGAAAGGCAATGTTCCGCGGGCGGTTTTCTTCATGGTATTGAGTGCAATCCTATTTGGCTGTATGGCCATCGTGATCCGTCTGGCGTCGAAGCAATTGCATGCCTTCGAAATTGCCTTCTTCCGTAATTTTTTCGGGTTCCTGTTTACCGCCCCACTTTTTTTCAAGCACGGAGCGGCCATCCTGAAAACCGACAAGCTACATCTGTATATCGGCCGGTGCTTGATCGGCATCATTTCGATGATGTGCGGCTTCTGGGCCATCGTACATTTGCCGCTCGCCGAAGCGGTAGCCATCAGTTATTCGACACCGCTGTTCGTCACGATCCTTGCCGTTTTGTTTCTTGGCGAAGTCGTCGGTTTACGGCGCTGGTCGGCCGTACTGGCGGGTTTTCTTGGCGTGCTGATCATCATGCAACCTGGCTCGCACAGTTTTAATGCCGACATGATGATTGCCCTGATGGCGGCCGTGATGAGTGCGATTGTCGCTATCAGTATCAAGGTACTTTCACGCACGGAAAAAGCCGACGCCATCGTGATCTACACGACGATGCTGTGGGTACCGATGTCGCTGGTGCCTGCACTATTTGTCTGGGAATGGCCAGTCGGTATTACCTGGCTCTGGATAATCTGCGCCGGGTTTTTTGGCACTACAGCGCATCTGTGTTGGACACGTGCTTTGAAACTCGGCGATGCCTCGATGCTGACACCCATCAGCTTTTTTCAGGTTCCGGTCGTCGCCATCGGCGCCTGGATTATTTTCGATGAAAAAATGGGGCTGATGGCCTTGCTTGGCACGGCAATCATCTTCACTGCGAATGTCTATATTGCAAGACGTGAAGCCCAGCTTGCACGCCGCAATGTAACGGATCCGGATATCAATTCGGGAACGCAGCAACGGTAATCGGGATCATAGTCGGACGAATTTTTTCGCGACGTACTGATCAATCAACGCAACAAATTCTTGCGCGATATTGTCACCGCGCAAAGTGACGGCTTTTTCGCCATCGATGAATACCGGCGCTGCGGGTGATTCACCAGTACCCGGCAAGGATATGCCGATGTTGGCATGACGTGATTCGCCGGGACCGTTGACGATACATCCCATCACGGCGAGCGTAAGATTCTCCGCGCCTGGATTGGTAATTTTCCATACCGGCATTTTTTCGCGCACATGTTCCTGTACGGTTTTTGCCAGTTCCTGGAAAAATTCCGATGTTGTCCGGCCACAACCCGGGCAGGCGGTAACCAACGGTGTAAACGCACGCAAACCCATCGTCTGCAAAAGCTCCTGCGCGACAATCACTTCCAGAGTACGTGATGCGCCCGGCTCCGGGGTCAGGGAAATTCGAATGGTATCGCCGATGCCTTCCTGCATCAGAATGGCGAGTGCGGCGGCTGATGCGGTAATGCCTTTGCTGCCCATACCTGCTTCGGTCAGGCCTAAATGCAATGGAAAATCGCTGCGTTTCGACAGGTCGCGATACACCGCGACTAATTCCTGCACACCACTGACTTTCGCCGAAAGAATAATGCGTTCACGCGACATGCCGATCTCGACGGCTTTTTCTGCCGAATCAATCGCCGAACGCACCAGTGCCTCACGCAGCACACGTGGGGCATCCCAGGGATCGGCACGCTGAGCATTCTCATCCATCAACATCGCGGCCAGTGATTGATCCAGCGACCCCCAATTAACGCCAATGCGAACTGGCTTCGAATACTTCAAGGCCATTTCGATAATCGCGGCAAACTGCGTGTCTTTCTTCTTGCCGAAACCGACATTACCGGGATTGATGCGATATTTTGCCAAGGCTTCTGCGCAGGCAGGCTCGGCAGCCAAAAGTTGATGCCCGTTGTAATGGAAGTCACCGATAATCGGCACGTCGATATTCATCATCAACAGCTTGTCTCGAATGCGCGGCACGGCGGCGGCAGACTCGGGATTATTGACGGTTACGCGCACCAGCTCGGAGCCGGCGCGCCATAACTGCGAAATTTGTTTAACCGTCGAATCAATATCAGCAGTGTCGGTATTGGTCATCGATTGCACCACCACCGGATGGTGGCTACCGATCCATACTTTTCCGACTTGAATACTATGCGTGGGTTTACGCGGTTTCGCCAACGCCTCGGTCATACCTCGCTACCTTCGTGCGTTTGTGCCACGGAATCCAGACGTAGTTCTCTCAACACCGTGTAATCTCCGGCATTCACCAGAACATCCACGCCTGCAATGAGTGTTTCCGACATTGCCCGCGCATCGAGGGCATATTGCTCATGGCCGTAGACAATTTCGATGCTTGCCGCGTGGCCGTCCAGGCTGCCCTGGGTCAAGAAACTTCTCTCGTTGCCATCGGACGAACATAATTCGATTCCGCGCAATGGTGCGCGCTGCATGTCATTCTGTGATTGGATATGCACGCCGAGGGCACTGGTGCGCCGGGCCAGCAACTCAACGCCGGCAGACAAACCGCCATTCATTTCGTAACGCAGCCAACGCACGACACCCACCATCCAGTCGGGTTCTTCGTTTTCGTCCGACAATGTCATGCCGATAATTTCACCCACCTTGGCGCGAATTTGATTCGCGTTTTCCCAAGCCATCCGGTAACCGCCGAGACTTTGATCCAGTACTTTGGCGGGAATGCGTGGCAAGCGGTTGGCATCGGTACTGACGCTCGCCCACGAGGCGCGATTAACGACATGCACCGTCTGTTGTGATGCCTGACGCATAAACGTATCGAAATCGCGCTGACCGGCAAGATAAAAATGCAGACCGCTCAGGCCAATAACGGTATCGATGCTATGACTGGCTTGCAGACGCTTGAACGTGCGTGCTGCAGACAATCCAAAGGCGCGTTTCAAACGCATTAGCATATCGACGCTTAAGCGGACGCCAATGCCACGCCCAGGCACCAGCTCGGCAAAACCATCGCGTTGGCGCGAAATGGCCTGCTCGGTTTCACGAATAAATGCCCGGACATCAAGCCATAGCGCATGGGATTCGCCACTTGCACCCGGCCCCGGACCCCGATCGGCATCTTCCGGAACGACGGGTGCATTCACTTCGGGTGGCTCATTCAATAAAGGCGAGAGCGAAACAAAAGCACGCGTCACCGGCCAGAGGCTATCTTGTTCTCCCTGGCTAAACGCCAGTGGATTACTGACAGCCATCAGCAAGGTCTGGGTATAGACGGTTTGTATATCCGTATTGGTTTTTGCAAGTTTATCTTCCGCCGTTTTGCTTTCGTATTTCAACTCCGATGCAAAACGATGAACGCGATGCAAGCCCTGCCAAGTACCGGGGCTGGGTGCGCGGTAGATTCGCCAAGACAAGGCGAGGCAACGGCTGTAATGGTAGACAGCCTTCTGCAGACATTGCAAAACAGCTGCGCCACGCAGCATCGGAACATTGCCATGCGGAGAACAAATTTCAACTACCGCTTTTCGATAGCCGTGAGCCAGGCCCAGGTGAAACATTTCAGCGTGTTGCGCCTGTTGCGCCTTCGCGGGTGGCAGCGGCAAGGAACTGCCGGAGAATTGCTGTTCGAGCAACGCGATTGATTCAAGCACGACGGCGCGCAACTCATCCATCACCGACATGCGCAACGTGCCTTCAAGCCTTTGACTGGATAAGCTCGCCAGTGCGGTATCGAGCTCCTGCTGCGTCGCCATTGCATTCGCTCGTGGCAGGGCGGCCACCCAAACTTTCACCTTTTTCGGGTCTGCGTGAAAACGACCGGTGGTATTCATGCCCAGCTCGGGCATACCTTCACGAAGACGGCGGTAGGCTTCAGTCATGACAATCTCCTTGGGCCGTTAGTTTAGCCCTTTGCACGCCGAAACCCCAAGCCGTACGTTAAACGTTATCCTATATGGTCACAATCAATACACTCACCTGGCATGTCTGAATTAGTCCGCGAACGTCGGGTTCTAAAACCGGTTCAGCTCAATGTGTTGGCCCGTGATTTGCTCGAGTCGAGTTTTAGCCAAGTATGGGTGGAAGGCGAAATAAGTAATTTCTCGCGACCGGCGTCGGGGCATCTCTATTTCACGCTGAAAGATGAACGCGCGCAGGTTCGCTGTGCCTTGTTCAAGCAAAAAGCGATGTATCTGCGATTCCAGCCACGCGACGGCATGCAGGTTCTGGTACGCGGTCGATTGACCTTGTACGAAGCACGCGGTGACTATCAGCTTGTGCTTGAACACATGGAAGAAGCCGGCGAAGGCGCCCTGCAGCGTGCCTATATGGAATTAAAAGCCAAATTAACGGCGGAAGGCGTTTTCGATGATGCCCGCAAAAGGCCACTACCCGCCTTCGTTCACCGTCTCGCGATCATCACGTCTGCCACCGGCGCTGCCATTCGCGATGTTATCAGCGTATTGAAGCGACGCTTTCCCCTGTTGCATGTCGATGTGCTTCCGGTTGCCGTACAAGGTGAAGGAGCGTCTAAAGAAATTCGCGACATGCTTGCTCGCGCAAACGCGTCGGCAAACTACGATGTTATTTTACTGACACGCGGCGGCGGTTCGCTGGAAGATTTGTGGGCATTCAACGATGAAACGCTGGCACGGGATATCGCCAAATCGAAAACGATTGTGATTTCCGCCATCGGCCACGAAATAGATTTTTCGCTTGCCGATTTCGCCGCCGATATCCGTGCGCCGACGCCTTCTGCTGCCGCTGAATTACTGGTTCCCGATCGGCTGGATTTACGTGCAAGAACCCAACAACTCAACGGTCGACTGCAAACTGCACAACGGCGCATTCAACAAGGTAAGCAACAACGCGTTGATCAGGCTTATCTGCGTCTGCGTTTGTATGACCCGCAAACCCGAATGGCACAGGCGCGAGAACGGCTGTTTCAAACGCAGCAACATCTCGCCAAGAATTTCCAGTTATTGGCCCAGGCAAAGCTGGCGCGCTTGCGGATCGCATTGGCAAAGCTGGAAAGGCAACACCCACAACAGAAATGGCAGATGCACCAACTTCGCCTGAGCACCTTGAATCAATCTTTGCATAGCGCCGCAGCACGTCAATTGCAAAACAAGATCGGCCATTTGAGGGAACTTGGCCGCGGTCTGTCCGCAGTGAGTCCACTGGCCACACTGTCGCGTGGTTACGCCATTATTCGAAAACAGGCAGATGGCTCGGTAATTCGCGACAGTAATGCCGTTAGAGCGGGCGAGCAAGTGATTGCGCAACTTCACACTGGAAAACTCAATCTTGAGGTTAAATCGTAATCACCCGCAAGCGGCCTACTACAAAAGCGATTAAATAGACTGGGCGATTCCCACGCCGGATGTTTTATCGCGTTTGGCGCGATACATGGCTTGGTCTGCTTCACGAATCAAACCATGCATTTCAGCGGCATGCGACGGGTAGGAAGCGATGCCGATACTGGCCCCGACATAAACCAGGTCGCCGCCCAGAATTTGCATTGGCTGGGAAAGCTTGTTTCGCATACGGGCCGCATACGCAAGCAAATGTTCTTCATCGTTGGCAAGTGGATCATCGATGAGGACCAAAAATTCATCGCCGCCCATCCTGGCCACTGTGTCTCCCCTGCGAACCGATGAGAGCAAGCGCTGGGCAATCGTTCTCAATACCTCATCGCCTGCATCATGGCCATATTCGTCGTTAATGGGCTTGAAACCGTCAAGATCAATCGACAACAAGGCAAACGGCTGGTTGTTGCGCTTTCCGCGATGGGTGAGGTCATGCAAATCCGATAATGCCTGACGCCGGTTCGGCAACTGTGTGAGTGGATCATGATCGGCAAGATGACGGATTCGCGAACGATCATACAAAATCCGATAACTTGCCAGTGAGAAAAAAAACGACACCAGCAAGCCAATCATGGCGGCTGTCGTGTTCCACCAAGGCGAAGCACCGTAACCCTGCTTTGGTTGCGCGGAAATCAACCAACTCCCACCTGGCACGAATACCGGAACACGCACGGCGTCATTACTGATTAAACTTTCATCGCCGAAAAAATAGTCGCCCGCAGGGCCGCTGGCATCCCGTCCACGAATCGAAATATCAAGGTCCTGCTCGAGTCTCGCAAGACCCGCTTCTTTCATGAGCTGGTGATAATCAAGCGTGATGGAGACTGCACCCCATAATCTGGGAACACCTTCTTTCTTGATCCACACAGGAAAACGACAAACAACACCTTCACCGCCCTGTTCAAGATCGAACGGCCCGGCCAGCAACGCATCATCAAGCTGGATGGATCGATACACCGCTGCTTTGTGTTTCGGATCAAGCAACAAATTCAAACCGATGATTCTTTCATTTCCTGCCACCGGATAAACATCCCGAATAATAAAATTCGGTGCAAGCGACAAATTGCGTTGCGCCGGATTTCCACGACTAAGCTCTTCGGCAATCTGGGCAAATTGATGCGGCTTCATTTCTTCACGAATAACCAGATCAACTGCCAGACCTTTTATCAAGGCAACGTTGTAATAGAGTTTGGTTTCCAGCTGCGCGCGAAAGTTCGAAACCTGCGTCTGGATTTCGTTTTTTTGCTGACTCAGATCATGCTTGTGTTCAAGTTCGCCGGCACGCCAGCTGAGAATTATGCCTGCCAGCAGGATAATTGCCGCGGTAAGTATTGGCCGTTGGGTAAGCCAAAACAGGGGCCTTATCGGTAAGCGTTTCATGGCCATATTATATGCCCTGAGAATTAGGCTTTAAGCTCTTTAACCCCCATTCTGCTGTTCCCCCGTTCAAATGCCCACCACACCACAGGAGCGCATCATGAACCGCAAGCCACTTGTCTTCGCCATTTGCCTGATTCTGTTAACAGCCTGTAACACCCAAGTAAAAAAAGATGCATCGGGAAAAGAGCTTGGGGCTAACGATGCAGACAAACAGCGTGAAAAAATCGAACTCAACGAAGTAAAGATCACCGGTAGCAAACTACGTCGCGATAGCGGCGATGCTGCAGCCAGTCGATCAAGACCTGTAGAGGCCGAAGGAATTGTCAGTTTTAGCCCACCGATGGCACCGCCATCCCCGCCACCCTCTCCAGCGACCGGCTTGTATCGATCCATGCCGGCACTCGTCATGCAGGTGCAGCCCGAACAGAATACTGAAGAATACAAAAACTACAGCGATAACCCCATATTGTTGACTGCCGAAAATCCTGTCAGCACCTTCTCCATCGATGTCGACACTGGCAGCTACAGCAATGTCCGTCGCATGCTGAACAACGGCACCCGCCCACCCGCCGATTCGGTGCGTGCCGAAGAAATTATCAATTATTTTGATTTTGGTTATGCACCACCAACTTCACGCAAACAGCCCTTCTCGGTGAATACCGAAATCTCGACCGCACCTTGGAATTCAAAACATCAATTGGTGATGGTCGGCATCAAGGGCTACGAAGTACCGCGCGCTCAAATTCCCGCAGCGAATATTGTTTTCCTGATCGATACTTCTGGTTCGATGTCGAGCCCCGACAAACTTCCGTTATTGGTTGAAAGTTTTAAACAGATGACACAAAAACTGCGTCCGCAAGATCGCGTTTCGATCGTGGTGTACGCCGGGAGCGCAGGCCTGGTGCTACCGGCCACCAGCGGTGCCGACAAGGAAACCATTCTGCAGGCTCTGGATAAACTTCAAGCCGGTGGCTCGACCAATGGTGGCCAGGGAATAGCACTGGCCTACAAAATTGCGAAAGAGAACTACATCGGCAGCGGGGTAAATCGCGTCATCCTTGCTACCGACGGTGACTTTAACGTTGGCATTAACGATACCGAAATGTTAAAGACTCTGGTGGCCGATCAGCGCAAATCAGGTATCGCACTCACGACGCTTGGTTTTGGACAAGGCAACTACAACGACCATATGGCGGAACAACTTGCCGATGTCGGCAACGGAAATCATGCCTATATCGATAATTTGAATGAAGGCCGGAAAGTGCTGGTGGAAGAAATGTCATCGACCATGATGACAATCGCGCAGGATGTGAAAATCCAGGTCGAATTCAATCCGGCGGTTGTCGCGGAATACCGTTTGATCGGCTATGAAAATCGCAAGCTGAATCGTGAAGATTTCCACAACGACAAAATTGATGCCGGTGAAATTGGTGCCGGTCACGATGTCACTGCCTTGTATGAAATTACGCTGGTGGGCTCGGGTGGCGAAAGTGTCAGCCCACTTCGATATGGCAAAACGGCACCGGCTACAAACGGTAAATCCAATGAAATCGCGTTACTCAAATTGCGTTACAAACAACCGGGTGCCGAGCGCAGCCAATTAATTGAAAAGCCCTTATTGCGCTCCGGCATTAGCGCAAAACCAAGTGACCGCATGAAAATGGCGGCATCTCTGGCCGCTTATGCGGATCTGTTGAGAGGAGGAAAAAATAGCGGCCAATTCAAATGGAACGACGTCAAACAACTCGCTGCCAGCGTTTCACTACCTGACTCCTGGGGCTATCGCGCAGAGTTTATCGGCTTGCTGGATCAGGCCAGCCGACTGACTGGTTCGGAAGATGTTGCACAAATTAGCGAATGACGGCTTTTCCAAATCGCAAAAACTTCGTACGCTCTGCCCTATGTTGGCAGAGCGTAATGATGAAGAATTAATGACCGCGTATGGAACTGGTGATGCCAGTGCCTTCGAGATTCTGTATGCCCGACATCGTGCCCCGCTGTATAGATTCATGTTGCGGCAGATTCGCGAACACGGAACCGCGGAAGAGCTTTATCAGGATGTCTGGCAGAAAGTTATCCAGGCACGCGAGCGCTATCGGCCCGAGGCAAAATTTACCACCTGGCTTTATCAAATCGCCCATAACCGGCTCACTGATCACTGGCGAGCGCAATCGCATCGCCCTAGTGCCGGCGAAGATGCGATGGAGCGCGCGGAACAAACACCGGATCCGCAAACGCCTGAACGTCAGTTATCGGCATTTGAAGAACGGCGGCGATTGCAGTTGGCTTTGGAAGAATTGCCCCAAGATCAAAGAGAAGCTGTGATGTTACGTTTGGAACAGGAATTATCCCTGGAGGAAATTGCAGAAATCACTGGCGTCGGTCGCGAAACGGTTAAATCCAGACTTCGTTATGCCATGGATAAATTGCGGGAAAAACTTCGATCATGAATACACGGCCCCCATCCCAGCCCGAAACACTTAACGACGAAGAACGCGAGCTCGCGCGCGTTGTGCGTGCGTTGCCCGGCGGTGAACCGCCGTCGGCACTGGATGCCCTGATTTTGAAGGCGGCTACCGATGCTGTTGCTTCAACTGCTTCGCCAAAGAAATCGCGTTGGACCAAAACCCTGCTCGGCACATCGGTGTTGTGGATGGGTACCGCCGCCGCATCCATCCTCACAGTAGGCGTTGGTTGGCAGGTTTTTCAATCGATGCGTGCGCCTATTTATGAAATGCCCGCCGATGAAAATGTCGTCTCTGCTCAAGAGACCGACCAGCTTCACAAAAATGAAAGCCTGATCGTCGACGTTGTTCCAGCACGCGAACCCATGCCAACTTCTCCGCCTCCGCCGGATGCATTCGCCGATACCGAACAGGCCGATGATGCGGCAGCTTCGATGGCAGCCGCTGAAAAGCCGAAAGCCGCTGTTCCCCAAATGCGTGCAAATGAAATGCCCGCCCGTCAGACAATAGCCGATGCAACTGCAGAAAAATCCGACAAGGATGAGATGCGCATGCGTCACGAGCAAGCAGCAACCCTGGGCTTGCTTGGAGAAACCGCAGCACCTCCTCCCCCACCTCCTCCCGCCATGGCGTCGGCACCGATGGCATCGGCTAACAATAGCGCGAGCAAGGAAGTTGACTCAGTCACCGTTACGGGAAGCAGATTAAGGCGCGCCGTTGAGGAAGAAGGAAAACAATCCAGCAAGACTTTATCGCGATCCGCCTATGCCGAAAAAATCCGGGCAAGTGTTGATGAAGACGCCAAACTTGCGCCTGCCGAGTGGCTGG
>JAYUWO010000170.1:0-11390 GCA_043753545.1 Arenimonas sp.
GGTACTGCGAGTTTTTCCGAAGGTGACATCTTCACCGGCCATGTTTTGCAATTCGATCGCGACATGTTCCAGCACATGGCCGAGCCAGGTGCCTTCGTCTTCTTTCATGCGTCGAATAAAACCACCGGGTTCGCGATACGAACAACCGTGTTCATGCAGCCCGGGCAAGGCGTTGACGAGACCGTCGACAAAATCATGGCCCAGTTTTACCGTCGGCCATTTTTCCAATTCACCTAAATCCAGCTCCAGTTTTATCACCGGAAAATGCGCATACAAGGACGGTCCAACAAAAACATTTCGTTCGAGAATACGCATGGCAAAATCCTAGGTTAATGGTGTAATCAAATTTCCGGCGGTTGCTTTTCTTGTATGTAAATTAAAGGTAGCACCGGCGACAAGTATGTGCACGGTCAGGCCCAGCAGGCAAACCGGCTCGCCTTCGTTGACCTGATCCATCGAGGAGAAAGACAAGTTGGCGGCATCGACAACGGTAATGCCGCCGCTACCTTCAACTTCCAGTGTATTATCGGGGCCGATAAACGCGGCCGTGTCTTCATCCAGACCCAGCCCGATTGCGAACGGGTTGTATGCCAAGGCCGTGACCAAGCGCCCCAAACGGTCACGCTGCCGAAAATGTTGATCAATGATGAAACGATTGGTCAAGCCAAAGCCCGGCGCCAAGCGAACAGAACCTGCAATCGGCGATGAGCCTTCTTCGCCGAACGCGATCATGTGTTCGCTGATCACACTGGCACCGGCACTGGTGCCAGCGACATGCACGCCTTCGGCATTTTGAGTGCGAATCAGTTTTGCTACTGGCGTTCCGCCGATCAGGGTCGTCAAGCGCAATTGATTGCCACCGGTAATGAAAATTCCGGTGGCTTGCTCAATTCGTTTCAATCGATTGGGTTCGGAGCAATCACGTCGGGTATCGAAATTAATCGACTCCACCTTCGCGACGCCTAAATCGGTGAATATCTTTTCGTAACGTTCGCCAGTATCAGCCAAACGGCTGGCCGTAGGAATCACCACAATATCGGCTTCCTTGCCACCACAAAGTTCTACAAAACGTTCGAGAATTCGCGGATTATTTTCTTTTTCTTCCGCGCCGCCGATGGGAATAATCCAACCGCGTTGTTCCCCATCTTCCACTTTACTTGGGCACATCCATCGTCCTTGGTGTTACTTGTTCTGATAATTCCGCGATTTTAACCTGAGCGGGTGATAATGCCTAATGTTCAGGCGGCACACCTGTGACCGAAAAGCTCGTAGCCTGGGTCACGCTCTGTCGAACCGGGACAGATTAAGAAGGTGTGGACATCCAGAAATTAACCACCACAATCTTGTTTTATTAAGCAAACTGAGAGTCAGCGATATCGATCAAACCCCGGGGCGATAAAACTGACCCAGGCTACTCAACTTTCTGGCGGCGAGGCAACGGATAGATTGCGAGCATTCGCTCGTTTGCCTTAGCGTGCGGTGTACGTGCGCCAATCCGCCAAGGGCTTGCCGTGCTCCTTGCAGAATTGCACAGTGCCAGATTCCTCAAGCGAAGCGTCTACCGCTTCGCTTTTAGGCTGCAAACTTATTTCACGAATCCTCACCATCTCCCGCAGTGCATAGACTCTCAAGGACAGGTAACGTAAGCGCTGCTCCTCGATTTCGACCAACAGGTCTTTGCGAACGCCAGCATCAAGGGCTATAGGGAATGCCATCACCCCAAGACGCCCGAGAGCTTGTTGACTCTTGGAGTTTTCGCTTTGAAAGCGGAGTATGGTGTTATTAATTTTTGAATAGTAGGGTTGGCGTGCTTTGGAGATATGCGCCACCGTGCCGTCGGCAAGTAGCGACTGCCAAACGGCAAACGAATACGGGCGATCGGGGTAACGCACAACATAGCTTCCTATGATTTTTTCGAAATAGATCGGCATTGGCGTCAAACTGTCGCCACTTTTCATAAGGTTATCGGTTAAATCAGAAAGTTGGGATTCCACACACGGTGCCGTAACGTAAAGTTCGGCTGCGTTTATAAAAACTCTGTGTACATCGTCACGCAGGCGTTGCTCGCCATCGCGCACTTTATTGTGCCAGTTCCAATTCTCCACCGCCTCGTTGGCGGCCAACGCGATCATCACACCCAACACCACGATGATGATTTCACTGAAAAACGATTTCCAGCCCATCGCAGGTGAAAAACGGCCCCAGCGTGAACGATAAGCAGGACTAGGAGCAGCGGTGGTATTTTCTACTGTGGGCTTCATTCGGGCTTCATTCGGGCTCCAGTCGATTTTTTCGGTGTTGCTTTTTATCGTGCTCAAAACAATTGCGAATGTTTTTCTGTATTGGTTTGATGGCAGCATGTCGAGCAAAACCAGCGTGCATCAATCCTGATGTTTCCCGTGAGAGCGTCCCTTTAGGCGCGAAATATCTGGCGAGATTTGTCGCGCCTGAAAGACGCTGCTAAAAAAGCAATTACTTCAATCTATCCAAAACTTCCTTCAAATCATCCGCCAGCGGCGCATTGATCAGATAAGGCTTGGCCCCACCATCCAATGCAAATTCCATCGAAGCAGCATGCAGAAACAATCGTTTTAATCCGGCTTGTTCAGACAAGCGTTTATTTGCTTCACGGTCACCGTATTTTTCGTCGCCTGCCACCGGGTGCCCCAAATGTTTGGCATGCACACGGATTTGGTGGGTACGTCCGGTTTCGATAGTCACTTCGCAGAAACTGCAGCCAGCGCGGCGTTCAAGTAACTTGAAATGGCTGACCGAAGCCTTGCCTTCCGGGTGTACGCGAACCATACGTTCGCCGCCCTGCAAGACGGAACGCTGCAGCGGAGCATCGACCGTCATGGTGCCGGACGGCATCTTGCCTACTAATAAGGTCAGATATTTCTTGTTTGGCGCTTCTTCATCTTCGCCTTCACGCATCAGGGCTTGAAGTTCGAGTAAAGCAGAGCGTTTTTTGGCGATGATCAGAACGCCGCTGGTATCACGATCCAGTCGGTGGACCAGCTCAAACGGTTCATCCGGACGAAGCGCGCGTAGACCTTCGATCACACCATGGCTGACGCCGCTGCCGCCATGGGCAGCGATGCCGGATGGTTTGTTCAGGGCGAGGAATAATTTATCTTCGTAAATAATGCTGGCGGCCAAACGCTCGAGCAATGATTTCGGAGCCGGCCTGACTTCACCCTCCACTTCCAGCCGAACCGGCGGGATGCGGACCTCATCTCCGACAAATACCCGGGCATCGGGTTTGGCCCGTTTGCCATTGATCCGGACCTGGCCACTGCGCACCAGCTTATAGATGAGGCTTTTGGGCACTCCCTTGATCTGGCTGGACAAAAAGTTGTCCAGACGCTGATTATCTCGATCTTCGGGCACTTCTACCGATCTCACGGCCGTGTTCGGGCCGGACTTTTGGGGCGGGGTCGTCATAGTCATATTCGTCTGTTACACTGAGTTCGCGAGATAACGTCCTGATTTCGCTGGGATGTCGGCCGAAAGCTGAGCACCAGTGATTCCTGAAAAACCGCTACCACACTCCAAGGGAGTGACCATGTTAGCCGGTTCGATGGTCGGATGGATATCGCTCGATGTGTAAAACGTCGGTCAGACCGGAAAACGCTCGGCGCTTTTCGGCCCCTTTTGAAACAAATGTTTAAGCGCTCCCGTGGGTACGCCCAAGGTTTGAAGCGCTGGAAGTTCCAACCAGGCAATCATGCGCATGAGCGCGTTGCCGGATGTGGTGAAGGACCCCGGCGTTCCTCGCGGTAGAGCGTGTGAGGAATAACAATGAAAAGAATGTTGATTAACGCCACGCAGGCAGAAGAACTGCGGGTAGCGATTGTGGATGGCCAGACGCTTTACGATATTGATATCGAGCAGCCGTCGAAAGAACAGAAAAAATCGAATATTTATAAAGGCCGCATCGTCCGTCTCGAGCCTTCGCTCGAAGCTGCCTTTGTCGAATACGGTGGTGGCCGCCACGGCTTCCTCTCGTTGAAAGAAATCTCACGCGATTATTTCCTTCCCGGCATTGATCCTAACAAGGCCGGCATGAAGGAATTCCTGCGTGAAGGTCAGGAAATCGTTGTTCAGGTCGACAAGGAAGAACGCGGTAATAAAGGCGCTGCCCTGACTACGTTTATCTCGCTCGCCGGCCGTTACATGGTGCTGATGCCGAACTCTCCGACTGCCGGTGGTGTTTCGCGCCGCATCGAAGGTGATGATCGCCAAGCACTCAAAGAAGCGATGGATGCACTGACCATTCCCGACGATATGGGTGTGATCATTCGTACCGCCGGTGTCGGCCGCGATGCCGAAGAACTGCAGTGGGATCTGAATTACCTACTGCAAGTCTGGAAATCGATTACCGAGGCCGCACTCTCGAAACCGGCACCATTCCTTATCTATCAGGAATCCCGTCTGATTATTCGGGCCCTGCGCGATTACCTGCGCTCGGACGTCGGCGAAATTCTGGTAGATACGCCAGACATGTATGAAGAAGCCAAAGACTTCATGCAATCGGTAATGCCGCATTCGCTGAAAAAATTGAAGATGTACACGGACGACATTCCGCTGTTCAATCGCTTCCAGATTGAATCGCAGATTGAAGCTGCTTATGAACGCACGCTGCGTTTGCCATCCGGTGGTTCGATCGTGATGGATCAAACCGAAGCATTGACCGCCGTCGACGTTAACTCGTCGCGCGCGACCAAGGGTGGCGATATCGAAGAAACCGCCTACCAAACCAATATTGAAGCCGCAGAAGAAGTGGCTCGCCAATTGCGACTGCGTGATCTCGGTGGTTTGGTCGTTATCGACTTTATCGATATGGGTTCGGGCAAGCATCAGCGCATGGTCGAAGACCGGCTGCAAGCCGCCTTGAAACACGATCGCGCCCGCGTGCAAATTGGCAAGATTTCGCGTTTCGGCTTGCTGGAAATGAGCCGCCAGCGTTTGCGTCCTAGCCTGGGCGAATCCAGTCAAATCATTTGCCCTCGCTGCGATGGCCATGGCCGGATGCGCAGTGTTGAATCCTTGTCGCTTTCCATTCTGCGTCTGGCAGAAGAACATGCGATGAAGGAAAACACCGGACAAGTGCTGATTCAGGCTCCTACCGAAATCGCCAATTACTTGTTGAACGAAAAACGTCGCGCGATTGTCGAAATCGAAACCCGTCATGAATCACCGATTCTGATTGTGGCCGATGAACAACTGGAAACCCCGCATTTCAATGTCTCGCGTTTGCGCGAAGGCGAATTGAGCGAAGAAATCGCAAAACCAAGCTATCACCGCACCACGCCGAAAAAACTGGAGATTCATTCGCTCACTCGTTCGCAATTGAATATTCCCGTGGCTCCGGCAGTCACTCACGTGAAGCCGACTCAGCCAGCGCCGGTGCGCGAGGCGCGCGAAGAGGTTGCAATTCCCGTTGTAGTAGTCGCGCCCGTGAAAAAACCCGGGTTGTTTGCACGCATTGCATCGTTCTTTGCCGGCGACGAAATCGAAACTGCAAAGCCCGCTGCAGAACAAAACGAGCCACGCGAACGTAACGCCAAAACTGGCAACGATCGGAACCAACGCAACAACCGCAATCAACGTGACAGCCGCGGCAGTCAATCGCGTCCAGCGCAAAGCCGTAATCAGCCGCAGACGCAAACTCAACAGGCAAAACCGCAGCAAGCTCCGCAACAGAACAAGGCGCAAGTGCCACAAGCAGCTAAACCGGCTCCTATACTGGAATCACTGGAACAGGCTCCCGTACTTGATGAAGCAGCGCAACTTGAACTGCAGCAACGTGCGGATGAACTGAAGCGCAAGGAAATGGAGCGACGGGAAGCCCAGCGTCAGGAAAGCTATCGTCGCGAGGCCGAACGCAAAGCGAAGCGCGAAGCTGAAAAACTGGCTCAATTAGCCGCCGCAACGACGCCAGCAGCTGATGGCGAAGTTCAGATTATTGTCGATCCGCTGGAAGCCGATGCCGCTTCTGCAAACGTCATTCCGACCGCAGCAGATGATGAACAAAGTGGCGAAGGTGCACGCCGTCGCCGTGGCCGCCGCGGTGGCCGTCGCCGTCGCCGTCCTGACCAAGGACCAAATGATCCAAATGCCGTCCAAAACGAAAATAGCGGCTCGGATTATGATGACGAGGATGGCGAGGAAGAAGATATCGCACCCGTTTCGGAATCGAATGCGGAACCAAGCAAACCATTGCATGCTCCTGCCTTTGTAGCACCCGTATTGGTCTCGACGATGCCGGTAACACGCGCCGAGTCAGCATTCGATGATTTGGATGAACATCTTTCATCCGAGAATATCGCGCCTACTCCCGTTTCAACACCGACAAGTCAAGGTGTGGCCGAGAAAGATCCGGAGCCTGCCAATGTGATTGCGGAAGCGAATGCTCAGGTTATAGCAACACCGGCTATCGAAATTCCGGTTCCGTCGGTCGAAAAAGTTGACTCAATCATTCGTCCAGTTTTGGCAATTGAAACAGTCACAACAATTCCTGCCGGCGTGGAAAAAATCACTGTCGAAATTCCAGTTGCTGCTGAATTATTGGAGACAGCCTCGATTGCCGAGGAAGTGATACCTGAAACTGTTTCCATAAAGCCCTCGGTTCCAGCTGCCTTCTCTGCGCCGGCACCGGCTGCAGTGACCGCTCAGGTCACCTCTGTACCAGCGGCTTATTCGGCACCTGCACCGGCTGCAAACATTTCTCCGGTCGCATCGGTACCTGCCGCTTTCTCGGTGCCTGCGCCAGTTGCAACAGCCGCTCCGGTGACGTCAGTTCCTGCCGCGTTCTCTGCGCCAGTGCCAGCAACACCATCTCCGGTTACCTCGGTGCCCGCCGCTTTCTCGGCTCCTGCTCCGATTGCACGTGCTGCTACTCCGCTACCTGCCGCGTTCAGTGCTCCTGCGCCGGCGGCATATATCGCGCCCAAGCCATTGGAGACTCCGGAAGTCCTGAATGCCGAAAATGATGGTGATGGCGAAGATGTTCAAGAAGGCGACCAGCAAAAGCTGATTTAATTCAGGATGCTGGATTACTTCACAAAAACGCCGAGCTTAGTTCGGCGTTTTTAATTCAATGCTTTCACAACAGGTACAAGCCATGTCATGAACTGTAGGAGCAACTGTCTGCATCAGACAGTTGCTCCCACGATTTGGGTTTCGCGCTTGGAAGGGCCACCTACAAAGATTTCGATGGCTCTGTAATACCATGCTGTGCTGCAAGCCGTGCCATGCTCATAGTGTCGCTGACACCGAGCTTGATCATCAAACGGGATTTGTGCGTCGCTACGGTTTTACCGCTTAAATTCAATTTTCTGGCAATCTCTTCTGCACGCAGCCCCTGGCACAGCAACATGCTGATTTCCATTTCGCGCGGCGATAATTCGAAGAATGGTGATGTTGATCCATTGCCACCGAATGCCAGACGTTGTGCCAAATCGCTACCAACGTAACGCTTGCCTCGAGCGGCCTCGCGAATTGCTTTCAACAATTCTTTGGCATCGCATGCCTTGCCTACATAAGCGCTGGCACCCGCGTCGAGCAGACGCTTCGGCATCGGGCCTTCCTCCTGCACCGAGACCATTACCACCCTCGGGCCAACCTGACCCTTGATCAAACGCTCGGTGATTTCAAGGCCACTGATGCCGGGCAGATGCAAATCGCAGAGGACGACATCCGGCAAACATTTCTTGATCATCGGCAAGCCTTCTTCCCCGCTCGCCGCTTCACCAATCACTTCGATATCCAGTTCATTTTGCAAAATCATGCGATAACCGGCCCGCACCAAGGCGTGATCGTCCAGCAAAAATACACGAATCATTGAATTCCCCTATTCAGTGGACACAGCTTACGGGGCAGACAAAATCCCGACAACCCGAAAAATCCCTATTTTTTTGTAGGAAAATTCCTACAAAGCATTCAAGTCGGTTAAAATACGCGCCTTGGAAAGTTGGCTTTTGAGTTTTAGCCAGCAGTAATCAAAAAATGGAAGTGTGGCCGAGCGGTTTATGGCAGCAGTCTTGAAAACTGCCGTGGGTTAATAGCCCACCGTGAGTTCGAATCTCACCGCTTCCGCCAATACTGAAAAACCGCTTAATGGCGGTTTTTTTATTTCCAGTGACTTCACAGTTCGTCGCTCCAAACCATTGAAGCATCGTAGAATGCGGAAGCGAAACTCCCGCGCACTTCCCGCCTTCATCCATAAATCCTGATGCCCGAACACTACGAACTTCACCCCATCACGCCACAAGAGCGCTTTCTGCAAAAAGCTGCCGACTCCCTGAAGAATGGCGGTTTGGCGCTGTGTCCCACCGATGCCGGTTATGCCTTCGTCTGGAACCTGAACGCGGTCGAGGCAGAGAACCGAGTGATCCGGCTCAGGCAACTGGACAGCAAGCACCCTTTCACCTTACTCTGTCGCACATTGAGTGAGGCCGGCCGTTTGGCCCGGCTAGAGGATTCAGCCTTCCGGCTGATGCGTACACACTGCCCAGGGCCTGTGACGTTCATATTACCGGCCTCCCCAGAATTACCCCGTCGTTTAAAGCATAGTGGCCGCAGCAAGCGCCGCGAAATTGGCGTTCGTTTACCGCGACATTCGGTGATGAACTCTCTGCTCGAGTTGATGGGGGAACCGCTACTCAGTACCAGCGTGGTGTTGCCGGAGGAAGACTATCTGGCCAGCCATGAAATCGAAGCTGTGATTGAGCGGTGTTTGCGTTGGGTAGACGTGCTGTTGGACGCAGGTGATTGCGATCCGGGCCCTACCACCGTAATTGATTGCACTAGCGAAACGCCAGAAATCCTAAGACAGGGATTTCACGAAGTTTCACTTTGAGGGTGTTTCCAAAAAAGTAACTCTCGCTATACAACTATAAGCATATTGATGAACAACGATCCCGCGCCGAACACGACTGAAGAAACCAGCACGATATTTCCCGTATTGCCACAACAGCAGGAAATGCCGTTGGCGATGGTATTGGGTCAACCCGTGCTGCAGATGCCGCAAGATCTCTACATTCCACCCGATGCTCTCGAAATTATCCTTGAAGCTTTCGAAGGTCCGCTGGATTTGCTGCTTTATCTGATACGCCGCCAGAACCTGAATATTCTGGATATTCCGGTGGCGGAAATTACCAAACAGTACGTTGAATACATCGGTGTGATGCAGGATTTACGTTTTGACCTGGCAGCCGAGTACCTCGTAATGGCGGCCATGCTGGCGGAAATCAAATCACGCATGTTGCTGCCGCGTCCACCTTCGGAAGAAGGCATTGAAGCGGATCCACGTGCAGAGCTGGTGCGCCGTTTGCAGGAATATGAACGCTTCAAGAAAGCCGCCGAAGACATCGATCAACTGGACCGACTGGACCGCGACACCCATGTGGTCAGCGCCTACGTTCCAGAACGTGCAACGGTTCGCGTTCCCCCGCCGGTCGATTTGCGTGAAATGCTGCTGGCTCTGCGTGATGTGATCAAGCGTGCCGAATTGTTCACCCATCACGCGATCAAACGCGAAGCCTTGTCGGTGCGTCAGCGCATGGGCGAAGTGCTGGGACGGCTCAGCGACGGTAAATTTCATGCCTTCGAAAGCATGTTTACGGTCGAAGAAGGCAAGCTTGGTGTTGTTGTAACTTTTCTTTCGATCCTTGAATTGGCTAAGGAACAATTGCTCGAAATTGTGCAGGAGGGAGCCATGGCGCCGATTTACGTCAAGTCCCTTGCAGCCTCCGATAGCGATGCCGCCAACGAACCTGTTATTCCCGAATCGGAGTTTGATGCTCCTTCGGACTCCCCACCTTCCAACTGATAATGACTTTATTCATGGATCACGATTTAGAACACGCCTTGGATCAAAATTTAATTGGTCGCATCGTAGAAGCGGCCATCATGGCTGCACCGCAACCGCTCAGCATCACGCAAATTTATGCCTTGTTCCCGGATGACGAACCGGCACCGGTCGGTAGCGTGGAACGTGCCATTAGCGAGTTGCAACAAAGCTGCGATGGACGCGGCGTCGAACTGATTGAAGTGGCTTCGGGTTTTCGCTTCCAGGTGAAAAACGAAGTACATAACTGGGTCGCCCGCTTGTGGACCGAACGTCAAAGCAAATACACCCGCGCGACTTTGGAAACACTCGCATTGATCGCCTATCGCCAGCCGATTACCCGCGGTGAAATTGAACAAATCCGAGGTGTTGCCGTCAACGCGCAAATGGTAAAAGCACTGGAAGATCGCGAGTGGATTCGCGTCGTCGGCCATCGCGACGTTCCTGGCAAACCCGCTTTATTCGGCACCACCAAAGGCTTTCTGGATTACTTCGGCTTGAAGAGTCTGGATGCGCTTCCGCCCTTGGCAGAACTGAAAGAAATTCCGGAACTCGATCCGCAATTGCCGTTTGATCGCGTACCGCAAGTGGCCTCGGCCGCGATGGTCAACGCAGATGAAATTTCTGAAGAAGAAGCAAAAGATAATCCGGATGAAAATTCCGATGAAGATAAAAATGATACAAACGAAGAATTAAAGGCTGTCGAGATGACATCCGATGATGAGAATGAAACACACCATGAAGAGGCCGACGCAATCGCCGAGCCGGAGTATAAAAATGAGTAAGGAAATCAGCGATAACAATCGCAAAACGCTATCGCTTAAACGTGAAGGCGAAGAAGTTGCACCGAAAGCCGAAGAGCGCTTGCATAAAGTATTGGCGCAGGCCGGTTTAGGTTCACGCCGTGCACTGGAAGAACGCATTGCCCAAGGCGTTGTCAAGGTGAATGGCGAAGTTGCGATGGTCGGACAATCAGTACATAGCGGCGACCGCATCGAGCTGGATGGCAAAACATTTGTCGCCACTGCCCTGACCGAGCCAGCCAGTGTATTGATCTACAACAAGCCGGAAGGCCAGGTCACCACCAACGAAGATCCGGAAGGCCGCCCAACCGTGTTTGAGTCGCTGCCTCGTCTGAAAGGCGCGCGCTGGATTGCCGTTGGCCGTCTGGATATCAACACCACCGGTTTGTTGTTGCTGACCACCGATGGCGAATTGGCCAATGCCTTGATGCATCCCTCGAATTCAATTGAACGTGAATATGTCGTACGTATTCAAGGCGAAGTACCCGATAACATCGTTGATCGATTGGCACGTGGCGTGGCATTGGAAGATGGCCCGGCCAAATTCGACAAAATCGAACGTATCGGCTCAAGCGATTCGCACGCATGGTTTCAGATCGTATTGAATGAAGGTCGCAATCGCGAGGTTCGCCGCCTATGGGAATCACAAGGCTTTCAAGTTAGTCGTTTGAAACGTGTTCGTTACGGCAACATCACGCTGCCACGTTTATTGAAACGCGGCAATTGCAGTGAAC
>JAYUWO010000171.1:0-33138 GCA_043753545.1 Arenimonas sp.
AGCGAACCGAAAATCGCGTAACCGTCATCGGCGCCACCGCGACCGTAAAGTTTGTCCTCTTTCAGGACGGGCTTCCACGGGCCCAGATCATCGGCCCAGCCGGTCATCTCAGGCTGTTTGTCCAGATGACCATAGAGCAATACGCAATCATCGCCGCTGCCGGGGATTTCGATAAAAATGAGCGGGGTACGGCCTTCCAGCCGGACGACCTCGACCTTCATGCCGGCGATGTCCTGCTTTTTGGCCCAATTGGCCATCAGCTCGACAGCAGCATCCATATAACCGTGTTTTTGCCAGTCGGCATCGAACATCGGTGATTTATTGGGTATGCGAATGTATTCCACCAATTGCGGGACGATATCGCTGTCCCAGGCTTCACTCACTAAACGATCCGTTTTTGTCGTATCCATAAGGCTTCCTGTTTTCAGGCTTTCATTCTAGCCCCCCACAGGACCAATCGCACCTGCCGAGGGTGCGTGTAGGGAAATTCCGACATTCATCCAGGTGAGCGCCCCACGCAAGGATGGGGCCTCCGGCGATATGGAACGAAATGACGAATCAGCAAACTGTCTCCACCGAAACGGCATGACCGCCACGGACTTACCCACCCAGGAGATTTACATGAACAAGTTTTTCGCACTCGTCAAAACCTTCGCTTTGTCTGCATTGCTCGCTACCTCCGCGTTCGCCGCCGAAAAAGTGAATATCAATACTGCCGACGCCGCCACTCTCGACCGCGTGTTGGTCGGTGTCGGTCCAAGCAAAGCCGAAGCTATCGTTATCTATCGCAAACACAATGGTGCTTTCCGGACAGCCGATCAACTCACCGGCGTGAAGGGCATTGGTCTGGCAACGATCGAAAAAAATCGTGATCGCATTATGGTTGGTGGCGTTGCTGCGGCCCCTGCCAAAACAGCATCAGGCAAGGCAGTGGCAAAGCCAATGGCAGCAAAAACATCGCCATCAAAAGCACGTTAATTTCTGGATACATTATCGACTAGCCGCGCTCTTACCCAGCGCGGCTTTTTGTAGGAGCCCGCTCTGTGTAATTCGCGCAGCGAATTACATACAGAGCTGGCGATCGGCGCAGAGTTTATCGCCAGCTCAAATGCATTTCGCGGTGCTCAATGCTTGAGCGGGCTCCTACCGCTCTTGTGCGCTCCTTGGTAAACTTGGCGCATGCATATTCAGCTAATCCCTGCTAATGAATATCAGCGTACACGCTGGAAAAACGGTTTGGGCTGGACGCGGGAAATTACGCGACATCCCGCGCAGAGCGATCAATGGGATTGGCGTTTGTCGATTGCCGAGGTCGACAAGGATGGTCCGTTTTCTGCATTTGAAAATGTCGATCGCGAGTTGGTGTTGCTGAGCGGCGAAGGCATGAATTTGAAATTCGCCGATGGTGAATCGGTGACCTTGCATCCGCCACATGATTCGCTGCGATTTGCCGGCGAGCGTGAATTGACTGCGGAATTGATCAGCGGCCCGACGCAGGATTTCAACGTGATGTGGCAGCGAGATCGCTACCACGCACTGGTATTGCATCGCCCGTTGGTTGGCCCGATGGTGTTCTTCAGCGAAAAAAATGTCACGTGGGCGATTTACATGCTGAGTGGCATGGCGCAGTTCAAGGATCAGGCCGTACCCATGCATTTGCAGCAGGGCGATAGTGCCCTGTTACTGCCCGATGAGGCGGGCAACCGTATCATCATCGATGGTGGTGGCGAGGTCTTGCTGGTAAAGCTTTACGAATTACAGAAAGACTAATTTCGATCGTCGCAGGTGAATACCGCTCCGTCTTCCACTTTGACCGGAAACACCACGGTGGGTGTATAGGCCGGCGCACACAAAGCTTCGCCTGTTCTCACATCAAATTTCGCACCGTGACGAATACATTCGACGCTGAATCCATCCACCGGACCACCGGCGAGCTCGCCGCCGTCATGCGTGCAAACGTCTTCGATGGCATAAAACTGTCCATCGATGTTGTAAACGGCAATTGCGGTGTCGCCATCAAACACGACTTTGTATTCGCCGGGCAAGCAATCGATGGTGTCGCAGACATGAATCCAAATCATTTAGAAAATTCCAAATTTAATCTTAAGCAAACTGGTAGTTCAAATCGCTACTGAAGTAGCTCCCACAGTATTTCTTACAATGCTTTGCTCAGCACTTCGAAACGAAGATCGTTACGCTTGGGAATGCCGAAGCGTTCATCGCCATAAGGAAACGGTTTGTGAATGCCGGTGCGGGAATAACCACGGCGTTCGTAAAATTCGATCAGGCTATCGCGAATATCGATCACGGTCATGTCCATGCGCGGGCATTGAAAGTCATCTCGGGCCTGACGCTCGGCTTCAGCCAGTAATAACTTTCCGATACCGCTGCCTTGCTGGCCGGGGCGAACAGAAAACATGCCGAAATAGGCGGCATCATTGCCCTGTTTTTCGAGGTGGCAGCAGGCGAGTAATTCGTCGTTTTTTTCCGCCACGATAATTCGACTGTCCGATGCATCGAGAGACTTCTGCAAACTTTCGGCGTCGATGCGCTGGCCATCCAGTATGTCGGCCTCGGTAGTCCAGCCGGCACGGCTGGCATCGCCGCGATAGGCCGATTCGACCAGCTCGATCAGCGCAGGAATATCTTCATGATTTGCCAATCGGAAATTCAACATGGTTAACCTAGAAGTTTACGTACTTTATGAATCGCTACCACCAGGGCATCGATTTCCTGTTCGGTATTATAAAAAGCAAACGAGGCGCGGCAAGTCGCGGCGACACCGAAAAATTGCATCAGCGGATGCGCGCAATGCTGGCCTGAACGCACGGCAATGCCTTCGAGATCCAGCAGTGTCGCAAGATCGTGCGAATGTGCGCCTTCAATCTGGAAAGAAATCACGGCGGCTTTTTCGGCAGCTTCTCCGAAAATACGCAGGCCCGGAATTTGCTTCAGCGCCTTGGTGGCATAGGCCAGCAAGGCCTGTTCGCGTTGATGAATATTTTCCATGCCGATGGCTTCAAGATAATCCACGGCAGCACCGAGCCCGATCACGCCGGCGATATTGGGCGTGCCGGCTTCGAATTTATGCGGCGGATCGTTGAAGACGGTTTTCTCGAAGCTCACCTCTTTAATCATTTCGCCGCCGCCGAAAAACGGCGGCATGGATTCCAGGTGTTCGCGTTTCGCCCACAGTCCGCCGGTGCCGGTAGGGCCGCACAATTTGTGGCCGGTGAAGGCATAGAAATCACAGCCGATAGCCGCGACATCTACTTTGCGATGCGGCAAAGCTTGCGAGCCATCGATCACGGTCGCAATGCCGCGTTTGCGGGCTTCGCGACAAATTTGCTCAACCGGATTTACCGTGCCCAGCACATTCGAGACATGCGTGATGCCGAGAATTTTTACGTCAGGTGTCATGGCAAGATACAGCGCCGGTAAATCCATTTCGCCATTCGCATTAATTTCGGCAACGCGAATGACTGCGCCGGTGCGGTCCGCGATCAATTGCCACGGCACGATATTGGCGTGATGTTCCATCCGCGATAGCAGAATCACATCGCCGGTTTTTAACCGCGGCAAGGCAAAACTATAGGCAACAAGGTTGATCGCCTGCGTGGTACCCGAGGTCAGGACCAATTCGTCGGGGCGCACATTGATAAAGCGCGCCAATTTCTGACGTGCCGCTTCAAAGGCTTCGGTGGCTTCCATGCCGAGCGTGTGTACGGCGCGGGAAATATTGGCGTTATGTTCGCGATAAAAACTATCGACCGTATCAATCACTACCGCCGGTTTTTGCGCGGTATTGGCGGAATCAAAATAAATCAGCGTCTTGCCGTTGATGCTGCGTGTCAGCACCGGGAAATCACCGCGAATGTTGGTCCAATCGACACTCACGCTTGCACCTCGATGGCTTGCAGGGCTTTCTCGAGACTTGGTGCCACTTGGGCGATCATCTCTTCCTTGCCAAGTACCTGCAGCGTTTGTTTGCAGAACGCATTGGTCAGCATAGCCTTGGCTTGTGCCTCTGGTATGCCGCGCGCACGCAAATAAAACAGATGGCCGGCATCGAGTCGTCCCACCGTGGCACCGTGGCTGGCAGTCACTTCATCGGCATGGATGACGAGCACCGGCTGGGTATCGATTTCGGCATTGTCCGAGAGCAATAAATTTTTATTGGAAAGCTGCGCGTCAGTGCCATCGGCACCTTTTTCAATCAGGATGCCGCCATGAAAGACAGCGCGACCACGATCAGTGGCAAGACCACGCCAAAGCAAATTACACGAGGTATTTTTTGCGATGTGTTGGATATCCAATCGGGTATCGATATGGCGGCGTCCGCTGGCGATCAGGCTGCCATTGGCATGCACGGCCGAGCCATCACCAAGCAACTTCACCTGCAGGTCATGGCGTGACAGATGCGCGCCCAATTCCAGATCCAGACGCCGATACTCGGCATTGCTTAGCAAAGAAACTTCGGTGCGTAAAAACTGGCTATTGCCGACGTCATCCTGCTGGATGCGGGCATGGCATAACTGGGCACCGTCTTGCAGCGAAATGTCGCTCAGCGTGTTGACCAGATGCTGCTGTGAATCCTGTGACAGGTGATGTTCGATCAGATCGAGTCTTGAATTCTTGCCCAGTTCGATGTTATGACGGTAGTGAATCGCCAGATCCTGGCCGACGTTTACCGAGACAAAAACAGCATGCAGGGTAGCGCCGGCATCTGCGCCTTCGGCGACTTGAAGCTGCAAGCCTTGCTTGGCAATGGCGGTATTTAATTTCGCGAAAATATCGTGGGCGGCGACAAATCGTGAATCATCGTCTGGACTGACAGGGCTGTTCGAATGAACTGTCATGCCTTCAGGTAAATCGGAAATGCTTGAGTGTTCCGCCGCAAAAATACCGTTAACGAACGCAATGCGGGGCAGGGGTATGGCCGCGATGGTTTCTTTCATTGCAGCATTCAGCTTTGCAAGCTGGGATGAAGGAGCAAAAAATCGACGAGCCGAGAGCGGACGCAGCGACGTGTATTTCCACTGTTCCGTTCTGGGGCCAGGCAAGCCGGTGGAAACAGCTTGATCGAGCATCGCTTTAGACGGCGCAGTATCGGCGAAAGCCGTTTGCAAGGATTCAAGCAAGGCACTCATGGGGCGACGCGATCCTTCACCCAAGCATAACCATGGGCTTCAAGTTCAAGCGCCAGTTCCGGGCCGCCGCTTTCCACGATTTTGCCGTCGGCCAACACATGAACGACATCGGGTTTGATGTAATCGAGCAGACGCTGGTAATGGGTAATCACGAGAAACGCACGTTCGGGTGAACGCATCAGGTTGACGCCATCGGCAACGGCTTTGAGTGCGTCAATGTCCAGGCCGGAATCGGTTTCATCGAGAATCGCCAGTTTCGGTTCCAGTAAAGCCAGCTGGAAAATCTCATTGCGTTTCTTTTCGCCGCCGGAAAAGCCTTCGTTGACGGCGCGATGCAGTAATTCGTCTTTCAGATGCAGGACGGACAGTTTCTCACGCACCAGTTTCAGGAATTGCATCGAATCGACTTCTGGCTCGCCGCGATATTTCTTCTGGGCATTCAGCGCCGAGCGCAGGAAATAGGTGTTGTTGACGCCGGGAATTTCGACAGGATATTGAAAGGCGAGGAACACGCCTTCGGCGGCGCGTTCTTCCGGCTCGAGTTCCAGCAGATTCTTGCCCTGGTAGATCACGCTGCCTTCGACGACTTCATAGCCTTCTCGGCCGGACAAAACATTGCCGAGCGTGGATTTGCCGGCGCCATTGGGGCCCATGATCGCGTGCACTTCGCCGGCTTTCACTTCGAGTGAAAGACCTTTCAGGATTTCTTTGCCGGCGACGCGGACGTGGAGATTTTCGATTTTTAGCATACGTTTCTGCACTATGTTTTTGTAGGAGCACTCATGAGTGCGATTTGAAAATTATTTAGATGTGATGGTTTGTAAGCACGGTAACTTCGATCGGTCGCGCTCTTGAGCGCTCCGGCACAAGTTAGCCGACGGCGCCTTCGAGACTGACTTCCATCAGCTTCTTGGCTTCCACCGCGAATTCCATCGGTAATTGTTTGAACACTTGTTTGCAAAAGCCGTCGACGATCAGCGAGACAGCATCTTCCTGGCTGATACCGCGTGAGCGGCAATAGAAAAGCTGATCGTCGGAAATTTTCGACGTGGTGGCTTCGTGCTCTACGGTGGAACTGGAATTCTTCACTTCGATATACGGAAAAGTGTGGGCTCCGCATTTCTTGCCGATCAGCAGTGAATCACATTGCGTGTAGTTACGAGATGATTCAGCGGATTTTTCGACCTTGACCAGACCGCGATAGGTGTTTTGTCCGCGGCCGGCTGAAATACCCTTCGAAATAATTTTCGATTTCGTTCGGGCGCCGATATGAATCATCTTGGTGCCGGTATCGGCCTGTTGTTTGTGATGGGTGAGGGCGACCGAATAAAACTCGCCGGTAGAGTCGTCGCCGCGCAAGACGCAGCTCGGATATTTCCAGGTAATCGCCGAGCCGGTTTCGACCTGTGTCCAGGAAATCTTGCTGCGATGGCCGCGGCATTCGCCGCGCTTGGTCACGAAGTTGTAGATGCCGCCAACGCCGTTTTCATCGCCGGGATACCAGTTCTGTACGGTCGAATATTTGATTTCGGCATCGTCCATCGCGACCAGTTCCACGACGGCCGCATGCAACTGGTTTTCATCGCGCTGCGGTGCAGTGCAACCTTCAAGATAACTGACGTAAGCCTTTTCTTCGCAAATTATCAGCGTGCGTTCGAATTGCCCGGTATGGCCGGCATTAATGCGGAAGTAGGTGCTCAACTCCATCGGGCATCGCGTGCCTTTGGGGATGTAGACAAAGCTGCCATCGGAAAATACGGCGCAGTTCAGTGCGGCGAAATAATTATCGCCCACAGGCACTACGCTGCCGAGATATTTTTTGACCAGCTCCGGATGTTCGCGGATGGCTTCGCTCATCGAACAGAAAATCACGCCGGCTTTGGCCAGCTCAGCTTTATAGGTGGTACCAACAGAAACCGAATCGAACACCGCATCGACGGCCACGCCGGCCAGACGCGCACGTTCGTGCAGCGGTACGCCGAGTTTGTCGTAGGCTTCCAATAATTTCGGATCGACATCGGCCAGCGATTTGGGCGCATTCTTCGGCGCGGCGTAATAACTGCTGGCCTGGAAATCGATTGCGGCGATCTCGAGCTTCGCCCATTCCGGCGGCGTCATGGTCAGCCAATGACGATAGGCCGAAAGGCGCCATTCGAGCATCCATTCGGGTTCGTCTTTCTTTTTCGAAATAAAACGCACCACGTCTTCATCAAGACCTGGCGGGAGCGAATCCATTTCGATATCGGTGATAAAACCGGCGCTGTATTTGCGCTCGAGTACTTTATGGATTTCAGCGTTTTCAGTATTCATGCATCACCTCACGCCTTCGCTAAATGCAAAGGGATGGATTTTTTTGAAACGGGGGGTATCGAAGCGGCGGGCATCATTTCGGCCAGACTGACGCCGCGTAGGGCATCGGCCACGACATCATTGATCCGAAGCCATTTGCTGCGAACGCCACAATGGGTTTCGTGTTCGCAACTGGAATGTTCGCCGCTGCATTCGGTCATGCCGAGCGGTCCTTCGATGGCTTCGACTATCTCGATCAGGGTAATTTCGTTCGCCGGTTTTGCCAGACGATAACCGCCGGCACTGCCGCGAAAACTTTGTACCAAGCTGGCCTGTGTCAGTGTTTTCAGCAACTTGCTGACAGTGGGCAATTCCAGGTGCGCGCGCTCTGCCAGCTCGGTCGCGTTATGCACGCGGTCAGGGGCTTCTGCCAGGGTGCTCAGCACCACGGTCGCGTAATCGGTCAGTTTGGTAACTCGTAGCATTGGGTGCTCGTCTGTTATATAGGACTAAAATTGTACTATATAACTCATGAGGCCTCAATGTAGTGTGTATTTTCCCGACATGACGACTGTCATCCCAATACGGTGACAACCTGAACTACCAGCGTCTTACACCGGGTGAGAGCCTGTGTCTGCGGTCAGATGATCGCTTTCAATCGACGGGAACGACATGGAAAACACCAGAGAACAAAGCATTCTGCGCTGGGCGTTGCTCGCTTTGAGCGCCTTCGCGGCCTACAAGTTATGGCAGGCGGGACGCCACATGTTCTGGACAGTCTTTGGCATCGGCTGGGTGTTCTATTGGACGGGCGGCTGGCCGTTTTTCTGATCGAAGGGAAGAGCCCGGTGTTATCCGCTTTGACGAAGAGCAGGGCAGAGCGCTCGGGCACTGCCCATATAAGCCCCGATCAGCGACAATAGCGACCTTGTCGTTTTGAAGTCTCCCATGTCCAACCTCTATATCACCCGGCTATCGCCGATTCACGGTAACGGCGTTTTTGCCATCGCTCCGATTAAAAAAGGCACTCGACTGATCCAGTATCAAGGTGCGTTGCTGACACACAAGCAAGTCGATCGCATGTATGCCGACGATGTCGAAACCGGCCATACCTTTCTGTTTACGCTGAACGAACATTTCGTGATCGATGCCAACACCCATGGCAACGATGCACGCTGGATCAATCATAGCTGTGATCCGAATTGCGAAGCGGTGATCGAAGAAGACGATGACGGCAATCCAACGTTGGACAAGGTCTTCATCGAAGCCATGCGCACGATCAAGGCTGGCGAAGAGCTGACTTACAATTACGGCATCGTGCTCGACGAACCCCACACGGCACGGGTGAAAAAACTCTGGGCCTGTTTGTGCGGTTCGAAAAAATGCACCGGCACCATGCTGCAGCCGAAGCGTAAAAAGAAAGCCTGATTCGAGTTTAGGTGCTGGCCCACATCCGCATCAAGCGGCGGTGAAAGTTGTCCAGACGCACGCTTAACTCGTTGCGCTTGTGAGCGTCACAACGAACTCTGGTTTAGCGAGTGCGTTGCAGATTCCGGAACGGCGCCAGATCGTGATTGGTGATGCCGTACTTTTCGGTCAACGCCTGCATGGCTTTCGAGTAACTTGGCGTACCGGGCTTGTTGGCTTTCGTCGTATTGGCGCGCTCGATCAAAAATTGCTCGTAGCCACCTGGCGTAAACGTCATAAACAAGCGCACGGGTTTGTTGGTGAGATTTGCATGCGCATGCGGCGTGCCTTTCGGGATGTAAACGAACGAGTTTGCTGGATAGGCGACCACTTGGTCCCGTATGCGAACCGTCAACACACCTTCGAGCACAAGCAGGGAAATATCGGCGCGACTATTGCTTTGCAATGTCGTGGAATAACCCGGCTTTTCAACAAGAATGAATTGGGAAACGCTGCCATTGGTTTCGCGGGCACTGGTCTTGATGATGACTTCACCCACCATCAGGTCGAGACGTTGTCCTTGTCCGGGCAGTTTCACGACCGGTGCTTGCTGTGCATGTAAGGCAAGACTGGCGCTGAATGCAGTAACCGCAACAAGCAGACGAGCGATGGGTTTGCAGGTATTTTTCACAGTCATCTCGATTCCATAATTTGCGCTAGCCTAGCCTAACGAGGCTTTTTTCGCACGTAGCGTATTTGGCTGAACAAACAATCAGGCTGCCGTGATCACCGATTTGCCGAGAATCAAATCGGCTGCACGCTCGGCAATCATCATGGTCGGTCCGTTGGTATTGCCGCCGATGAGCTTGGGCATGACCGAGGCGTCGACCACTCGCAGACCCTTGACGCCCAGTACACGACATTGGGAATCCACAACGGCTTCGACATCTTCACGGCGGCCCATTTTGCAGGTGCCGATCGGGTGGTAAATGGATTCGCCCTTGCGGCGAATGAAATCGTCGATGTCGGCATCCTCCTGTACTTGCGAGCCCGGCAAAAGTTCTTCGCCGCGATACATCGCGAAGGCGTCTTGCGATAGAATTTTTCGAGAAAAACGCAATGCCTCCCGCATGACTTTTACATCGAAGCCGTCGGCATCACTTAAATAACAAGATTCGATTTTTGCTTTATCGTTGGGGTCCGCGCTGTTCAGTGAAATACGGCCCCGGCTTTTCGGGCGCAGAAAACAGGCATGCAAGGTGTAACCCAAACCCGGCAAGCGATTGCGGCCATGGTCATCGAGTTGTGCAGGAACAAAATGGAATTGAATATCCGGGCGTTCGTCTTCAGCCAGCGGGCTGCGCGTAAATCCGCCTGCCTCGGCGATATTGCTGGTACCCGCGCCCTGTTTGAATAGATAAAAATTCAGGCCAATCGCGATGTCATTGGTTTTGTCGTACGTCACGTTCTGCGTACAGCGTTGCAAAGTGCAGACGTCCAGATGGTCCTGCAAATTGCCGCCGACACCTGGGGCATCGACCAGTACATCAATTCCGTGAGCCTGCAAATGTGATGCCGGGCCAATACCGGACAGCATTAATAATTGTGGTGAATTAATGGCGCCGCCGGACAGTATCACTTCACGCGATGCCCTGATTTCGTGTGCGCCTTTTTCATTCTGCATATACACCACGCCGATCGCCGTTCCATTCTCAAAAAGAACGCGGCTCGCTTTTGCATGGGTAATGACCGTCAAATTATCGCGGTCACGCACCGGCTTCAAATAGGCTTCCGCCGAGGAGCTGCGGGAGCCCTTGCGAGTGGTGGTTTGATAAAAACCAAAACCCGCTTGTTCGGTGCCGTTGAAATCGGTGGTTTGTGGAAAGCCGGCTTGCTGGCTGGCTTTGACAAACACTTCCGACAACACGTTTTTATGGACGGGATCCGAAACACCCAACGGGCCAGCGCCGCCATGAAATTCCGATTCGCCGCGGGTATTGCCTTCGCTTTTCTTGAAGTAGGGCAGCACATTATCCCAGTGCCAGCCATCGGCACCGAGTTCGGCCCATTCGTCGTAATCTTTTGCGTGGCCACGGATGTAGCACATCGCGTTGATCGAACTGGAACCGCCCAGTACCTTGCCGCGCGGCCACCAGAGCGAACGATTATTCATGTGCGGATCGGGCGCGGTGTTGTAATCCCAATTCACGCCTTTCTTGCCGACCAGCTTGGCCAGCCCGGCCGGCATGTGAATGAAAGGATGCCAATCGCTGGGGCCTGCTTCCAATAAACACACGCTGATATTCGGGTCTTCGCTTAGGCGGTTGGCCAATACGCAACCGGCGGAACCGGCACCGACAATGATGTAATCGTACACAGGCATTTTGTCTTTTTTCCTTAACGCAGCGAGGCTAGGCGCTTGGGCTAGAGTAATTGCTCGATTAGGCTAAAAATCGGCCTTTCGGCTAAGCTTAGCCCTCATTGTGTGACGGTGACCGCAGGATGCAAGAACAAACCAAGCGTCTGGGCTGGCAAGAACTTAAAAAAGCGATGACCGAAGTGCCGGCATTGCCGATTTCGGCAATTTACTTTTTCTGTCTGCTTTGCGGCTATTACGTGCTCCGTCCAGTGCGTGATGCCTTTGGTGCCAGTCCCGAAGTGGAAGCCGTTTTTCCGCAATGGTTGATCAGCTGGTCTTTATCGCATGGTTGGGCGCTCAGTGATTTGACCCTGCAGATATTGTTCACCGGCACGTTTATATCGATGTTGATATTGCAGCCGGTTTACGGAGCCCTGGTAAGCCGTTATCCGCGCCGGGTTTTTCTGCCCTTCATCTATGGCATTTTTATTTTATGCCTGATCGGTTTCTATGCGGTTTTCGACCGTGAAATTGCCGGTCGCGGTGCTGTTTTTTTTATCTGGGTTGCCGTATTTAATTTATTTGCCGTCTCGGTATTCTGGAGTTTCATGTCCGATATCTATACCGAGCAGGCGGCGCGATTGTTCTACAGTTTTATTGGCGTTGGTGGCACGCTTGGGGCCATCGCCGGGCCGATACTAACGAAAGTGTTGGCGAAACAACTGCAAGTACCGCAACTCATTCTGGTGTCGATATTTTTTCTCAGCATTTGTCTGATCTGCATTTTGCTGCTGCGGCGCTGGGCTAAACATGCGGAAGAATTACGGCACCAGAATGTCGATAATGTGGCCATCGGTGGCAGCTTCTGGGCAGGTTTCCGTATCGTCATGAGTTCACCCTTGTTGAGGGCGATGGCGATTTTGATGTTCTTCGGTGTTGGGGTCGGTACTTTGCTCTACAACGAGCAAGCCACGATCGCGAAGCAAATCCTCAGCGATGAAGCGCGTACGGCGTTCTATGCCAATATCGATTTTTGGATTAATGCCGTCACCTTGTTTGTGCAGTTGTTTATTGCGCCTTTTGTGTTATTCCGCTTTGGCGTAAAGCCCTTACTGCTATTGCCAGCCGCAGCCATTACGCTGGGCTATTGCGTGTTGGCGGCAGCGCCGCTGCCAATGCTGGTCGCCATCGTGCAAATCATGACGCGCGCCGGCGAGTTTTCTCTTAGCAAACCGGCCCGAGAGACGATTTACACCCGGGTCGATCGTGAAACCCGCTACAAGGCAAAGGCCTTTATCGATACCGCCATCTATCGTGGCGGTGACCTGACTTTTGTCTGGCTGCATAAATTTATTGCCGGCTTTGGTTCAACCGTTGTTTTTGGCGTGGGTATCCTGGTCGCGCTTGGTATGAGTTTCGGTGCCTGGAAAATCGGTAAGGCACAGGAAAATCTACGCGAGGAAAATACCTGACCCATGTCCAGCAAGGCGAAAAAAATAGCGTCACGACTCTGGAGATGTTTTTTGTTTCTGGGCATTGCTCTGGCATTTTGGGCGTTCATCTGGGAGCCCTCCCGACTCACCGAAAAACAGTACAGGCTGGCGTTGCCGGAATGGCCTCGGGAGTGTGCGGATTATCGCGTGGCCGTAGTGTCGGATATTCATGCCGGTGCGCCTCACATCGGGCTCGATAAGATCGATCGAATCGTGGCGATGATCCGGAAGCAAAAACCCGACCTGGTGTTATTGCCGGGCGATTTCGTGATCCAGGAAGTGCTGGGCGGCAGTTTTATAGCGCCGGAAAAATTGGCCTCCCACCTAAAGCCTTTGTTGCAAGAAGCGAAAGTCTATGCGGTGCTGGGCAATCATGATGCATGGCTCGATAGTGCGCGCGTGCAGAAGGCTTTCGAAAATGCCGGAATTGCCGTGTTGGAGGATCAAGCGATCCCGGTAACGAAGAACGCCTGTAGCTTCTGGCTCGTAGGCCTGAGTGATTACACCGAAGGAAAGCTGGAGTACCAAAAAGCCTTTGCAATGGTGCCGACGCGCTCGCCGGTGCTGGCGTTTACCCATCATCCGGATGTATTTCCGACTATCAAAAATCCATTTTCATTGATGATTGCCGGCCATACCCACGGCGGTCAAGTTGTCTTGCCGTTTCTTGGCAGGGCGGTAGTTCCTTCTCAATATGGGCAGCGTTACGCAATAGGCCATATTGAAGAAAACCATCGCCATTTGTTTGTCACGCCCGGGATTGGCACCAGCATTTTGCCGGTACGTTTTGGCGTGCCGCCGGAAATATCCTATTTGCGATTGCACCCAGAGCAAGGAAATGCGCCATGAGCCAAGTCAGCTTATTTACCCGATTAGCCAAGGCGGCTTCACGATTTACAGGACGCGCCATCAGTTTCAATCTCGCCATTTTGGTGATTGTGGTGTGGCTGGTGAGTGGTCCAATATTCGGCTTTAGCGATACTTGGCAATTGGTGATCAATACTGCCACCACGATCATTACTTTCTTGATGGTGTTTCTAATTCAAAACACCCAGAACCGTGATACCGAAGCGATACAAATCAAACTGGATGAATTGATCCGCTCGACACAAGGTGCGCACAACGCCCTTCTGGATCTGGAAGAGCTCGATGAAAAAACTCTGGATGCCTTTCGCGGAAAATACGAAGCTTTGGCTTCGAAAGCGAGAAGCCAGATTTCCAAGGGAGAAAGTGATGGTGGCTCGCCTGATGTTGATGCAACCTGAACAAAAGCAAGGCCCCGTGGGAGCGGCGTAAGCCGCGAGTCACGTAGCGATGCGGCCCTGCGCGGCTTACGCCGCTCCCACGGGATGCAGACGATCCTGAGATACCGATTATATTGGACAGGTAGGATTCACGGTCTCCTCGAAAAACATCGGCCCGTGTTATGGCAATATTATTTCTGTGTTAGCGTAAACACGAAATTATCGTCGGAGTGAAACATGAACAAAATTATCGGGCTGGGCTTTCTGCTGGCGTCGCTTTCCATCACGGCTTGCCAAAGCACGACCGCAGCCAATGTTGATACGACTTCAACCGCAGAACTGCGTAATACCTTGTGGAAGCTGACTGCTTTAAATGGCGTTGCCATCAAGTCTGCAGAAGGCCAACGCATGGCGTCATTGACGCTCACTTCCGAAGCATCGCAGGTGCGTATCGTCACCGCCTGTAATCAGGGTTCTGCGGCATACAAGGTAGATGGTAAATCGATCAAATTCGATGTCGCAATGTCGACAAAAATGATGTGCCAGCCGGAACCGATGAAACAGGAAGCGGCTTTTTTTAAAGTGATCCGGGAAACTGCGCGTTATGAAATAAAAGGCGAAATGCTTTATCTGTTTAGTGCCGATAACCAATTATTGGCAAGTTTTCAATCGGAATATCTGAAATAAGAAATGTCTGATGAGCACATCAAACCGTATGCCAAGGCTGCAGGCGGTTGGGATTCTTTAAAACGCTCATGGCAAGCGTTGCGTGACGAAGGCATCGTCACACGTGGAGCCAAGGCTCTATTGCGCACCAATCAAGCAGAAGGTTTTGATTGCCCGGGCTGCGCTTGGCCGGATCGCAATCCCAATTCGACTTTCGAGTTTTGCGAAAACGGTGTAAAGGCGGTGGCTGCCGAAGCCACTTCCAAACGCGTGACACGGGATTTTTTTGCCGAGCACACGGTGCGAGAACTCTCCGGACAAGACGACCTTTGGCTGGAAGCACAAGGGCGCCTGACCGAACCGATGCGATATGACGCAAGCGCCGATCGCTATGTCCCGGTGAACTGGGATGACGCTTTTTCCTTGATCGCAGATGCATTGAACCGGCTCGAGCATCCTGATCAGGCGCTGTTCTATACCTCTGGCCGCACGTCGAATGAAGCGGCGTTTTTGTATCAACTTTTCGTGCGTGAATTGGGTACCAATAATCTTCCCGATTGTTCGAATATGTGTCACGAAGCTTCCGGTGTTGCAATGATCGAACAAATCGGTAGCGGCAAGGGTTCAGTATTGCTGGAAGATTTCGAACAGGCTGAAGCGATTTTTATCTTTGGGCAAAACCCCGGCACCAACCATCCACGCATGCTCGGTGAGCTGCGTAATGCTGCCAAACGCGGCTGTCGAATTGTGGTGTTTAATCCGCTGCGGGAACGCGGCCTGGAGCGATTTGCCAATCCGCAAAGTGCCAAAGATATGTTGACCGGATCGAGCACCCCGATTGCCTCGCATTATTACCAGTTGAACATTGGCGGTGATTTGGCGGCAGTCAAAGGCTTGATAAAAGCAGTGCTGGAAAATGGCGAGCTGGACCGGAAGTTTATCGATCAGCACACGGATGGATTTGAACGACTGCTCGAAGATATTCAAGCCGAGAGCTGGGAATCCATCGTTGAACAATCCGGATTAAGCAAAGCACAGATCGAGGAAGCCGCGACTATTTACAACACGAGCAAGGCCACGATTTTTTGCTGGGGCATGGGCATTACCCAACATCAACGCAGTGTTGCCACGATTCAGATGCTGATGAATTGCCTGTTGCTGAAAGGCAATATCGGAAAGCCCGGCGCCGGCCCTTGCCCGGTGCGAGGACATTCGAACGTGCAGGGCGATCGCACGATGGGAATTTACGAAAAGCCCGCTGAAGATTTTCTGGACAGGCTTGCTGCCGAGTTTAATTTTCAACCGCCACGCGCGCACGGTTTTGATGTGGTGGCGAGCATCGAAGCAATGCTGGCGGGCAAGGCGAAAGTATTTTTTGCGATGGGTGGCAACTTCGCTGCGGCAACGCCCGACACTCATCGCACGTCGGCCGCATTGCGCAGCTGTGATCTGACGGTACACGTATCCACCAAACTCAACCGCTCGCATCTGGTGCATGGCAAGCAGGCTCTGATTCTACCCTGTCTTGGCCGCAGCGAAATGGATTTGCAGGCGGGCGCTAATCAGGCCGTCAGCGTCGAAGATTCGATGAGCATGGTGCATCTGTCTTCTGGCATGAAAGCACCGGCATCCCCGGATTTACTTTCCGAGCCGGCCATTGTTGCCAGGCTTGCATCAATGACTCTGAAAAAATCCAAAACGCCATGGCTGCAACTGATCGAGCATTACGACCGCATTCGTGATCGTATTGCTGCGGTAATTCCAGGCTTCGAGAATTTCAATGCCCGTGTGCGTGTGCCGGGCGGTTTTCATCTTTATCATCCCGGACGTCACCGCGAATTTCCGACCGGTTCGGGACGTGCCAATTTTTATTCGCACGCACTCGATACGGCAGTCGCGAAATCAGATGAGGGATTGTTCAACCTGATGACCGTGCGCTCGCATGATCAATACAACACCACGATCTATGGTCTGGATGATCGATATCGCGGTGTTCACGGTTATCGACGTGTGTGTTTTATCTCCCCGGCGGATCTTGCAAAGCTCGGTTGGCAAGCCGGGATGTTGGTCGATATCACATCGGTCTGGCACGACGGGGAACGCAGTGTGCAAGGTTTTATTCTGGTGGAATACGATATTCCCGCAGGCTGTCTTGCCAGTTATTTTCCGGAAACCAATCCGCTGGTGCCACTCGATAGCGTTGCAGAACGTGCTGGCACACCGACGTCGAAATCGATTCCGGTACGATTGTCGCCAAGCTCGAGAGATACCCTCGCGTCATGAGCAGTGTCGACAAACAGAACGTTTTAAGTGTAAGAAAAGCGATCCGTATCGATCGAGGCCAGCGAACTCAATTCGATGACCCGGTGATCGAAGAAATGCCGATTGCCATGCTTTATAACGGCGTCTCGCATGCGGTGATGATGGCAACGCCAAGCGACCTGGAAGATTTTGCACTAGGTTTTTCTCTTAGCGAAGGCATTGTGGAAAACCCAAGACAGTTTTCATTTATCGAGGCAGTCAGAAGCGAGTTGGGTTTAAGTCTGGAAATGACTATTCCGCAGGCTCGATTTGACTTGCTCGGCGAGCGGCAGCGGCATCTTGGCGCAGCAAGTGGGTGCGGCTTGTGCGGAGTGGAGTCACTAGAAGCCGCTATACGCACTGTGCCGAAGATATCATCGCGTCACAGAGTCGCGGTTGACGCCATCATCAATGGTGTTCACGCCCTGAGTGAATGCCAGCCCCTCAATCAGCGAAGCGGAGGCGTCCATGCAGCCGCCTATGTATATGCTGATGGCATGGTGGTTCGTGAAGATGTCGGTCGTCATAACGCACTGGATAAGTTGATCGGTGCGTTAGTAATTCAGGAATTGGGCGAGGGTTTTCTGGTGTTGAGTTCGCGTGCCTCCTACGAACTGGTGCATAAGGCCGCGATGGCCAATATAGGCATGGTAGTCGCCATCTCGGCCCCCACGTCGTTGGCGATCCAGCTGGCGGAAACCTGCGGAATCACTTTGATTTGTTTTGCCCGTGGCGAACAGATGAATGTCTACACGCATGCGGAGCGCGTGGTTTAATTTCGATAAGCCGAAGGAAGGGAGTTTTCTGGCCAATCAGATGATTGAATCCATTGCTAATCATGCAGATGGGTATACATTGACAGAGCAAGGCCCGGTCTAAGCCGCTATTTGCGTTTCACGTTCGATAAGCCTGCTTTTTTTGCTCTGGCAAGTCGCTTGCATGCGGAACCCGCGGTTAATCACGGCGTTCCCGGTTATTTGGAATGGACGCAATTGTGCGGATATCCAACAAGGGGGAGTTTTATGAAATACGGTACAAAATTGAAGGCTAGTCTGCTAGCGGCGGCAATCGCTTCCGTGCTTTCCGTCGGTACGGCGCAGGCGGCAACGGATGGTGAATTCTACGCCGGTATACATATCAAATTCGGGAAAAAATTCAGGCCGACTTTTACACTAGGCTATCGCCACGCCAATATCCATGCCGACAACAACGTCAATGGCGGCGACCTCAGTTTTCGTATTGATACCAGCGGAGACAAGTCACTTCTGCTGAAAGGATTTGATGGCGGAACATGTACACAGCGGGAGCTGGGTGTCGGATATGATTTCGCCGGTAATTCGCTGTTGTTCAGTGGTGGCTTGCAAAGCCATAACGGTAATGCAGGTGTGGACTTTTTTCTCGGCGATAAATCATTTGAAGGTCATGTTGGTTATACCTCTGTAGGTTGCTATGAAGAGAACTTCATTGTCGATCCTGGTTATGGCGGATACGGGGGTTGATAAGGCCCGGCTTTCAAATGGGAGAAGCCAGTTTAATTTGAAACAGGACGGCGCAGCGACCGTCCTGTTTTTTTTCGAACATTTCTTCAGTGGCGTTTCAGTGCGGATAGTTTCGATAGACAGAATTTTTTCGAACCACTATTCTGCCATTATCCAACAATCAAGTTTGAAAGCTGATGGCGCGAATATTATTTGCCTGGGAACTCGGTGCCGGATTCGGCCACCTGAATAGTTTTTTGCCTGTTGCCCGTGTACTGGCAGAACGCGGACACCAGGTTTTTATTGCCGCCCGCGAGCTTCATAAAATCCATCGTGTGGTGAAGCCGAATGACAAATTCATGTGGTTTCAGGCGCCACTTTGGTTGCAGGCCGTCCGAAATCCGAAGGCCAGCAGAACGTATTGTGATTTGCTTTTTCACTGCGGGTTTCTTGATCCTGACGGACTGCTCGGTTTGGTGCGCGGGTGGCATGCCTTGTTCGCGGCGATACAGCCGGATCTGCTGATTTGCGATCATGCGCCGATTAGCTTGCTAAGTGTCCGTAATACACCAATCAAGCGAATGACACTGGGAAATGGTTTTTTCCATCCACCGGCCATTGCGCCACTTCCGAGTTATCGTTATTGGGATGCGCCCGATCCTGGGTTGGACGAGCAATCGGAATCACGCGTCCTTGAAGCAGCCAACATGGTGTTACGAACTATCGGCGCTAAACCGATGAAGCACATGCATGAATTGTTTGAAGTCGATGCCTGCCTACTGAGAACCCGCAAGGAGCTGGATCATTATCCAAACAGGACCGGTGACCGGTTTCACTATGTAGGTGCACTCAATGAGGGTGAAATCGGTGCTCCACCTGTTTGGAATGATATCGAGGGCAAGAAAATCTTTGCCTATCTCAACAACGACTATGCAAAAATCAATGATGTACTCGCTTTACTGTCGATCGGCCGTGAAAACGTATTGGCCTACGTGACCAATATCAGTCCGGAGAAAATCGCGGAATACAGTTCAGAACGCCTGGCTTTTACCACCGAACTCATCAAGATGAAGTCTGCCCTGGAGCAAGCTGATCTGGTTATATGTCATGGAGGCAGTGGCACATTGAGCTCATGTCTGATGGCCGGAATCCCATCGCTCAGCCTTCCGATTTTTACCGAGCAGCGAATTAACGGGTTTCGTGTCGCCGCCATGCAGTGCGGGCTCGACATACAAGTTGATCAATTCCCGGAGGGCTACGACGAAGCGTTGAAGCTTTTGTTGCAAGAAAAATTGTTTTCCGAAAATGCAAGGCAGTTTGCGAAAAAATACGAGGGATTCAAAATGGAAACCAATTTGGATTCCATTGCGGCCGTGTGCGAGGCTGTTCTAAAAAAAGGGTGAGTGCCGTTGCCAATAGGCCATCGATAAATTGCGATGACAGCCTGTCCACGCTTGAGGAAATCATGCTACTCGTGTGGCTTCGGGCTCATCCAAATGCAGATTTCAGCATGGAATACCTTGTCGCCGGACTCATCGAGCACATCGACATTCACCGGCAAGTCGTAACCGGCATCGCGTGTTTCCAAAGCAATCATAGGCGTGGCGATACCGCGCATCGTGCCGTGTGCTTTTTTCAGATACGACACCGTCATGCCTTTCGGAATCCAGCGCATGCCTTTGGGCAAACTGGCATCGGTCATCACGCCGGCACACAACTCGGCGAGATTGCACAAGGCAATCGCATGCACGGTGCCGATATGGTTTTGCACGGCGCGACGGTCTTTGATGATGGCTTCGCAGCGTCCATTTTCAAGCAAGGTGAATTTGGGCGAGATGCTGCCGAAATAGGGAGCCTTGAAGCACACGGCTTTCGTAAACATCCATTGGCCGAGCGGATACTTCGTGAATTTTTGGTACAAGCGAAGTAATGAGGTGGTGTATGTTTTATCGTTCATAAGCAAATTCCAAAATAGCTCTGTTCAACGAAATGTCCCGGCCGAAGCCGGGACAAAAATGAACGTGACGAAGCATTACGCCGCGCGATAATTTTCCTGCGGCTTGTCCAGATCCCGCATGCCGGCGGATACCAATTCGGACGGATCAAAATCATCGACCGAAATTGCATCCCAGGTCAGTTCGCGCAGTTCTTCGAGCTGGACTTTTTCTTCGGCGGTGATCCAGCCCTCGCGAACACCTTCTTCCAGCTGCTGCGGGAATTCAAGTGCTTCAATTTCGCTGTTTTTCAAGGCTTTCAGGAATTTGCGTTCAACCGGCTCGGCAAGAATCACGGTTGCCAAAGCGGCGTTGATACGGCCGGCCGGATTGTTCTCGCAAGGTGTCAGGAAGACGCCGTCAGCGAGACGATCACGCGCATCGCAAGGCGACATCAACAAGGCGGCGGCACGACGACCCAGGCGGTCTGATGGCTCTTGTGCTCGACGACCCCACGGGAATACCAGCAACCACATCAACCAGGCCGCAGGACGAATCGGGAAGTTTCGCAACGCACCGGACAACGCACGTTCGATCTTGAAGGCAGAATCGTGGAAGGCATACGCGAGCAAAGGTTGCTCAGTGGCTGGGCGGCCTTCATCTTCATAGCGCTTCAGCATCGCGCTGGCGATATATAAATGACTGAGTACATCGCCCAGACGACCCGACAGCTTTTCCTTGAACTTCAATTTGCCGCCGAGCAACAACATCGAAGTATCGGCCAGCAAAGCGAGGTTGGCGGAATAGCGGTTGAGTCTGCGGTAGTAACGTTTGGTGTAAGCATCGCCGGGTGCCGAACCGATTTTCGATGCGGTCAAGCCAAACCAGAAACTGCGGACGGCATTGGAAATAGCGAAACCGATATGACCGAACAGATTTTTATCGAACTCGGGCACGCGTTTGCTTTCGTCCGGATTTTGCGCGGCCTGCATTTCTTTCAGTACCCAAGGATGACAGCGAATCGCGCCTTGGCCGAAGATCATCAGGCTGCGCGTCATGATATTCGCGCCTTCCACCGTGATCGAAATCGGCGCAGCCTGCCAGCCGCGACCCAGATAATTTTTCGGACCGAGAATCACGCCCTTGCCGGCATTGACGTCCATACAGGCACCGGCCAGTTCACGCGCCATTTCAGTGCAGTGATATTTCGCGATTGCCGAGGGTACCGCCGGTTTTTCGCCACGATCTACTGCAGCGGCGGTGGCTTGCGACAAGGCGCTGCAGGCGTAAGCGTTACCGGCAATACGTGCGAGCGCTTCTTCGACACCTTCAAAGCGGCCTATGGAGAGACCGAACTGTTTGCGAATGCGGGCATACGCACCGGTAACGACGGCGCCGAGTTTTGACGCACCGGTAGAGGTGGATGGCAGTGTGATCGCGCGGCCGACCGACAGACATTCAACCAACATCCGCCAGCCGTGGCCGACATAATCTTCGCCACCGATTAATTGCGACAGCGGCAAGAAGACATCCTTGCCGTAGATTGGGCCATTCTGGAACGCACAGTTCAGCGGGAAATGGCGACGGCCAATATCCATCCCGGGCGTGTTGCGTGGAATCAATGCCAGGGTAATGCCGCGGTCTTTGTCATCGCTCAGCAAGCCATTCGGATCATATAAACGAAATGCCAGGCCAATAATCGATGCGACCGGTGCGAGCGTGATGTAGCGTTTTTCGAAATTCAACCTGACGCCGAGTACGCGCGCGCCATTCCAATCGCCTTCGCAGACGATGCCGTAATCGGGAATCGATGTGGCATCGGAACCGGCGGTTGGACCAGTCAAACCGAAGCAGGGAATTTCACGACCATCTGCCAGACGTGGCAGGTAGTAATCTTTCTGTTCCTTGGTGCCGTAATGCACCAGCAATTCGCCCGGGCCGAGCGAGTTCGGTACGCCCACGGTGGAGCTCAATGTTGCCGAGACCGATGCGAGCTTCATGATCACGCGCGAATGCGCGAAAGCCGAGAAACCCAGGCCGCCATATTCTTTGGGAATGATCATGCCGAAGAATTTGTTTTTCTTCAGGAATTCCCAGATTTCCGGAGATAAATCATTGCGCACATGCGTGGTTTCCCAGTCATTGCACATCATGCAGGCTTGCTCGACCGGGCCATCGATAAACGCTTGTTCTTCGGCAGTTAAAACCGGCTTCGGCTGTTTCAGCAAAATGTCCCATTTCGGATTGCCGGAAAACAATTCACCTTCAAAACCGACCGTGCCGGCTTCAAGCGCCACTTTTTCAGTGTCGGAAAGTGGTGGCAGAATTTTGGTATAGAAACCGAGTAGCGGCTTGGTGATGAATTGCTGGCGGAATGGCGTGATCAGCAATGGCAGCGTGAATAGCGCCAGCAATACGCCACAAATGACGGTGGCGATGAAATTGCCGCCGAAAATACCAACGGCGACCAGCGCGGTCGCTGCCACGGCGGTAAATATGGCCAGCGAAAAGCGGTGGTAGGCCGCAATGGCGACAATCAAAATAAGAACAATAAAGGGGAGGGCGATGCTCATGGTGAAACTCCAGTTACCGCGTAAGTCTGTGGGGATAGTGTGCGCTTGAAATTCAGTAATGTGTCATTGAAGGCGTCATTATCATCGCCCGCCACCATGTGGGTGGCATCGGGTAAATGATGATGCTGTGCATGGGGAACGAGTTCGAGAAAATCGGCCACGGTGTGTTCCGAAACGATATCGCTTTTACCACCGCTGATCAGCAGGGTGGGGATCTTGATTTGCCGAGCCGCTTCGCGAATATCTTCTTGCAGATGTTCGCTGTCCTCCACGAATTCACTGAGCATGCGACGGTCCCAATGCCACATCAAACGGCCGTCCTGCTCACGCAGTAAAAACTGAAGTTGCTTGCTGCTTTTGCGCTCGCGCCGGTGCGGCAAATAACTGGCAATGACATCGGCCGCGTGTTCGTAGGAATCAAAGCCATAGGGAAATGCATTCATAAAGGCCATGATGCGAGCGACGCCGGCGATTTCCCAGCGTGGTGTCACATCCACCAGCACCAGCGCAGAAAATGCCGAGTGCAGCGCCTGCACCATCATGCCGGTCAGGCCGCCCATCGAGGCGCCGACCAATAAGGGTTTTTGTTTGAACTGACGGGAGAGCAAATAAACATCTTCTGCAAATTGCTCGGCGCGATAATGCAGGGCTTCAGGATTGCGACCGGATTCGCCATGCCCGCGCATGTCCCAGGCGATCGAACTAAAGCCTTCTTGCGCAAGCGCAGATTGAGCTCCCGACCAACTCTGTCGGGTTTGGCCGAAGCCGTGTGCGAACAGAACAGATGGGCCCTCTAAGTTTGCAGTTAGTTCTTCGCCGATCAACTCAACGCCATCGCCCGTCATCCATAGGTGGCGGGTGGCCGTAACGCGATTTTCAGGGAGCGGGGAGGTTTCCATACGTATTAGTATGTTTGATGGGATTTGACCTTGTCAATACCTGAGCGTATGGTCTGTGAAGATTCACGTTTCGCAATACACCTCCGTACCGTTAAACTAGGCACCGTATGGTTAACCCACTAGAAAATTTGGAAAAAATGGACAAGCCTTCACGTTTGAGTGCCGAAGATTGGGCAGTGGCCGCATTGGACGTGATCGCGGAAAGTGGTTTGGCTGCGGTCGCGGTTGAACCTTTGGCGAAACGTCTGGGCGTGACCAAGGGAAGTTTCTACTGGCATTTTCCTTCACGCGATGCATTGCTGGTGGCCGCGCTCGAACGCTGGGAAGTGATGGAACAAGAAATGGTGTTCGGGAAAGTGGAAGCGATTTCCGATCCGCGCGCCCGACTGAAAGATTTGTTCCTGCTGGTCGCTCACGAACTCAAGCCGCATAAAATTTACAGTGAATTGTTGAAAGCGCTGGACCATCCGATCGTGCAACCGGTGTTGAACCGCGTGTCGCAGCGACGTCAAGATTACCTCACCGCCAGTTTTCGCCAGGCCGGTTTGCCGCGCGTCGAAGCACAGCATCGTGCTCGTCTTACCTATGCTGCGTATGTGGGTTTCCTGCAACTGTCTCTGCAGTTGGCACAGCCGCGTTTGCATCATGATGAATTCGAGGCCTATGTCGGTCATGTGATAACGACGCTAATTCCAGAATAAAATTCCTGGAAATTATGTACAAACTATTTCTGTTTGGCGTAATTATGTATTGCGCACCCGGCTTTGCTTTTGCCCGTGCCGCCCCTGAAACAACGGAGTGCGCCGATGAGGTTTCGGTGCCAAATGCACCGCCGAAGTATCCGGCTAGCGAAGTCCGGGACGGGATAGGTGGCCGAGTCATCTTGCGTGTGACGATTGATGCATGTGGTCGTCCGACCAAAATTCTCCTCGACAAGAGCTCTGATAATATCAATCTGGACAATGCAGCGTTCGATGCCGTGCGTAGTTGGAAATTTACCGGCGATGCGAAGGCAACGGATGTGCTCGTTCCTGTGGATTTTATTCCGCCAGTATTGCTCGGGCCTGAAAGTTTTCAGAGCTTACCAGCCGTAACTAGAGAGACTGGCGCCGGACAATATTATGGTCTAGGTGCCACAAAGTTCTATATTCCAGATGAGCGTCCGCTGGGCCTGAACGAGGTCAATTCTGCACCAGCACTTATAGATCAATACTGTTTGGTCGAAGTGAAAGAGATCGAGCCGGGATTCCACAGATATGTCACTTATGGAATTACCGATTATTCGGAATGGTGGCTATTTACCGAAAAACATGCAGTTGGCCCGAGTGTGGTTCGTAGGCGCTATTTTTCGATCGGTGATCGCGGATATTTGAAAACGGCCCATCTATGCGAATCAAAAAACGAGGGTGCATGCGAGCTGTTAAAAGCGGTTTTGGAAAGCCGTCCGGAACAGGAAATACTTCCGCCTCCACCGATACCGCGTCGGCTGCCAGGGGCGGTGGGTAAGGAAAAAGAGACGATTGTCTGCGACTAGTATTTTCCAATAAAAATCAGAAAATGATCAGCAGCGACATACTCAGTAGGGAATAAACTGCTATCACGGTCCAGAAGTATTTGGGTGAATCCATCCGCGATATGGTTTTTCCCCAAGCGCCGGATTTTGCAAAAACCTCGCCCTGACTTGTGGCGTAAATCGTATAGATCGCCAGCAATACTCCCAGCCCATTGAACAATGGGTCCATTTCTCTCAAGTCTCCGGATGGTCTTGATCGCGATGGCGCAAGCGTTTGATCACCATGCCGATCACGGCACCGAAAGCTGCCGCGAAGAAGCCGACAAAAACGGCAATGGCGATCTCAAACGGAAACAGATTATGCGTGCTGCTGTCGCTTATAGTTTCTAAGATGATCCGCGTGGCGACCACCATCGGCGCGACCATTCCAAACGAAACCGACGTCCACAAGAAGCCAAATCCGTACAGGCGAAAAGCCACTGCGCCGCCGATCACGAGCCATAAACCGATGTCGTATAGGGAGTCAGGAAGCGAGACGCTGGAATACGGTATCTGCCAATAGGGAATGCCCATCGCCAAATAGCAAATGATCAGTGCGGATAACAGATGCAATTTATTTTTCCGGTTTCATGGCGGTACATCTTGTTGTCAGGTCGGGCCAAGCGTGACGGCTTCAACTCCATCGCGCCATTCCCATTGCCGATCAATGGCGTCGAGCCTTTGCAGATGGCGAAAAATCGATCTCACCGTCACCACTTTATATTCACCCGATAACCGGGCACCAACCGAATGATCGGTAAACACTGTATTCGCAGAAAACAGGCCGCCGAGTATGCGTTGCGAATAATCGATATGAAGGGTATCCGGTGCGAAGCCCTGCGCTTTTTGTAACGCCTGCGCATTGACGCGCTTTGGCAAATCAATTCTCGGTAATTGCGCCACCGCCAAAATATCCAGCACCCATGCAGTGGAATTTTGATATTGCTTAGAATCGTATCGGGCAATGACATTGTAATCAGGATCAAATACCGAACTTGCCGCATTCGACTTCAACAAGATCGACAGTCGATCGGACAACTCGGGCTTCAGCCAGACGATGCGGGCATCTTGGCTTTGCAATTCATCCAGGAAAAAATTCACCAGACCCTGGGCATAAAGATTGGATTGCGAAGAGCCGCATTCGTTTAATAGGTGCACGACAGTCCAACGTCCGTCAGGGTGGTCGCGAACTACAAACCCGACATGCGAATAGTGCAGGCCGTATTTTTTCAGGTCGGTACCGTGTCGTGCCAACATCGCTACTGGCACGTTGTACTTTTCGAGTTGTTGAAGCACGCGCTGGGCGGATTCGGCGGCTGTCGCTATCGCTTTCGGAGTTGCGGCTATTTCCGAACATTGCGTGCCGCCGAATACCGCCGGCGAGAAAACCAAGGCAAGTAGAAGCAGTAAACGATGCACGCTCACAATCTCCGATGGTGAATATGCGATCGACAAGTCTCGTTGGGTATGAAGGCGATGGCTTCGCTGCCCGCTACCAACAGATAACCGGCACTCACCGCGGTGACTATCAGGCTGCCTCCGACCACAAGGCCGGATAATTGCAGTGCTTTTGCGCTGACATGAATCGTAATCGAGAGACCGGCAACGGCGGTTATGGCGACGACTTCCACTATGTCGCCTAGCGGTCGCAGGGATTTCACGACAAGCCGAGAGCCAGCGGGGACTAATTTTAAGCTGGCGGCGGTGATTTCAACCGAGGGTGCCAGCGAAATCGCCGAGGCCTGGCTGGGGGTGTCCGACTGGGGCTCGGCATGGAGCGGCAAGGCAGTGAGGAACAGGACAAATGCAAGGCTGATTTTCATAAGGGTCTCCAGAGGCAGGTCACCGTAGCCCGGCCTGAAAAACTCGCAAATACATTAGACAAAGGCTAGGCTTTACCTTCTTCACGTCTATTTAAACGCTACTTATGAGCCTTCGAATCGATCTTATTGCGGCCCTTAAGCGCTTGCTCAAAGCCCAGGGAATTACCTATGCCGCCTTGGCGAAACAACTGGATTTAAGTGAAGCCGCAGTAAAGCGTATGTTCTCCCAGCAAGCTATCAGCCTCGCGCGCCTGGAGGAAATTTGTGCGGTGCTCGATGTCGGTCTGTCGGAACTGGCCACTGAAGCCAAGGTGGGCGGCCCCCCACCGCTGGCGGAGCTGAGCGAGGAAACCGAACAGCTACTGGTGGAAAACCCGCCGTATTTGCTGGGTATATATCTGACGCTGAATCGGTGGAAAGAAGACGAGGTACTCGCAAGATACGATTTCACCAAGCCGCAGTGGACGGGGGTGCTGGCGAAACTTGACCGGCTCGGGATTATCGAATTATTACCGGAAAACCGTTATCGGCTGCGGACGGCGCGGAATTTCCGGTGGCGCAAGGATGGGCCGATGGAGCGCTTCTTTATCGGACGCCTGTTGCCTGAATATTTCAACCGTCCCTTTTTGGGCTTGAACGAGAACCTCATCTTGCTCAGCGGGATGGTATCGCCGGCCTCGGCCGCCAAGATTGGCCTTCGATTGGAAGAGGCTGCCGAAGAATTCGACGGCATGCTGGTGCAGGATGCCGTTTTGCCGACAAATCAACGAGTTGGGGTTAGTTTGGTGCTGGCGCAGCGGCCTTGGTCGCTGCATTTATTTGATGCCGTTAGACGCAAGCCAAGCCCCTGAGCGGTTACAATTGTCACATTGCTTTTGACCTCGCCCAAACGAGTCAACAGCCACCGATTTCCTATAGCGTGAGAGTTTCCTAATGTCCACATCACTTGCTGCCCTGAACCAATGGGTTGAATCTGTTGCACGTTTGACTCAGCCCGAGAAAATTCATTGGTGCGATGGCTCTGAAGCCGAGAATAAATCGCTGATCGATTTAATGTTGGTCACAGGTGACCTGATCAAGCTCAACGAACAAACCCATCCCAATTGCTATTTGCATCGCTCCAGCCCTTCCGACGTTGCGCGAGTTGAACATCTGACGTTTGTCTGCACGTCAAACAAGGAAGATGCCGGTTCGAACAATCACTGGATGTCGCCTGCCGATGCGCACGCGAAGATGGACGAGTTGTACGCCGGCTGCATGCGCGGCCGCACGATGTACGTCGTGCCGTATTGCATGGGCCCGATAGATTCACCGCTGGCTCGTTGCGGCGTTGAAATCACCGACAGTCCTTACGTCGTAGCGAATATGCGAATCATGACCCGCATGGGCGAAGCCGCATTGAAACGCATCGAACACGAAGGTAGTTTCGTCAAAGGCCTGCATTCAATTGGCGACTTGAATCCGGATCGTCGTTTCATCATGCATTTCCCGGAAGAGCTCGCGATCCAAAGTTTCGGTTCCGGTTATGGTGGCAATGCCTTGCTTGGCAAAAAATGCCATGCACTGCGCATCGCTTCGTATCAGGCGCGCACCGAAGGCTGGCTGGCCGAGCACATGCTGATTGTCGGTATCGAAAATCCGAAAGGCGAAACCCATTACGTCGCCGCGGCATTTCCGAGTGCTTGCGGAAAAACCAATCTGGCGATGCTCATTCCACCGGATGGTTACAAGCATGACGGCTGGAAAGTCTGGACCGTTGGCGACGATATTTGCTGGATGCGTCCGGGCGCCGATGGCCGTTTGTATGCGATCAATCCGGAAGCCGGCTATTTCGGCGTGGCACCGGGCACCAGTGCAAAAACCAATCCGAATGCCTTGGCGATGTTGAACAAGGACGCGATTTTCACCAACGTCGGCGTCACTGCCGACAACCAGCCATGGTGGGAAGGTTTGCCTGACGGCGTGCCGGTGAAAGATTGGCAGGGCCGCGATTACGACAAAGCAAATGGCCCGGCCGCGCATCCGAATTCACGTTTCACCGTTTCGGCAAAGCAATGCCCCAGTTACACCGACAAAGCCGAGGATGCGCAGGGTGTGCCCTTGTCCGCCATCATGTTCGGTGGCCGTCGTGAATCTTTAGTGCCATTGGTATTTGAAGCACGCAACTGGACCCACGGTGTATTGGTCGGTGCTTCAATGGCATCGGAAACTACCGCTGCCGCTACTGGCGCCGTCGGCGTGGTGCGTCGCGATTCGATGGCGATGAAACCCTTCGCCGGTTACAACTTCGCCGATTATTTTTCGCATTGGTTGAGCTTCGATAAACCCGGCGCCAACTTGCCGAAAATTTTCCATGTGAACTGGTTCCGCAAAGGTAGCGACGGCAAATTCATGTGGCCCGGTTTTGGCGACAACATGCGTGTGCTCGAATGGATGTTGAAACGCGTGACCGGCCAGGCACAGGCGAAGGAAACCCCGATTGGCCACTTGCCGCTCGCCGGTGATTTGAACCTTGATGGCTTGAATATCGATGCAGATACCTTGAGCCAGTTGCTCGACGTCAATCAAGAAGCCTGGTACGAAGAAATGGAAGCGATCGGCGAATATCTGCAAAGCTACGGCGACCGCACCCCGAAAGTCTTGCTGGCCGAGCAGGAAAAAATTGCAAAGCAACTCGCGTAATTTATTTGATGTTCCCCCTCTCCCCCCGGGAGAGGGCTGGGGAGAGGGTACGAACACGCCAGATATCACCCCACCTCCATGAAAGCCTACTACTGCCATCACTTCGTATTGCCCTTGCCGGAAGGCCACAGCTTTCCGATGGAAAAATACCGTTTGCTCTACGAACGGGTAAAACAAAATGCCGATGCTTGGAAGATAGAGCTGGTCGAGCCGGTTGCAGCGACCGATGAAGACTTATCCCGCGTGCATTGCCCGGATTATATTCAACGCATGAGTGTGGGAAATCCGAGTGAGCAGGAAATGCGACGTATCGGATTTCCCTGGTCGGCACAAATGGTCGAGCGTTCCCGGCGTTCGTCGGGTGCCACGATGCAGGCACTCGAAACCGCCATTCATGGCGACACGATTTCGGTGAATCTTGCCGGCGGCACGCATCATGCTGCCTTTGATCGCGGCGGTGGTTATTGCGTATTCAACGACAGCGTGATTGCGGCCCGATATGTTCAAGCCAAAAATCTGGCAAAAAAGATATTGATCGTCGACCTGGATGTTCATCAAGGCAATGGCACCGCCGAGCTCTGCCATAACGACCCGAGTATTTTTACTTTTTCGATGCATGCCGACAAAAACTATCCGGCCATCAAACCGGCTTCCGATCTGGATGTACCGCTTCGCAATCAGACCGGTGATGCCGAATATCTGGACAAGCTCGCTCATTATTTACCGGCCGCCATCGAGCGTGCTGAGCCCGATGCAGTGATTTATCTCGCCGGGGCTGATCCCTATGAAGGAGATCGACTCGGGTATTTGTCCTTGAGCAAAGCAGGGCTGGCCCAGCGGGATCGTTATGTGATGCAGACATGCCGGACTGCCGGCTTGCCAATGGCTATCTCAATGGCCGGCGGATATTGCCCGGACGTCGAGCATATTGCCGATATCCACGCCAAGACAGTGCAACTGGCTGCCAGCTTCGTTTAAACCTTTCGCTGCGAACGGGCATCATAGCGTTTATGCTGAATGCCGCCGTGACAAATATTGATGCCCTCCAAATGGAATCACCCACTGATTCGCGCGAAGACGATTTCGCGCTGGTGCGTGCGGCAAGCAATGGCGATCAGAAAGCCTTCGAGCAACTGTATCGAAAGCATTCCAAACGACTAATGTCGGTGTTGTGGCGCTTATGCGGCGGTTCGCAATCCCGCGCCGAAGACTGTCTGCAGGAAGCCTTCGTCAAAGCCTGGCAAGCCTTGCCGACATTTCGCTATGAAAGTGCCTTTTCGACCTGGCTGCATCGTCTGGCGGTCAATATCGCCCTGATGGAGTTGCGGTCCCGCAAAGGCGCCGAAGATCTCGAGCAAGACGATACGGTGTTGGCATTCGAAAAAACTAACGACACCGCGAATCATCAAACCCGCCTGCAAATGGATTTGGAAAAAGCCGTTGCCAGTCTGCCGGAAAGGGCGAGGGCTGTATTGGTTTTATTCGATATCGAAGGTTGGACGCACGAAGCCATTGCCGAGCATTGCGATATGGCGGTCGGAAGTTCAAAAGCACAACTACATCGCGCCAGAGGTTTATTGCGTGAAAAACTGGGAGCCTATCGTGACTAATCATCCAAACCATCCACCAAGCGACGCCGAATTACGTTTGCAATTGCGCGGGCTGCCGAAAGAACGCGAACTCGAGCGCGACCTCTGGGCTTCGATTCAGGCCGACATTCAACGGACGCCCAAAAAAAATAGCCGGAGTTGGTCAAGCTTTGCGATGGCAGCCAGTCTGGCCTTCATCGCCGTGCTGGCCTTGCCCTTGCTGTCGCAAAACCCATCGGTCGACTCGAATACGCTGAACGCACAAGTTGTTTCAAGCGAAGTGAAGGCGATGGATACCGAATATCAGGCCGCCTTGCAGGAGTACTCGTCGATCGAGTTGGCCCCCGAGATGCAAAAGCAATTGCAACTGCTTGACGACTCGGCCAGCAAGTTAAAGCAGGCACTCAATCAAAGCCCGCAATCGACTTATCTCATTCCCATGCTGCGTCGCACTTATCTGCAGAGACTTCAATTGACCCAGCGCGCCATTGCCTCCAACTTCACCTAGGATTTTTATGAAAACTTTTAGACCGCTTATCCATACCGCAGCCCTGGTGGCATTTGCAGGCCCGATGTCGGCACTGGCCGCAACCCCAATCAATCAATCGCGCGCCATAAATCCTGATGGTGAAGTCAGGGTGGAAAACGTCAGTGGCTTGATCAAGGTGCGTGTGTGGAACCAAGCCAAAGTGCAGGTCACCGGGTCTCTCGGCGAGGGTGTTGAAAAACTCGTAGTAGAAGGTGATGCCCGCAGTTTGCTGATCAGTGTCAAATACCCGGATCGGAAGGGCGGCTGGTTTGGCTGGGGCGGGCGCAGTGTCAATGTCAAAGAACCCACGCGTCTGGAGTTGATGGTGCCACTTAAAGTTGCCCTCGCTTTGCAGGCGATAAGCGCCGACATCGACGTGCAGGGCAGTGCCGCACCGAGGATGACGATTAATAATGTCAGCGGCGATAGCACGGTGTTGGCATCCTCGCCCGGCAAACTGACAATCGAAAGCGTGAGCGGCAATGTGCTTCTGAAGCTCACCAGTCCGCAGGTCACCGTCAATTCCGTCAGTGGCGACGTCAAATTGCTCGGGCACTTGAACGGACGCCTTGATATTGAAACCGTTTCGGGCAATGTCGAACTGGATACGCCAGTGCTTAACCAATTGCATTTCAATTCGGTATCGGGTGACGGTCGTTTTCAAATGGGCCTGGCAAAAGATGGTCGTATCGAGATGGATTCGGTGAGCGGCAGTCTGTCACTCCAAATGCCCAAAACCAGCTCAGCCAAATTCAACGTCCAAAGCTTCAGTGGCGACATTTCGAGCGCAATCGGCAAAGTTGTTAAGGAAGAGTACGGGCCTGGCCGGAGCCTAAATGCCCGTCTCGGAGAAGGAAATAGCCGGGTTGAAATGAATACGATGTCCGGAGATGTCACGATCGGAATCAAGTAAGTTTATGAAAAGATTGAACAAAATGGAGAATTAGAATTTTTGCACCAGACATTTTCCCGATTTGGGCACTAGCGCACGCTTTACCCCCTCTTTACGGGTTTGGCAGTACGTAAAAATTGCGTTATGCTCGCTGAGCCAGGGTGTCAGACCAATCCGGACAGTCACCCCGAGGCTTTATCCTAGAACTCATTTAGAGTCACTAACTCTAACGTTGGAGAGAGAGTAAATGTCTAATATCAATCAGCTGTCTAGTGCGA